>DASQOL010000167.1:0-18157 GCA_035644475.1 Gammaproteobacteria bacterium | reverse complement strand
GCGCTGATGTAGAGGCACGTGGCGTCGATCAAGTCGATGGTCGGCGGCGTGGGGATGCCGACGGGCGACGGCGTGACGAACTCGCCGAGCTCGCCGTTGATCTCGGCGATCACGCCGTCGAACGGCGCGACGAGCTGGGTGCGCTTGAGCTGCGCCTGGGTGACGTCGACGCGGGCGTCGGAGACGCGCGCCGTGTCCTCGGCGGCTTTGCAGCCGGCGGCCGAGGAGTCGGCCTTGCCGCGGGCTTGGTCGGCGGCTTCTTCGGACGCGAGCTTCTGGTCGTGCAGCTTGGAGCTGCGCTCGGCGTCGCGCTTGGCGACGTCGGCGGTGACGCAGGCTTCTCTTGCGAGCGACCGGGACGCGACGGCGTTGCGACGTTCGAGCTCGAGCTGGGCTTTGGTGTCTTCGTTCCAGAGCTCGAGGAGGAGTTGGCCTTGTTTGACGTGCTCGCCCTTCTTGACCGGCAGGTTCGCGATCTGGCCGCCGGATGCCGACGAGAGACGCGCGCGGCGGCAGGCGTCGACGGTGCCGGCGCGCGTGTTGGCGACTGTGGCCGTGACCGGGCCGCGCTCGGCGGTGACGACGGCGACTTTGACCGGCTTGGGACGCGCGAGGTACCACGCGCCGCCGAGTGCGACGATCACCAGCACTGCGATGATGGCGAGGCGTTTCATGGGTGAAGTTTAGTGGAGTGGTGCGCGGCGGCAGTCTAGCGCGCGGGCGAGGGCGCGGTCACCTCTCCAAGGAAGAAATGGCGGACGTAGCGTCCTCGCCTCGACGTTGAACTACTCTACGAACTGATAGCGAACAGCGTGATGTATTCATTATTAGAGCTCCCGCGTCATCTCCACCATCGTCGGCCGAAACCCCACACCCGCGAAAAACCGTTGCGCCGCCTCATTCCTCTCAGCCGTCGACAACACGAGCTGCGACAACCCCCGCGACTGCAAATACGCAAGCACAGCCTCGAGCAACCGCCGCCCCACGCCGCCCCCGCGGCGCTCCGGATCCACGATGATGTCATGCAGCACCCCCGACGGCCCGCGCAGCGCCATGTAGTCGTACGATTCCACGGCAACATAGGCATACCCGATCACGTCCGCGTCCACCTCGGCTACGAACACCGCAGCATCCGGCTCATCGAGCTGCGAGCCGAGAAAGCCCGCGTATGCCTCCTTGGTCCGACTCGTCGCAGCGAGAAATCGCCGCGAGTCGAACTCATGATGCGCCGCGACGAGCAGCGCGCCGAGCCGGCCGATGTGCTTGAGGTCGTCGCGCGTCGCGCGCCGAATCACCGGCCCGGAGGACGACCGGTCGTCAACTGGCAATTCCGTCACTTACCACGCTCCTCGATTCCTGTGCGTCGCGACCGACCAAAAGGCCTGTCGACGAATCTCCCGCGCAGCACGATCAGCCTTGGGCCGCGACGCTGACCTCGGTCTTCACCGAGCTCGCGATGAAGCACCCTTCGTGCGCGTCGTGGTGCATCTTCGCAAGGTCCTCGGCCGAGACGGTCACGCCGGCCGACCAAATGACTTTCGGCCGCAACGTCACGCGCGTGATGGCGAGCTTGCCGTCGGCGTTCTTTTCGAGCACGCCGACGGCGTCGTCCGTGTAGACGTCGATCGAGAGCTTCCGCTTCGCGGCGACCGCGAGGAACACGAGCATGTGACACGACGACAGCGCCGCAACGAACGCTTCCTCCGGATTCACTCGCGTCTCGTCGCCGCGGTATTCCTTGGCCGCCGACGCCGGCACCTTCGCGGCCGCGAACTGCCACTCGTGCGCTCGGTTGTACGTCGCGTACGTGAAGTCCGCGCTGCTGCGCTGCCATTCGATTCTTGCGTGATGTTCCGACACTGTCGTCTCCTGCCTTTCGCTCGAGTGCGTCCCGATCCGTCGTCGAGGCCGGGGATCGCCAAACGCCGGTCCCATTCTGGCACTGACTTGCATAAGGCGCGTAGCGCTAGACTGATCTGAAGGCGGCGGTGTAATTTTCGGGCGCGGCGGTGAGATTCGCGCATTGCCCGGAGTCTTGGCGAGACGCGATGCTTTCCGCGTGTGCCCGCCGCCCCCCACCGAGACGGTCGTCGACGTCGCTAGCCGCATTACCGTAATCCGGGACGTGCGCGTGCTCCTCGACTCGGATCTTGCTGTTCTCTATGGAGTTACGACGAAGCGCCTCAACGAGCAAGTCCGCCGCAACAGCGATCGATTTCCTGCTGACTTCGCGTTCCAACTTAACGACGCTGAAGCCAGCCTTCTAAGGTCGCAATTTGCGACCTTAGAGAGTGGTCCGGGCAAGCACCGCAAGCATCGGCCGTGGGCGTTCACAGAGCACGGCGCTTTGATGGCGGCAACCGTCCTGAGCAGCAAACGCGCCGTTGAGATGACTGTGTACGTCGTGCGTGCGTTCGTCAGGTTTCGAAAGCTCCTTGCGTCGCACGCCCAACTGGCGCGTGAGCTCGACACGTTGAGGCAGTCAGTTGCAAGCCTGGACGCAGATACGCGGCGACAATTCGACCAGGTCTATGAAGCAATTCTCGGGCTCATGGGCACCCAGGTCAGACAATAGCCTTGGCGCCCTAGGCGGCGTCACCTGGGCGTTCGCATGCAGATTCGGTACGATCATTGTCGTACCATCGACCAGCTCGAGAAACGACAAGACCAACAAGAATCGAGTAACGAAGCGTAGCGATGGCCAAACAGTCCGGCTGGCAAAGATGGATTCGAGCGCCGCAGCTGCTCACCTGGCGGCGTGTGCTCGTGCAACTGCACCTGTGGATCGGGCTCCTGGTCGGCGTCTACGTGGTGCTGCTCAGCGTCACCGGCAGCTTGAGCGTGATCCGGCCCGACATAAACCGCTGGTCCGTACCACGCAGCGTCAAGGTGGAAGGCACGCGGCTCACGGGTGATGAGCTAAAGGACGCCGTTCGCCGCGCCTATCCGCAAAACGAAGTCACATCGGTCATCGAGCGGCGCAGGCCGGACTCGCCGGTGATGATCACGGTGCTGGAAGACGGCAAGGAGGTCGACCGGTTGTTCGACCCTTACGCGCTCCGCGACATCGGCATGATGTATCCGCCGATCGTCGAGGCGATCGAGTGGGTCGTGGACCTGCACGACAACCTCCTCAAGGGGCAAACGGGCCGCAAGGTGAACGGCGTCGGCGCGCTGTTGTTCTTCGCGCTCGTGATTACGGGCGCGATCATTTGGTGGCCCGGCGTCGGCCGAGTGCGTCACAACCTCTTGCCGGGCAAACCGGCGAAGTCGGCGCGCTTTGCGCGGCGGCTGCACAACGCGCTCGGGATCTGGACGCTCGTTCTACTATTCATGTGGGCGCTCACCGCCGTCTACCTCTGTTATCCGGATCCATTCGAGTGGACGATCGACTATTTCGACGCGGACTTGAGCGACGACCGACGACCGCTCGACTGGCTCGTGCGCTTCGTTGTGAACCTGCATTTCGGCCGCAACTGGGGCCTCACGGTCAGATGGCTGTGGGTGGTGCTCGGCTTGGTGCCCGCCGTGCTGTTCGTGACGGGCTTCATCACTTGGTGGGTGCGCGTCGTCAAGCGGCGAAGAGCCGGAGCGGACCGAGCCGGCGAACCCGCGATCCCTGCGCTAGCCGAAGAGGGCGTCCCTAACTGAGGGACGGTGCAAATCGCCCAGAGCCGACGCCTGTCAGCTCGTCGGTGGCTTGCCGGTGAAAACCGCTAACGGGGCGTCGAAAGCGCGCTTGAAGGCGGGGCGCGCTTCGCCGCGGGCGACATAGGCGGAAAGGTTCGAATAGTTCTCCAGCACACCCGATCCGTTCAATCTGCGCAGCACCGCCACCATCAGTAGGTCGCCGGCGCTGAACGCATCGTCGAGCCAATCCGCACGCCCAAGCCGACTGGAAAGCTCGCCCAGCCGTACACGGACGCGATCCTCGAGGATAGCTTGGCGCTCCTCGTACCAGTGGGAATCATGGGGATTAGACCAGCACTGATGGCGGCATGGTTCCCTTGATCGTGCGGAGCCAGATCAGCGGCCACATGCACGCGTACAACCAGAGTCGCGGATTCGTTCGCAGGATATCTCCGCAGCGGCGCGCGACCTGTGCAGGTATGCGGAGGTAGACCCCGGCGTTCGTCGGGATGCCCACGAATCGAGCCGCGGAAGCCAAATAGTGGCGCAGCTCGAACACAACGAGAATCGTCACGATATCCAGCCCAACGGCATCGAGCGCGGGGAGCACGAAGGCCGCTTCCGGCAGCACGGAGATGAGAAGGGCTCCGATGAGCACCAGAAGAAACAGCGCTCGGTAAGTGGGCGGTTCGATCAGGGGTGATCCGATCGCTCCGAATCGATGCTTCCATCGCCCCAAGCGCTTCAACACCAGTAGGCAACCGGCGAGCACGACGGCAGTTGCAGCGACATCAGTTTTCAATCGACCATCTCCCGCGCAGCGCAATCAGCTACACGGTCCTATTCTGGCATTGCGGAGCGGCCGTCGCTCCTTCAGTCCGGCGTCGTTGGTGTTATTCGACCGGTCGCTCGATGTCTACCAGGTGCGGAACGCGCCCGTGTCGACGTGGACGAACTTCGAGTCCGGATAGTAGCCCACGCCGCCCGAGCGCAGCGATATCGCGGCGTCGCGGAGCTTGTCGAGCGCCGCGCTGGTGAGTCGCACGTCGATCGCGCGGCCCTCGAGATGCAGGCTGTTCTTCGCCACGCCGGTGCTCACGTGGCGCAGCGCCTCGTTCGTTTTCGGCGAGCGATAACCCGAGATCACCTCGAAGTGACCGCGGCAGTCGAACGCGTGATAGAGGCGGCAGACTTCGTCGAGCAGCGTCACGTCGATCGGGTGCTCCTCGCCGTTCCGAAAGTCACGGAGATAGTGCTTGATCGCGTCGAGCGTGCCGGGCACGAGCTCGCCGTGCTCGCGATACGTGATCTTGAGGTTCTCGGCCGTGTGGATATGAAAGAAGGACAGGGTGTGCGCTTCGATCTCGGTGGCGAACGCGCAGCGCGTGCGCGCGAGCGTCGCCGCTCCGGCAACGCCGGAGAGAGTGCCGAGCAAAAAGCTGCGTCGACCGATCGGCATGGCGTACTGTCCCCCGAATCTCGAGCCATGATCGCGCCGCGCATCGGTACAAGACGCAGCACTGGTTCTCATTATGCATTTGGGTGCGCGGGCGTCCACGCGAATTTCGCGCCATGCACGTGGCTGCGCGCACGATCACGATTTGTGAATCACGTCTCGTTCTCGAGAGGATGATCCACGCACCGTCGCGACGATCGGCGAGGGCGCGTCAGCCTTCTGTTAAAAACCGCTCGGCGTCGAGCGCGGCCTGGCAGCCCGACCCGGCCGACGTGACGGCCTGGCGATAGACGGGATCGGCGACGTCGCCCGCGGCGAATACGCCCTCGACGCTCGTCGCGGTCGCGAGGCCGTTGCGCCCGCCGCGCACGACGATGTAGCCGCCCTCCATCTCGAGCTGGCCTTCGAACACCTTGGTGTTCGGCGTGTGGCCGATCGCGATGAACACGCCTTGCACGGGGATCTCGCGCTTCGCCTTGCTCTTCACGTGCTCGAGCCGCGCGCCGCTCACGCCGCGCTCGTCGCCGGTGACTTCGTCGAGCACGTGGTTCCAGAGGATCTCCACGTTGCCGTGCTTTTCGCGCTCGAGCAGCTTGTTGATCATGATCTGCTCGGCGCGGAACTGGTCGCGCCGGTGCACCACGGTGACGCGCGACGCGATGTTCGAAAGGTACAGCGCTTCCTCGACGGCGGTGTTGCCGCCGCCGACCACCGCCACGGGCTGGCCCTTGAAGAAGAAGCCGTCGCAGGTGGCGCAGGCCGACACGCCGCGGCCCTTGTACGCGTCTTCCGACTTCAGACCGAGATACTTCGCGGCCGCGCCGGTGGCGACGATCAGCGCGTCGCAGGTGTACTCCGTCTTGCCGCAGAAGAGACGAAACGGCCGCTGGCCGAGCTCCACGCGGTCCACGTGGTTGTAGATGAGCTCGGTGCCGAACTTCTCGGCGTGGCGCTTCATGCGCTCCATGAGCTCGGGGCCGAGCACGCCGCGATCGTCGCCCGGCCAGTTGTCGACGTCGGTGGTGGTGGTCATCTGCCCGCCGACCTCGACGCCCGTGATCAGGACCGGCTCGAGCGCCGCGCGTGCCGCGTAGACCGCCGCGGTGTAGCCCGCGGGTCCGGAGCCGACGATGATGAGCCGATGATGTTGCGCAGCCATACTGTCTCCTTCGGGCGCGTATCGTAGCGGAGCGGCTAGCGACTCGCGCTAGCAACCAGCGCGCGAAATGCGCTGCCCGCCCGGTCGGCGGCCTGCGAGTCGCCCAAGAGCCGATGAGCGAAATTGAACGCGAGCCCGATGCCGTTGAACTCGAATGCAAACTGCACCACGTCGAGATCCCCGCGGAAGTCGCCGTCGGCGACGGCCTTCTGCGCCGCGCCGGCGACGCAGTCGAGCCACGCGCGCTGCCGATCGACGAGGTACTCGCGCAGCCGGCCGGGGCGGTCGTCGAGCTCGATCGAGGCGCCGAGCAGCGGGCAGCCGCCGGCGCGGCCGGCCGTGGCCCACGCGAGCCAGGCGTCGAACAGGCGCTCGAGGCGCGCGCTGCCGCGGGTCTCGCGCAGCGCCGGCACGACCACGGCCGCGCGAAAGTCGTCGATGACCGACTCGAGCACCGCGTGCTGGAGCGCCTCCTTGGAGCCGAAGTGGCCGAACAGGCCGCTTTTCGACAGACCCGAGAGCCCGGCGAGCCGGCCGATGCTGAGGCCGTCGAGCCCGTGCACGCTCGCGATCGTCGCGGCGTGCCGCAAGATCGAGGCGCGGGTTTCCTGGCCCTTGGTCATCCGTGGAGTTTACGAACGTTCGTTCGTTTTCGTCAAACTGCGCGACGCTGTCGGCCCCCCGTGTCTGTCCCTAGGGTCTGACCCTAGGGACAGACCGCCCTTGGCGGCCGCCAGCCCGATCCTCGTCTGGCATCATTCGGCCGACCTGGTCGGAGCTTGAGTATGCCAAGCCGTTACCTCGCCCTCGGAGTAGCCGTTTGCGCGGCGGTGCTGCTTGCCGCAACGGTGAACGCGCAGCCGGGCGACGCCGAAAAGCCGGGCTCGCCGCCTCCGGACGCGCCGCCGAAGCACGTCGCGCAGGGACGGCCGTCGATCGGCCTCGTGCTGTCGGGAGGCGGCGCGCGCGGCGGCGCGCATATCGGCGTGCTCAAGGCGCTCCAGGAGCTTCACGTGCCGGTCGACCTGATTGCGGGCACGAGCATCGGGGCGGTGGTCGGCGGCTTCTACGTGTCGGGCATGACCGTCGCCGACATGGAGAACCTCGTCGACGGCCTCGCGTGGGAGTCCGCGTTCTTGAACGTGACGCCACGCCGGCTCAAGTCGTTTCACCGCAAGCGCGACGACGACCTGTTCCTCGTCGACCAGAAGCCGGGCCTGAATCACGGCCAGTTCCAGCTGCCGATCGGGTTCGTGCAGGGCCAGGTCTTCGACACGATCCTGTCGCGCGAGACGCTGCGCGCGTCGCGCGTCGACGACTTCGACTTGCTCGCGATGCCGTTCCGCGCCGTGGCGAGCGACCTTGCGAGCGGCGAGCCCGTGATCCTGCGCTCGGGGAGTCTCGCGCGCGCGCTGCGCGCGAGCATGTCGATCCCCGCCGCGCTCACGCCGCTCGAGATCGACGGGCGGCTGCTCGTCGACGGCGGCATCTCGATGAACATGCCGGTGGAGGTCGTGCAATCGATGGGTGCGGAGATCGTGATCGCGGTGGACATCTCCACGCCGCTGCTCACCCGCGACACGCTCGTGTCGGTGCTCGACGTGACGACGCAGTTGACGAATCTCCTCACGCGCACCGGCTCCGCGGACCAGAAGCGCAGGCTTGGGCCCCGCGACATCCTGCTCGAGCCGCAGTTCAGCGAGCAGCTCTCTTCGACGAGCTTCGCCAAGATGAAGGACACGATCCAGGCGGGCTACGACGCCGTGATGGCGCGGCGCGCCGACTTCGAGAAGCTCGCGCTGTCCCCGGAGGCTTACGACGCCTACGCGGCGAGCCTCAACGATCCGCGGATGGCGGAGCTGCCGAAAATCGACTTCATCAAGCTCGACAACAAGTCGACGATCGCGGACAGCGTGATCGAGACGCGGCTCGACGACATCGAGATCGGCGCGCCGCTCGACGTGGAAAAAGTCGAGCGCGCGATGAACAGGGTCTACGGGCTCGAGTACTACCAGAATGTCCGCTATGGCCTGATCACCGAAGACGACTCCACCGGCCTCGACGTGGAGCTCGACCCGCGCTCGTGGGGGCCGAACTACCTGCAGCTCGGCATGGAATACAGCTCCGCCGGCGACGAGGACGCGCTGTTCGGGCTCGCGGTGAGCTACTTGCGCACGGCGACCAACGAGCTCGGCGGCGAGTGGCGCGCGACGGCGATCATCGGCGACGAGCCCGCGCTCAAGCTCGATCGCTATCAGCCGTTCGGCCGGAAGGCCTTGTACTTCTATGCGCCGTCGCTCGACCTCGAGTCTGTGATCTTCAACGTATACGAAGACGGGCACAGGGTGACGGAGGCGAACGTGCGGTCCGGCGAAGTCGACTTCGCGGTGGGCCGCGAGCTTCCGAGCTGGGGCGAGTACCGTTTCGGCGTGCGGGTCGGCGGGGGCAAGACCGAGCTGCGCGTCGGCGACTCCACGCTGCTGCCCGAGGACCACTTCCAGCGCGGCGAGTTCTTCGGCAAGTTTGCGATCGACACGATGGACGACGTGTCGTTTCCGCGCGCGGGCTCGCTGCTCACGACCGAGATCCGCGGCTCGCGCGACGGAGCACTGCACGCCGACGCGGATTTCGACCAGCTGCTGGTCGAGGGCGCGCACGCGAAGACCTGGGGCCGGCACACGGTGCTCACCACGCTGCGCTACGACGCCACGATCGGCGGCGTCGCGCCGCTCGACCGGCTGTTCCGGATGGGCGGGTTCTTCGACGTCTCCGGCTTGAATCGCAACCAGCTCTCGGGCCAGTACGCGATGCGCGTCGGCGCGGCGTACTACCGGCGGATCGGCGATCTCGCGCTGTTCCCCGCGTTCGCGGGCGTGACCTTCGAGCTCGGCAACGTCTTCCAGTCGCGCAGCGACGTCTCCGTCCACAACAGCATCTTCGGCGGATCGTTCTGGGCAGGCGTGAGCACGCCGGTCGGTCCGGTGTACGTCGGCTACGGCAAGACCGATCAGGGCGACGACGCGTTCTACGTGTTCCTCGGCCGGATCTTCTAGCGCGCGGTGTATCATCGCCGCTCGACGCACAGGGAGCACGTGACGATGGCGACACGCGCAAAAGCAGCGAGCGCCGCGGATCTGGACGCGCTGGATCTCGCGCATCTGTTCCACCCGAACACGAATCTCGCGGCCCTGCACAAGAACGGGCCGCTCGTGCTCGCGCGCGGCAAGGGCATTCACGTCTGGGACACGCAAGGCAAGCAGTACATCGAGGGCATGGCCGGGCTCTGGTGCACGACGCTCGGCTACGGCGACGAGGAGCTCGCGTCCGTCGCCTACGAGCAGCTGAAGACTCTCGCGTTCACGCATCTCTTTGCCGGCAAGAGCCACGAGCCCGCGGTGCGGCTCGCGGACAAGCTCGTGCGCATGGCGCCGTTCGCGGCGTCGCGCGTGTTTTTCGGCAACTCGGGATCGGACGCGAACGACACGCAGATCAAGCTCGCGTGGTACTACAACAATGCGGTGGGCCGGCCGGCGAAGAAGAAGATCATCGCGCGGCAGAGGGGCTACCACGGCACGACGCTGGCGTCGGCCGGCCTCACGGGCCTGCCGTCGTTTCACAAGAACTTCGACGTGCCGCTCCCCGGGATCCTGCACACCGACGCGCCTTACTACTACCGCGGTGCGCAGCCCGGCGAGTCGCAGGAAGACTATGCCACGCGGCTCGCGAACAACCTCGAGCAGCTGATCCTGCGCGAGGACCCGGACACGATCGCGGCGTTCTTCGCCGAGCCGTTGATGGGCGTCGGCGGCGTGCTGCTGCCGCCGAAGACTTACTTCGAGAAGATCCAGGCCGTGCTCGCCAAGTACGACGTCCTGCTGATCGACGACGAGGTGATCACGGGATTCGGCCGCACCGGCGAGATCTGGGGCGCGCAGGCGTTCGGCATGCAGCCGAACACGGTGACGGCCGCGAAGGCGCTGTCGTCGGCTTACTTGCCGATCAGCGCCGTCATCGTGCCGGAATTCCTCTACGAGCCGATGATCGAGGCGAGCGGGCAGGTGGGCCTCTTCGGCCACGGCTTCACGTACTCGGGCCATCCGGTGAGCGCAGCCGTCGCGTTGCGCGCGCTCGAGATCTACGAGGAGCGCAAGCTCTACGAGCACGTGCGTAACGTGGCTCCGAAGTTTCAGCAACGCTTGCAGGCGCTGGCTACGCATGCGCTCGTGGGCGATGCGCGCGGCATCGGTCTCCTCGGCGCCGTCGAGCTCGTGCGGAACAAGGAGACGAAGGTGGCCTTCGACTCGCGGCACGCGGTCGGCGCGAAGTGCATGGCGCTCTGCCAGGAGCGCGGCTTGATCGTGCGCGCGATCGGCGACGTGGTCGCGCTCTGTCCGCCGTTCATCGTGAAGCCGAAGGACGTCGACGACATCTTCGACCGGCTCGGCGACGGGCTCGACGACACGCTCGCGTGGGCGCAAAAGGAAGGGCTCGCTTGACGCGGGCTCGCCCGACGCAAGAGGGCGCGGCATGACGCGCGGCGTGGCCGCGTTGATCGCCGCGGCGATCGCGAACGTTTCGGGCTGGGTGTTGCCCGTGATCGACGAGTACCGCGGTTGGCAGGCGTTTCGCGTCGCGCTGAGCCCGATCTGGCCCTACGAGAAGTTTCACATCCCCGAGACCTACCTCGTGATCCTGAGCGTCGCGAGCGCGCTCACGAACGCGTTGTTCTGGGTTGTCGCGATTGCCTTGGTGCGCGGCGCCTCGCCGCAGCGCGCGCGCGTCTGCCTGTGGCTCGCGGCCGGCGCCACGCTGCTCGACCTGCACTGGCAGACCACGCTTCGCGAGAACGCCGCCGATCTGCGGGCGGGCTATTTCGTGTGGGTCGCCTCGTTCGCGCTGCTCGCGCTCGCCGCGTACTTCGAGGTCGTGAAGTCGCGCGGAGCGCGCAAGCCGGCCTGACCGTCGCTTGTTGTACATAACGCGGGTCGTTGCCTAGCACCACGCGACGCTCTCTCTCGGGCGATTGACTATCGATACGATGTCGATATGATATCACTCGAATATCAACAAGCCTGGGAGAACGAGCCATGTCCGCTTCACGCGCCAACCCGCCGACTGTCGTCGAACGGGAGGTCCCTGCCTTCAACGGTTGGATGATGCTGGTCGTCAACCTGTTGATCGTGATCGGGGCGATCGTGTTCTTCGTCGCGAGCTTTCGCGCCGGCGCTCGCGGTGAGCTCACCGGCGGCGGCTTCGAGTTCTTCATCCGGACCGTGAGCTCGCTCGGGTTGCTGGTTCTCGGGATCATCATGCTGACCGGCCACTTCACGCTGCAGCCGAACGAGGCGCGCGTGCTGATCTTGTTCGGCGCCTACAAGGGCACCGTGCGCACGAGCGGCTTCCACTGGGCGAACCCGTTCTATGCGCGCACTCGCGGCAAGATTCCGTGGCAGGTCGCGCCGCCGTCCGACCCGAAATCGCCCACGAAGGTCAACTTCAATCAGAGCGGCGGCATCGTCTACAAGCCGCTCAGGGCGAAGATCTCGCTGCGCGCGCACAACTTCAACAGCGAGAAGCTCAAGGTCAACGACAAGCGCGGCAACCCGGTCGAGATCGCGGCCGTGATCGTCTGGCGCGTCGAGGATACGGCGCAAGCCGCGTTCGAGGTCGAGGACTACGAGAGCTACGTGCAGGTGCAGAGCGAGTCCGCGATCCGCAGTATCGCGAGCATGTACGCCTACGATCACGGCGAGGAGCACGAGCCCACGTTGCGCAGCGGCGGCGACGAGGTCTCGCACGAGCTCAAGAAGGAGCTCGAGGTGCGGCTCGCGAAGGCGGGCGTCGTCGTCAACGAGGCGCGGCTCACGCACCTCGCCTATGCGCCCGAGATCGCGCACGCGATGTTGCGGCGGCAGCAGGCCGAGGCGGTGATCGCGGCGCGCGCGATGATCGTGCAGGGCGCCGTGAGCATGGTCGACATGGCGCTGCGCGAGCTCACGGCGAAGGATGTGGTGAAGCTCGACGAGGAGCGCAAGGCCGCGATGGTCAGCAACCTGCTCGTGGTGCTCTGCGGTACCGCGGAGGCTCAGCCGGTAATCAACACGGGCACGCTCTATAGCTAGGGCGCCGCGCGTGGTTGCGGGGAAGGCGGTGGACGCAAGGATGACGGGCAGGGATCGTGGCGGAAGAGCGTAAGTCGTTCCTGTTGCGCCTGTCGCCCGAGCTCTGGAAGGAGCTCGAGCGATGGGCGGGCGACGAGCTCCGCAGCGTCAACGGGCAGATCGAATATCTGCTGCGTCAGGCGGTCGCGAAGCGCAAGTCCGAAGCGGTGGAACCGAAAGACCAATGACCGAGGTGTTCGCTACGCGCAACGTGCGGCGGGCTAGATCAACCAAAGGAGAATCACTGTGAGAAAGATCTACGGGACATTCGCAGTCGTCATGGTTGCCGTGAGCGTGGTTGCCGGACTCTCCTATTCGACGTCGCCGGTCGAAGCGCAAGGCGCGACCAGGCAAGTCGAGGTCAAGCGAGTGAATATGAGCACTGACCGAGCCACCACCGAGACCCTTGGAGTAGTAGTTGGGATCTCGTGCCTCGAAAGGAGTAACGGGGTCGAGTGTTTCGTCGTCAGTACCCGCTGACTTGCACAACGGGAGCGTTCCGGGAGCCGAGGTCACCGCCGAGTTTCTCAAGTACCGGCCGTGTCGCGCGCTACGCGCCGGCGGTTGGCGCGCCTCCCCGCGTCCAGCCGCCGGCGGTCTCGTCGACGAGAACCGCCGAATCGGCGGGCTTCGACCCGCGCCATGCCCCCCGGCGGGCTTTCCGGTATCATCCCCGCCTCGATTTTCAACGGCCTCCCGCGGAGCAAGCCCATGGGCTTCACCACCAAGCAGGTTCATGCCGGCGTCACGCCGGACAAAGAAACCGGCTCGATCCTCACGCCGATCTACCAGGCTACGACGTTCGTACAAGAGTCCGTAGACCAGTATCTGTCCAAAGGCTTCTCCTACTCGCGCAGCGGCAACCCGACCGTGCGCGCGCTCGAGCAGAAGCTCGCCGTGCTCGAGAACGGCGTGGCGGCTACCTGCTATGCCACCGGCATGGCGGCCGAGCAGGTGGTGTTCCAGGCCTGCTTGAGCGCGGGCGATCACGCGGTCGTATCCGACGTCGCGTACGGCGGCACCTATCGGCTCTGTACCAAGATCCTGGCGCGCTTCGGCGTGCAGTTCACGTTCGCGGATTCGTCGAATCCGGATGCCGTGCGCAAGGCGGTTCGCGACAATACCAAGCTGATCTTCACCGAGACGCCCGCCAATCCCACGCTCAAGCTCGGCGACATCGCGGCGATCTCGAAGATCGCGAAGGAGCGCGGGATCCCGCACGCCGTCGACAACACGTTCTTGACGCCGTACTACCAGCGGCCGCTCGAGCTCGGCGCCAACATCTCCGTGCACAGCACCACCAAGTACTTCGACGGGCACAACGCCACCGTCGGCGGCGCGGTGATCGTCGACAGCAAGGAGCTCGATCAGAAGATCCGCTTCATCCAGAACGCCACCGGCGTGATCATGTCGCCGTTTGTCGCGTGGCTGACGCTGCAAGGCACGAAGACGCTGTCGATCCGCATCGAGCGGCAATCGGCGAACGCGCAGGTGATCGCGGAGTTCCTCGAATCGCATCCCAAGGTTACGCAAGTGCGTTACCCCGGCCTCGAGAGCTTTCCGCAGCACGCGCTCGCGAAGAGCCAAGCGAGCGGCTTCGGCGCGATGCTCTGGTTCGAGGTGCAAGGCGGCGTGAAAGCCGGCAAAAAGCTCATGGACTCGGTGAAGCTCTGCACTCTCGCCGAGAACCTGGGGTCGGTGGAGACGCTGATCACGCATCCGGTCACGATGACGCACGCCGACGTCGAGCCGGCCGAGCGCAAGCGCGTCGGCATCACCGACGGGCTCGTGCGCCTGTCGGTGGGTCTCGAGGACGTGGAAGACCTGATCGCGGACTTGAGCCAGGCGCTCGACAAGATTTGATCGCGCCCGAACCGCCGCGGCGCGCGGCCCGCCCATGAAGAAAGAAACGCGAGTCACGCATCCGCCGGAGATCAAGCTCCTCGGCGGCAACGTGCCGGTCGTCACGCCGGTTTACCGGACCGTGAAGTTCACGTTCCCGACGATCGAGTCGTCGCTCTCGGCCGAGGCGAAGGAATCCGGCTTCGACTACACGCGCGACAGCAACCCCACCACGCGCGAGGTCGAGCTCACAGCCGCGGCGCTCCAAGACCGCGACGACGCGCTCGCGACGGCGACGGGCATGGCCGCGACTTGGCTCGCGCTGCTCGGCAACCTCGAAGCCGGCGATCACGCGGTGCTGTTCGTCGAGTCGTACCGGCCGAACCGCGTCGCGATCCGCCGGTTCCTGTCGAAGCTCGGCATCGAGTTCACGATGATCGGCCTGCACGACCACGCGGCGATCGAGCGCGAGTTCGCGCGCGACAGCACCAAGCTCGTGCTGTTCGAGGCGCCGACCAACCCGATGGTGCAAGTGCCGGACCTCGAGCGAATCACCGCGCTGGCGAGAAGGCACGACGTCGTCACGGTGCTCGACAACACGTTCGCAGGCCTGCATCAGCACGGCCGCTACGACATCGACTACTTCGTCCACAGCATGACGAAGTATGCGAGCGGCCACGGCGACGTGATGGGCGGTGTGGTGATCGCCGACCAGAAACGCATCAAGGCGCTGCGCCCGCTCGCGGTGAACATGGGTTCCACGCTCGATCCGGGCGCGGCGTTCCTCATCGGCCGGGGCTTGAAGACCTATTTCCTCCGCTACCGGCAGCATTCGGCGAACGCGCAAGCGATCGCCGAGTTCCTGGTCAAGCGGCCCGAGGTCGCGAAGGTGTTCTATCCGGGCCTGCCGAGCGACCCGGGCCACGCGCTCGCGCGCAAGCAGATGACCGACTTCGGCGGCGTGCTGAGCTTCGACCTCCGCGATTCGCCCCGCGAGAAGACCTGGGCGTTCATCGACGCGCTCGAGCTGTTCACCACCACCGCGAGCTTGGGCTCCACCGAGTCGCTCGTGGCGCCCGCCAAGCTCTATCTCGGCAGCGACCTGAGCGCCGAGGAGCAAAAGCGCGCGTTGCTCGAGGATTCGACGGTGCGGTTGGCGGTCGGCATCGAGCACGTCGACGACTTGATCGCCGACCTCACGCAGGCGCTCGACAAGATCTTCGGCTGAACCTCGGTTGAGACGGGCGCGTGTGCGGCGCGCACGCCGCACACGCGCTCTTAGCATCGGCTCAGTACTTCTGCTCGCCGTGAATCACTCGCGGCGCGTCGGTGACCGCCGGCCGAACGCCGACGTAGATATCGGACGCGGGATCCGACGGGTTCTTCAGGTCCGCCGCCGTCGGCAGCGTCATGCTCGACGGCACCGCGAGGCCCGAGGCGTCGCACACGCCGAGGTTCTTGCGCGCGAAGCGAATCTCGCGGTCGAGCCACTTCACGAGGTACGTCTTGCCGTCGGCCGTCGCGACGCCGGCCGTCGAGTCGTACGGGATCACGAACGACGGCACGTAGCGTGCGTTGTCCGTGTCGCAGCTCACCTCGAGGTTGGTGAGGTGCGAAACGCAGATGCCCGGAATGCCCCAGAGATTGCCGAAGCCGCCGTACTGCAGAACGATGTTCTGGTTCGCGTACTGACCGTAGGCTGCGCCGGCCGGCACGTGGTAGTTCACCTGGAGCGGCGCGTCGAACGTGACGAACTCGTCGTCGGCGTCCTTCACGGCCGCGAACTGGTTGTAGCTCGCGACGCCGGTCTCCCACTGATAGTAGACGTCGAGGTTGTTGACCTTCCACTCGCAGTAGGTGCCCGAGCCCAGGGTGCACTCGGCCGCGCCGAGATTCGTGAACAGCTTGCCGCTGCGGATGCCGTTCATGAACATCGGATAGTTGCCGAGCGTCTCGGCGTCGACCGGGATCGCGACGGGCTGCGCCGCGCCGTCGAGCAGCACGGCGTTGGCCGCGTCGCCCAAGTAGCTCACGACGTTGCCGCCGGGCGTCGGCTGGAAGTTGTTGGCGGTGCCCGCCGCGAACGGCGAAGTCGCCTGCGAGCCGGGCGCGAAGAACGCCGCCATCGCCGCGGCCGTCGCGCAGTCGCGCAGGCAGAAGAGCGTGCTCGGCAGGTCCGACGGGTAGACGATGTCTTGGCTGCGATAAGTCACGCCGACCGCGTCCGAGTCGACGGGTCCGCTCACCGCGTGCAAGTCGACGAACACCTCGCCGCCGAGCGCCTGCGAGAAGCCCTGGATGCCGCCGCGCGGCGCCCAGAACGACGCGGGCACGGTCTCGACCTGAGCGAGCTCTTGAGTCGTGCAGCCGTTGTTGCCGCAGCTCATCTGCGCAGTGACCTTGAACGCGCCGGCGGCGTCGTCCCAGTACAGCTCGTACTGCGTGTTCGGTTGGGCGCCGCTGAAGAACGAGCTCGCCTCGAACCCGACGAAGGTCGTGAACTTGATCTGGTCGATGCCGTGCAGCGTGCGCGCATGGCGCGTGTACTTCGTGAGCTTGCCCGGCGCCTTCACGACCGTGTAGGCGGTGCGGGTCGGCTCGTCGCCGTTGCCATAGTCCACTTTCTCGACGGTGGAGCCCGTCTCGAGAGTCTCGACAGCCGCCGGCGGCAGCGACATCCCCCAGTAGCCCAAGAAGCCCTGGAACGTCTCGCCGCCGTGCGTGTACTCGATCGGGAAGCCCGACTCGCGGTCGACGCGGTCGCCGGTAGTGCTCTCGTAGAGGCCGTAGCGCCACACCGACATGCCGGTGCCGGGGTCTTGTGCGTCGCGCGCGAAGCACTGCTCGCCCGAGCCGTCGGAGCGGCGGTAGTAGCTCGCGTCGTACGCGAACGAGAACTCCGCGTCGTCGTTGCCGCTGCCGGAGCTGATGCTCAGGTTGCCGGCGCCGCTCGTGGTGCTCGACGCGGTCATGCGCAGCGCCTTGGTGCCGTCGCCGCCGCCGCCTTGCTCGCGCTCGAAATAGGAGATGCCCGATGTCGTGCCTTCGAGGAAGCCGTTGAACACGCAGCTCGGGTCGCTATCGACGCGGCCGCAATAGTCGAGCCGGAACTGGCCATAGGGATTCGCGTTCGACGGCGGAGCGCTCGCGCTCACGTTCAAGTAGATGAGCGCGCCGTCGCTCTCGGGGTCGTCGAGCCAGATGCGCGCGCGCATCGGCACATCGTTCGAGTCGCGCGTCGAGTTGACCGTCGCGGTGACGAACGTCGACGCTTGCGTGCCGCCGCCTGCGTTGTCGGTTGACGCGCGCGACTGCGGGTCGCACTTCTGCTGGTCGACGAGCGCGTTATACGGCCCCTCGTTGACGAGCGCATCGGCGCGCATCGCCGCCATGATGCAGGTGATCATGTTGACTTGGCCGATGCCGCGCGACGTCGCGTCCTCGACGTAGCTGTTCTGCGGATCGGTGACGTAGGCCGAGTTGGACGGCGGATCCGCGTATGCGGACGCGCCGTGGAGGAGTGCGAGCCCGAGCGTCGCTCGGACGAGAGTGTGCGGTTTCATTGGTTGCTCCTTACGGTTATTCCGCGTTCGTTGCGGTAACGACGGCCACCGAGCTCGGCGTTGCGATGCCTTCGATGGGATCCGCGGGCGGCGGCGCCGGCGGTGCAGGCGGTGCGGGCGGCGCGGCTGCGAACGAATCGTCGCCTCCTCCGCTGCAACCGGTGCTGATCGCGATGAGACCAACGAGGAAGACGGCAGCAAGCAACTCGCCCGCGACACGCGCGAGCTTCGAAACCTTCGACATGAACCCTCCCTTGGGTAAGTGCGCAGTCCTTGCGATACCAATTAGAGTCGCAGCGAGCGCCGGAATCAGTGCCTGGGTTTGCGCTTTCGGTGCGCCGGTGTG
>DASQOL010000166.1:0-14925 GCA_035644475.1 Gammaproteobacteria bacterium | reverse complement strand
GTCGTGGCGCTCGACCTCGCCACCGGCCGTCTGCACCGCTACCGAGCGCAGATGGTGATCCTCGCGACGGGCGGCTACGGCCGAGCGTATTTCTCGTGCACGTCCGCGCACATCTGCACGGGCGACGGCAACGCGATGGTGCTGCGCGCGGGTCTGCCGCTCGAGGACCTCGAGTTCGTGCAGTTCCATCCCACCGGCGTCTACGGCGCGGGCATGCTGATCACCGAAGGCTCGCGCGGCGAGGGCGGCTATCTAACGAACTCCAACGGCGAGCGGTTCATGGAGCGCTATGCGCCGAACGCGAAGGACTTGGCGTCGCGGGACGTCGTGAGCCGCTCGATCACGATCGAGATCCGCGAAGGCCGCGGCGTAGGCCAGCACAAGGACCACGTGCATCTGCACCTCGAGCACCTCGGCCGCGAGGTCATCGAGGAGCGGCTGCCGGGCATCACGGAGACCGCAAAGATCTTCGCGGGCGTCGACGTCATGAAGGCGCCGATCCCGGTGCTACCAACCGTGCACTACAACATGGGCGGCGTGCCGACCAACTACCACGGCGAGGCCCTCGGCAAGAACGCGAAGGGCGAGGAATACATCGTCGAGGGCCTGATGGCGATCGGCGAGGCCGCGTGCGTGTCGGTGCACGGCGCCAACCGGCTCGGCTCGAACTCGTTGATCGACCTAGTGGTCTTCGGGCGCGCCGCGGCGCACCGCTGCGGCAAGATCATCGAGCGCGGCGGGCGGCCGCGTGCGTTCGGCCCGAACGCCGGCGACGACTCCGTCGCGCGGCTCGATCGGCTGCGCAATGCCAAGGGTAAGGCGCCGACCGCAAAGATCCGTCTAGAGATGCAGCGCGTGATGCAGGCCCATGCGGCCGTGTTCCGCACGGGCGAGTCATTGCAGGAAGGCATCGACAAGCTCGAGCAGGTGTTCGAGTCGTTCTCCGACGTGAGCGTGTCGGACCGTACGCTGATCTGGAACACCGACCTCATCGAGACGCTCGAGCTCGACAACCTGTTGGTGCAAGCGATGGGCACGATCAAGTCGGCCCTCAATCGCACTGAGAGCCGCGGCGCGCAGGCGCGGGAGGACTACCCGGACCGCGACGACGTGAGCTGGATGAAGCACACGCTCTGCTGGGTCGACGCGAAGGGCGACGTGCGCTTCGACTACCGCCCGGTGCAGATGAACACGCTGACCGACGAGGTCCAGCCGATCCCGCCGAAAGCGCGCACATACTAAGGAAAGGACGATGGCGAATTACCTTTTGCCGGCAAACTCCAAGGTGAAGCCTGGCAAGAACCATGGCGGCGCGGCGGGCGCCAAGAACGTCAAGCAATTCCGGATCTATCGCTACGACCCCACGTCCGGCGAGAACCCGCGCGTCGACACGTACGACGTGGACATGGACAACTGCGCGCCGATGGTTCTCGATGCGCTCATCAAGATCAAGAACGAGATCGACCCGACGTTGTCGTTCCGCCGCTCGTGCCGGGAGGGCATCTGCGGCTCGTGCGCGATGAACATCGACGGCACGAACGCGCTCGCCTGCTTGAAGCACATCGAGGACGTCAAAGGATCGGTCAAGGTCTATCCGCTGCCGTCGATGCCGGTGGTCAAGGACCTCGTGCCCGATCTCACGAACTTCTACGCGCAATACGCCGCGGTGAAGCCGTGGCTCGAGTCGCGCACGCCGCCGCCGCCCGATCGCGAGCGGCTGCAGTCGAAAGAGGACCAGGAGAAAATCAACACGCCGTCGGCGTGCATCCTCTGCGCGTGCTGCTCCACGGCGTGCCCGAGCTACTGGTGGAACTCCGACCGCTTCCTGGGGCCGGCGGCGTTGCTACAGGCCTACCGTTGGATCGTGGATAGCCGCGACGAATCGACCGGCGAGCGGCTCGACGAGCTCGACGACGCGTTCCGCCTGTATCGCTGCCACACGATCCTGAATTGCACGCAGGCGTGCCCGAAGGACTTGAACCCCGGCAAGGCGATCGCCGAGATCAAGAAAATGATCGCCGAGCGGCGGTATTGAGTCCCGGTGCGGCGCCATCTCTCTGAGAGGGCCAGTCCCGAGACACGCCGGAAGACCGTCCCTGGGGCTCCGCGCGGCACATCCATGTGCCGCGAGGGTCTCGGGACTGGCCCTCTCAGAGAGATGGCGCCGCACCGGGACGCCTTTGTTTGATGGTGGGGCGACCGAACGTCGAGCGACTTCGGTGGCGGTGTCGGCGGGGGATGCGCGAGCTCGACGCCGTGCTTCAGTCGTTCGTCGACGCGGAGCTCGCGGGGCTCGGGGAGGCGGAAATCGCGTGCTTTGAGCGGATTCTCGAGCTGACGGACCCCGAGTTGCTGGCGTACCTTACCGGGCGCAGTGTCCCCGCCGACGCCCAGATCGCCGCCCTCATCGACCGGGTCCGAAGCAGCCATCGACCTCAGGCCTGACCGGTCGCGGCTGGTAGCGGTCTGGTGGATAGGCCTGCACCTGCTGCTGCTGGCCGTGGCCCCCACCATCCCCGGGCCCACGATCGTGAAGCTCTGCGCCGCGCTTCTCGTCGCGGCCCACGCCGCGGCCCGCTATCCGCCTGCGCCTCCGCGGGTCGTAGGCGACGGCGACGGCCGCTGGGCGATCCCTGCGCTCGGGCTCGCCGGCCTTCGCCTGGGGCCGCGCACGCGCTACACGACGCTGTGGGTGCGGCTCTCTCTCGTGGCGTCCGCGCGGACGCTTGACATAGTTTTGGTCGTCGATCAGGTCGACGCGCAAGCATGGCGCATGCTCCAGGTGTCGTTGCGGCGGGGGATCGGCGCCGGAGCGACTGTTCGCGACGCGGGTTCCGCACGCGGTTCGGCCGATCTGCGCTAGAATCCGAGAGGGCCCGCTATTCCGTTACGGAATAGGGCTGCGTTCCTTCGGGGGGATCGCGAACTTTTTGGTGCCGCATGAGGTCTACCGAACAGCGTTTGACAGAGCAAGCCGACGGTGTCCGCCAGGGAAGCGCTGCGTCGGATCTTGCGTTGGTCCGACGCGTCCAGCAAGGCGACAGATCGGCATTCGACCTGTTGGTGATCAAGTACCAGCACAAGATTCTCAAGTTGATCATGCGATACGTAAGAGACTCCTCCGAGGCAATGGATGTTGCGCAAGAGGCGTTTCTCAAGGCTTACCGCGCGGCGCCTTCGTTCCGCGGCGATAGCGCCTTCTATACCTGGCTTTACCGCATCGCGATCAACACGGCGAAGAACCATCTCGTGGCCCTGGGTCGGCGGCCCACGCACTTCACCCTCGACACGCAGGATCCCGAGCAGTCCGAGGTGCTAGCCGACTTGCACGACTTGGACACGCCCGAGGGACATGCGCAGTCCGACGAGATTCGCGAGGTCATCAATAAGACGATCCGCAACCTTCCCGAAGAGCTGCGGACTGCCATTCTGCTGCGCGAGATCGAGGGCATGAGCTACGAGGAAATCGCGCAGACCATGGAGTGCCCGGTGGGCACGGTCCGTTCCCGCATTTTTCGCGCGCGCGAGGCGATCGATCGGGACATCGCGCCTCTCCTGGGCTGAACGTTCGAGACTACCTCTCCTCAACAACGAAACCGGCGCTCAAGGCTCAATGACAGACAAGATCAACGACCAGATCTCGGCGTTCATCGACGATGAGCTGTCCGAGCAGGAGTGCGCCTTCCTGGTCAGGCGCTTCGAGCACGACTCGGAAGCGCGTGGACAGGCGGTGCGTTACACGCTGATCGGCTCGGCGTTGCGCAACGAGCTGCTCAAACCCGATCCGGCGATCTTGCTGCGGCGGATTTCGAGCGCGCTCGACGGCGCCGCGGCCCCGGTTGTTCCCGCGCGCACCGCGCGGTCCTGGTCCCCGCGGATCGCTCGGCCGCTCGCCGGGTTGGCAATCGCGGCCGGCGTCGCGTCGATCGCGATTCTCGGGCTTCGGGCGCTCAACGACACGTCCGTGCCCGCGAGCGCTCCCGTGGCCGCCACGCAGGCCGCCGCCGACGTGGTCGAGCCGGCGAGCTACGTCGTGCCGCGCGACGTCGCCGAAGAGCGTCCGGTCACGCCGACGATCCGGTTGACGAACTATGTCGTGCACCACGGCGAGTACGCGTCCGGCCTGAACCGCACGTCCGTGCACTCGAACGTGGTCACCGCGCCGGAGATCTTGCTCGACGAGCAGGAGCGGGCCGAGCCCGAGGCCGCGCCGGTCGTTCTGGAATGATCTCCTCCGGTTGCAGGGGCTTGCGCCACCCGCTGTTGCTGCTCACGATCGCCGTCGTGGGCGAGGCGTCCGCGGACGAAGCGCGCACCTGGCTCGACCGTATGAACCGCGCCGTCGAGGATCTGAGCTACCAAGGAACTTTCGTGCACGTGCTCGCGGGCAACGCGGAGACGCTGCACATCATCCATCGCAGCGAGGGCGGCAAGACAGCGGAGCGCATCGTGTCGATGGACGGCGCGGGCCGCGAGATCATCCGCCAGCAAGACGAGGTGCGCTGCATCCTGCCGGACCAGCGCGTCGTGTTGCTCGAGGCCCGCAAGGATTTGAGCCCGCTCAAGTCGGCGCTGCCGAGCTACTCGAACGAGATCGAGCCGCACTACGCGTTCGCCGTCGGGGCGAACGACCGGGTCGTCAATCGGCTCACGCAGATCGTCGAGATCAAGCCGAAGGACGAGTTCCGCTACGGTTACACGCTCTGGCTCGACCAGGAAACGGCCATGCCGCTCAAATCGCAGCTCGTGAACGAGCACGGTAAGGTCGTCGAGCAGATCATCTTCACCGAGATCAACCTGGCGGACCCGATCCCCGATTCCGCGCTTGCGGCCACGATCGACACCGCCGGTTTCACGATGCTGCGCGCGCCGGACAGCGCGGCGCCCGTCGAAGCCCTGATTCCATGGCGTGCGGCGACGGTGCCCGGCGGCTTCAAGCTGTCGATTGCCACGCAGAGCCCGATCGCGGGCTCGGAGTACCCGGTCGAGCATCTCGTCTACTCCGACGGGCTCGCCACGGTGTCGGTGTTCATCGAGGACCCGAAGACCACGGCCGACGTCGGGGAGGGCTTCTCCCACGTCGGCAGCACCAACACGTTCTCGCTGACGCTGCGCGGCCGCAAGGTCACGGCCGTCGGCGAGGTGCCGAGCCAAACCGTTCGAACGATCGCCTCGTCGCTCGTCGCCGAGTAGCTCCAGGGGCGTCGCCATTTCGTCGAGCTGTCTCACCGCGGCCGGAACCGTCGTCCGCGTTGCCGAGCACGGCCGCTTCGAGGTCGAGCTCGCGGCGCCGCCGCGCTGCCGTGCGTGCTCGGGAGCCTGTGCGTGGCGCCGGCCAGACGCCGTTCACCGGGGCCTGTTCGCGTCGCCGCACCGGTTTGCCGTCGGCGACGCCGTCGTCGTGCGCCTACCGGAGCGTTACCTCCTGCTCGGCAGCCTGCTGTTGTACGGACTGCCGCTCACCGCACTGATCTGCGGCGCGGCGGCGGGTGCCGCGGTCACGGGCTCCGATCTCGGCACGGCGCTCGGCGCGGTCGCCGCCACGGCGGCGGCGTGGGTGACCACGCCGCGCCTGCGCCGGCGGCTGGAGCAGCGCACGCTCCAGAGGCTCGAGCTCCGGTTGGAAACGAATCCGAATGCCGCCGCTCCTTCTCTATAGCCGTCCCGAATGTCATCTCTGCGAAGCCTTGGTGGCCGAGCTCGAGCCGCTGCTGCGCGCGCGCGACGCGCAACTGGAGATCGTGGACGTCGACTCGAACCCGGCGCTCGAGCGGCGCTACGGCCTGCGCATTCCGGTGCTCGTCGCGGGCGACGTCGAGCTCTCGGGCTACCCGCTCGACCGCGAGCGCGTCGCTCGCTATCTCGACTCCCTCTGACCACAGCGCCCCATTTCGCCTCAGCGCGTCTCACTTTGGTCGCGATGCGCGCGATGGCTGCGGTCGTAGCTCGAAGGGTCCTCCCGAGACCCTCGCCGCACAGGGATGTGCGGCGCGGAGCCGCAGGGACCGCTCTTCCGGCGTGTCTCGGGAGGACCCTTCGAGCTACGGCCGCAGCCTGCCGCGGCGCAAGGAACCAAAGTGAGATGCGCTGAGGCGAAATGGGGTCGGACCCCACCATGACCCGCTATAATCGCGCGCGCCGCCGCTAGGACCTTGCCCGCCTACCCATGGATCGGATTCGTAACTTCTCCATCATCGCCCACGTCGACCACGGCAAGTCCACGCTCGCCGATCGGTTGATTCAGCTTTGCGGCGGGCTGACCGAGCGCGAGATGGAGGATCAGGTGCTCGACTCGATGGACCTCGAGCGCGAGCGCGGCATCACGATCAAGGCGCAAAGCGTCGCGCTACGCTACAAGGCGCGCGACGGCCTCGAATACCAGATCAACCTGATCGACACCCCCGGCCACGTCGACTTCTCGTACGAAGTGTCGAGGTCGCTTGCCGCCTGCGAAGGCGCGCTGCTCGTGGTCGATGCGAGCCAAGGCGTCGAAGCGCAGAGCGTGGCGAACTGCTACACGGCGATCGAGCAGGGGCTCGAGGTGGTGCCCGTCATCAACAAGATCGACCTGCCCACGGCCGACCCCGAGAGCGTGATCACCGAGATCGAGGACATCATCGGCATCGCCGCCAAGGACGCGCTCCGAATCAGCGCGAAGACCGGCTTCGGCGTCGACGAGCTGCTCGAGCGCCTCGTCGAGCGCATTCCGCCGCCCGAGGGCAGCGAGGATGCGCCGCTGCAAGCGCTGATCATCGACTCGTGGTTCGACAGCTACGCGGGCGTCGTGTCGCTGGTGCGGGTGGTGAACGGCGTTGTGCGCAAGGGATCGAAGATCCTCATGCACTCGACCAACCGCAAGTACGAAGTGGAGCGCCTCGGCGTGTTCACGCCGCGACCGGCGGCGCGCGAGGAGCTCAAAGCAGGCGAGGTCGGCTTTCTGATCGCGGCCATCCGCGAGATCGACGGGGCGCCCGTCGGCGACACGATCGTCGAAGCCAGGGCGCCCGACACTGCGCCGCTGCCGGGCTTCAAGAAGATCCAGCCGCGCGTGTTCGCGGGGCTGTTCCCACTCGATTCGGAGCAGTACGAGAATTTTCGCGAGGCGCTGCGGAAGCTCGCGCTCAACGACTCGTCGCTCGTGTTCGAGCCCGAAGTGAGCGGCGCGCTCGGCTTCGGCATGCGCTGCGGTTTTCTCGGTCTACTCCACATGGAGATCATTCAAGAGCGACTCGAGCGCGAGTTCAACATGTCGCTGATCTCCACCGCGCCGACCGTGGTCTACGAAGTGGAGACGTTGGCGGGCGAGACGATCAAGGTCGAGAATCCCGCGAATTTGCCCGAGCCGAACAAGATCCGCGAGATCCGCGAGCCGATCATCCTCGCGAACATCCTCGTCCCGCAGGAGCACCTGGGCTCCGTGATCCAGCTGTGCATCGAGAAGCGCGGCGTGCAGAAGCGCATGCACTACGCGGGCCGGCAGGTGCAGATCGAGTTCGAGCTGCCGCTCGCCGAGGTCGTGCTCGACTTCTTCGACCGCTTGAAATCGGTGAGCCGCGGCTACGCGTCGTTCGACTATCAGTTTCTGCGCTTCGAGCCCGGGCCGCTGGTGAAGCTCGACATCCTGATCAACAAAGACAAGGTCGACGCGATGGCGTTCATCGCGCACCGCGACGGCATCGAGCGCAAGGGCCGCAAGATGGTGGAGACGCTCAAAGAGGTGATTCCCCGTCAGCAATTCGAGGTCGCGATCCAAGCGGCGATCGGCGGTCAGATCATCGCGCGCAGCACGGTGAAGGCGTATCGCAAAGACGTCACCGCCAAGCTGTACGGTGGCGACGTCACGCGCAAGCGCAAGCTGCTCGAGAAGCAGAAGGCCGGCAAGAAGCGCATGAAGCAACTCGGCTCGGTGGAGATCCCCCAGGAGGCCTTCCTGGCCGTGTTGCAGGCCGACAAGAAATGACGAATACTCAAAGTTTCCCAGGGGTTACGAAAGGAATGCGGTCGTGGATTTCGCGCTGATTCTCGTGGTGGTCACCGCCGCGACCGGTGTGATTTGGGCCGTCGACGCGCTGTTCCTGAGGCGCGGTCGCGTGGCGGCCGCGGCACGCGGCTCCGAGGTCAGGGAGCCGATCGCCGTCGAATATGGCAAGTCGTTCTTCCCGATCCTGCTGCTCGTTCTCGTGATCCGGTCGTTCCTATTCGAGCCTTTTCGGATCCCGTCGGGATCGATGATGCCGACGCTGCTCGAAGGCGATTTCATTTTTGTGAACAAGTTCTCGTACGGTTTGCGCCTGCCGGTTATAAATACGAAGATTTTGCAGATCGGCGAGCCGCAGCATGGCGATGTGGTCGTATTCAAGTTGCCGGAAGACCCGAGCATCAACTACATCAAGCGCGTCGTCGGCTTGCCCGGAGACACGGTGACCTACGACCAGGACAAGCACCGGATCTCGATCAACGGCAAGCTGGTCGCCGCCGAGGTGACCGGCGCGTACGAGGATCCGGAGTACGTCGTCGGCCGGGAGCAGCTCGGCGAGCACAACCACCACTTCCTGTTGATGCCGACCCGTCCGAGCATGGGCGGCACGTACCAGGTGCCGGCCGGCCACTACTTCATGATGGGCGACAATCGCGACAACAGCCGAGACAGCCGCTTCCCAGGGGTCGAGTTCGTTCCGGAAGACAATCTCGTCGGCCGCGCCGTCGGGATCTGGATGAATTGGCGCTGGCCTTCCGAAGGAGGACCGATATGGCGTCGCATCGGGAAGGGCATCGAATGAGCCGGTCGGCCCGCAACGGCCAATCGGGGATCACCGCTATTGGGTTCCTGATCCTCGCCGTGCTGGTCGGGGTGGTCGGCCTCGCCGGCCTCAAGCTCACGCCCATGTACATCAAGAACATGGCGCTCTCGCGGCTGCTCCAGGACCTGCCGAGCCAGCTTCGCGGCGAGGTGGTATCGCCGGTGAGCATCCGCACCGCCATCGACAAGCGGCTCGAGATCGAGACCATGGAGCTGCCGAAGGACAGCATAAAGATCGCGCCGAGCAGGAACGGCTACAGCGTGCACATCACGTACGAGAACCGAGCGCCGTATGCCGGGGGCATCTACTTGCTCCTCGAGTTCGACAAGCAGGTAGAGATCCAGAAGTGACCGGCGCTCGAGCCCAATGGGCCGAGACGCACCTGGGGTATGTCTTCGTCGATCCTGCGTTGCTCGAGCGCGCGCTCACGCACCGCAGCGCATCCAAGGACAACAACGAACGCCTCGAGTATCTCGGCGACTCGTTCCTGAATTTCGCCATCGCCCGGCGGCTGTACATGCTGCGCCCCGACGATACCGAGGGGGACTTGAGCCGCGCGCGGGCGGCGCTCGTGAAAGAGCCGACGCTCGCCGCGGTCGGCCAGCGCCTGAAACTCGACGAGCAGATCATCCTCGGTGCCGGTGAGCTGCGCTCGGGCGGCGCGCAGCGGGGCGCCGTGCTCGCGGACGCGGTCGAAGCGCTGATCGGCGCCGTGCTGCTTGACGGCGGATCGGCCGGGGCGGAAGCTTTGATCGATCTCTTGTTCGCGGCCGAGTTCGCGCAGCTTCCGGCTGCTGCAGAGCTCAAAGACGCGAAAACCAAGCTGCAAGAATGGTTGCAGGGTAACGGGTTGCATCTTCCGGCGTATACCGTGAGATCCGTGCAAGGGCGCGACCACGACCAGACGTTCGTGGTGAGTTGCGAGGTAGAAGAAAGAAATGCGAGCACCACGGGTCATGGAGCCAGCCGTCGACGCGCCGAGCAGCAAGCAGCCGCTGCGATGTTGTCGGTGCTGACGGGTGAGCACGCTTGAGAGCAGCCGCTGCGGTTTCGTAGCGATAGTTGGTAGGCCGAACGTCGGCAAGTCCACTCTGCTGAACGCGCTGGTCGGCGAGAAGATCAGCATCGTCACGGACAAGCCGCACACTACGCGTCAGCGCGTGCTCGGCGTGCTGAATCGCGGCGCGGACCAGGCGGTGTTCATCGACACGCCCGGGCATGCGCGCCGCACGAAGCGCGCGCTCCATCGCCTGATGGCGCGGCAGATCCACCAAGCGCTCGAGGACTGCGACGTCGCGTTGCTCGTCGTCGAGGCGTCTGGCATGACGTCGCAAGACTACGCGCTCATCGAGATTCTCGGCGACAAGCTCGACCGCACGTTCCTTGTGCTCAACAAGATCGACGCGCTCAAGAGCAAGACCGAGGTCCTGCCGACGCTCACCAAGATGTCCAAGCAGCCGTTCGCAGCGCTGATTCCGGTCGCGGCGAAGACCCACGACAATCTCGATCACCTGGTCGCCGAGCTGTTCGCGCGTCTGCCCGAAGGGCCGGCCCTCTTTCCGCTGGACATGGTCACCGATCGCGATCTCGCGTTTCGCGTCGCCGAGGTGATTCGCGAGAAGCTCATGACGCTCGTCCACAAGGAGGTGCCGTACGGGCTCACCGTGGAGGTCGAGCACCTGGGCACCAACGAGGAGGGCCAGCGCGTCGTGCACGGGCTCGTGTGGATCGAGCGCGAGAGTCAAAAGAGCATCGTCATCGGCAAGCAAGGGCAGGTGCTCAAGCAGGCCGGCACCGCCGCACGGCTGGAGCTCATGAAGCTCATGGGCGATCGCGTGCACCTCGAGCTCTGGGTCAAGGTTCGCGAGCACTGGGCCGACAGCGAGCGCGAGCTGCAGCGGCTCGGCTTCGACGTCTGATGAGCGAGCGCGAGCAGGTCCTGCTCGAAGGCGGCTTCGTGCTGCACCAGCGGCCGTATCGCAACACGAGCCAGCTGCTCGAATGCGTGACGGCGGCGCACGGCCGCGTGGGGCTCGTCGCGCGCGGCTCGCGGCGCCCCGCGAGCCGGCAGCGCGCCCTGTTGCAACCGTTCGTTCCTTTGCGCCTATCGTGGATTCGCCGCGGCGACCTCGGCCGTCTCACTCAGGTCGAGGCGTCTGCCTTGCCCTTCGATCTCGCGGGGTTGAGCCTGCTCGCGGGCTATTACGCCAGCGAGCTGCTGCTGCGCCTCACCGCTCGGGGCGATCCCAACGCCGAAGTTTTTTCCTGTTATAGTCGCTGCCTCGCGCAACTGGCGGCGCACGCGAACGTTGCGCGGGCGCTGCGTCTCTACGAGCTCGACCTGCTGCGCGCGCTCGGTTACGGCCTCGAGCTCGACGCCGAGGCGGACACCGGGCTGCCGCTGCGCGGCGACTCGACGTACGTCTTCGAGCTCGAAGCCGGCGCGCGCGTCGTGGCTAAGACGGGCGCCGACGACGAGGTGTACTCCGGCCGCGAGCTGATCTCGCTGCGCGAACGCGAGCTCGACGGCGACACAGCGTTGCGCGCGGCGCAACGGCTGCTCGGCCGGGCGCTGCGCGCGCACTTGGGCGACCGGCCGCTGCGCAGCCGGCTGGTCCTTCAGGACATCGTGAGCCGCCGACTAGTAGAGCAATAGTAGATAAAATAGATCGGGCCTTTTGCAGATGAGCGGTGCGTCCATCCACTTGGGAGTGAACGTCGACCACGTCGCGACCTTGCGGCAGGCGCGCGGCACGCGCTATCCCGACCCTGTCGCCGCGGCGCTCTTGGCCGAGCAATCGGGCGCGGACAGCATCACGATCCACTTGCGCGAGGATCGCCGCCACATCCAGGAGCGCGACCTTGAAATCCTGTTGCGGATGGCACAAACGCGCGTCAACCTCGAGATGGCGGTAACCGAGCCGATGATCGAGACCGCGCTCGCGAGCGCGCCCGCCGATTGTTGCCTCGTGCCCGAGCGGCGCGAGGAGCTCACCACCGAAGGCGGCCTCGACGTCGCCTCGCAGGCCGCGAGGATCGGGGCCGCGTGCAAGCGGCTCGCGCAGCGCGGCATCCGCGTTTCGTTGTTCGTCGACCCGGATTTCCATCAGCTCGAGGCGAGCGCGGCCGCGGGCGCGCCCGTCGTCGAGCTGCACACGGGCGGCTACGCGGAAGCCGCCGGCGCCAATGCCGCGCGCGAGCTCGCCCGCGTTCGGGCGGCCGCGGAGCGCGCGCACGCGCTCGGGCTCACCGTGCACGCGGGCCACGGCTTGAACTACCAGAACGTGAGTCCGATTGCCGCGATCCGCGAGATCGTGGAGCTCAACATCGGCCACGCGATCGTGGCCCAGGCGGTGTTCGATGGCATCGGCGCCGCCGTTGCCAAGATGAAGGCGCTGATGGTCGCCGCACGCGCGTGATCTTCGGCATCGGCACCGACGTGTTGCAGCTCGAGCGGGTGGAGCAGACCTGGCAGCGCTTCGGCGCGCGCTTCGCTCGGCGGCTGCTGCTCGACGAGGAGCACGAGCTGTTCGTCAGAGCCAAGCGGCCCGTGCGTTTTCTCGCGATGCGGTTCGCCGCCAAGGAGGCCATCGTCAAAGCGCTTGGCACCGGCTTCGCGAACGGCATCTGGATCCGCGACGTCGGCATGATGCCGAACGAGCTCGGCCAGCCGCAGGTGATTTTCTCCGCGCGCGGCCGCGCGCTCTGCCGCAAGCTCGGCGTGGGCGAAGGGCATCTGTCGCTCAGCGACGAGGCGGGGCTCGTGGTGGCGGTTGCCGTGTTGATGCGCGCTGACGGCGCGCGGCCGCGGCGCGCGGCGGCCAAGAAGGCGCGCGCCGGCCGCGCACCCGCCGGCCGCAAGCAGCGCGGCCGTGCCACGCAGCCGCGCGCGAGCGCGAAACGCGGCGGCCGCCGCGCCGCGAAGCGCACCCGATGAACACGCTCGCGTTCGACATCGAGACGGTGCCCGACGTCGAGCTCGGCCGGCAGCTCTACGACGTCGCCGATCTCGACGACACCGCCGTCGCGCGCGTGATGTTCTTCAAGCAGAAGCAGATCCGCCAGAGCGAGGTGCTGCCGCCGATCCAGCAGCGCGTCGTGGCGATCTCCGCCGTGCTCAAGAGCCGCGACGATCTGCACATCTTCAGCCTGGGCGACGAGCAGTCGCCGGAGAAGGAGATCGTGCAGCGCTTCTACGACGGCCTCGAGCGCTACAGCCCGCAGCTCGTGTCGTGGAACGGCTCCGGCTTCGACCTGCCGGTGCTGCACTATCGCGCGCTCAAGCACGGCGTCGTCGCGCGGCGTTACTGGGAAGTCGGCGAGGGTGACCGCGATTACCGCTACAACAACTATTTGAGCCGCTACCACTGGCGGCACGTAGACGTGATGGACGTGCTGTCCGGCTACGGCGCGAGCGCGCGCGCGTCGCTCGATCACACCGCGCAGCTGCTCAAGCTGCCGGGCAAGCTCGGCATGAGCGGCGCGCAAGTGTGGCCCAGCTTCCAGCGCGGCGAGCTTGCGGCGATCCGCAACTACTGCGAAACGGACGCGCTCAACACCTACCTGATCTACCTGCGCTTCGAGCTCATGCGCGGCGGGCTCGACCCCGGCCAATACGATGCCGAGGTCGCGCAGGTGGAGGCGAAGCTCGAGCACTCCGAGCGGCCGCACTTGAGGGAGTTCCTCGCCGCGTGGCGAGCCGCAAGGGATGCGGCCTCAAGCTAACCCCGTAATCGCGACGGTCGTCGACCTCACTCACGACGGCGAAGGCGTCGTGGATCTCGACGGCCACCGCGTGTTCGTGCCGGGCGCGCTGCCCGGCGAGCGCGTGGAGATCGCGCTCGGCAAGCGCCGCCGCCAGATTCAAGAGGCGTGGCTCGTGCGCGTGCTCGAGCCGTCGCCGGATCGCGTAGTGCCGGGTTGCGAGTATTTCGGCCGCTGCGGCGGCTGCGCGCTCCAGCATCTCGAGCACGGCGCGCAGGTGCGGTTCAAGCAGGAGACCGTGAAGCAGGCGCTCGCGCGGATCGGGCACGTCGAGCCCGAGGAATGGTTGCCTGCGGCTTCCGGCAAGCCGTGGAATTACCGGCGGCGCGCGCGGCTCGGCGTCAAATATGTGCCGGGCAAGGACCGGGTGCTCGTGGGTTTTCGCGAGCGTTCGGCGCCGTACATCACCGACATGCTGCGCTGCCCGGTGCTGATGCCGCCGATCGACGGCCTGCTCGGGGAGCTCGCGGATCTCGTCAAGGCGACCAGTGTGCGCGCGCGGCTGCCGCAGATCGAGGCCGCCGTCGCGGACAAGGCGAGCGCGCTCGTGCTGCGCGTGCTCGACGCGCCCACCGAGGCCGATCGGGCCGCGTTCGCCGCGTTCGGCGCGCGCCACGACATCGACATGTACCTGCAGCCCGGCGGCCCGGCCACCGCCGCGCCGCTCGGGGTCGCGCGGGCGCTGAGCTACACGCTGCCCGAGTTCGGGTTGGAGCTTAACTTCGCGCCCACCGACTTCGTGCAGGTGAATGCCGCGATGAACGCGGAGCTGGTCGCCACCGCCGTGCGGCTCGCCGCCGTGCAGCCAACGGACCGCGTGCTCGACCTCTACTGCGGCCTCGGCAACTTCAGTCTGCCGCTGGCGCAGCGCGCGCGCGAGCTCACGGGTGTGGAGGGCGACGCGGCTCTCGTGGCGCGCGCAGTGAAGAACGCGGGCCTGAACGGCATCGGCAACACGCGCTTCCTCACGGCCGACCTCATGCAGCCCGAGTGGGGCTTCCTCCGCGAGAGCTGGGACGTGGTGGTGCTGGACCCGCCGCGGACCGGCGCCGAGGCGCCGATCGCGGCGCTGCGCAAGACCCAGCCGCGCCGGATCGTCTACGTCTCCTGCCACCCCGGCACGCTGGCGCGCGACGCCGCGGCGCTCACGTCCGACGGTGCGTACCGGCTGCGTCTCGTCCGCGTCTTCGACATGTTCCCCCACACCCACCACGTCGAAGCGTTGGCGTTGTTTGAGCGAAACTAGGGACATGTTGCCTTTTTCGGCGGCGCGGCTGCGGATTGGCGCGCGGCGGGTCGAAAAAGGCAACATGTCCCTATTTTCGCGGGCGGGAGGCAAATGGGGCGGGAGATCGAGAGG
>DASQOL010000165.1:0-28170 GCA_035644475.1 Gammaproteobacteria bacterium | reverse complement strand
TGTGGCTCGGCTCGTCGCTACCGCTGCGGCGCAGGCACAACGCGTGCGTTCGAGGCGCGGCCGCAGCCACCGCAACGCCAGAATCAGCCAAAGTGAAACACGACCGACGCATGCACCGCCCGCGACCGCCGCTTGTATGATCACGCCGTGGTGCCCGCTCCGCACAGCCGTCCCCGCCGCCGCGCTCGCCGCGTCGCCGCCACGATCGCAGCAGCGGCCGCGTTCGCGGCCGCGTTCGCGTTCGCGTTCGCGACCACCGTGCAGGCCGACCCGCTGTCCGTCGTCAACGCCCTGCGCGCGAAAGGCTGCGCGAAGCTCCCCGCCGTCGGCACGCCCGTGCGCCGGGACAAGGACCTCGACCGCGTCGCGAGCGAGCTCGCGCGCGACGACCGGCTCGGCACCGCGATCGCGAAGACCAACTACCCCGCCGAGACCTCCACGTCGTTTCACGTGAAGGGCTCGCGCGAAGACCCGGTGGTGCAGAAGGTCCTGGCCGACCGCTATTGCGCGGCGATCAACGACGCCAGGTACGTCGAGCTCGGTGCCTACCAGAAGGGCGACGAGACCTGGATCGTGCTCGCGCGGCGCCAGCCGGAAGCCCCGGTGTTGGACCCGGCCGCGGCGGCGCACCGCGTGCTCGCGCTCGTCAACGACGCGCGCAGCGTCGCCCGCAAGTGCGGCCGCGACGACTTCGCTCCCGCCGCGCCGCTGAGCCGGTCGGACACCCTCACCGCGGCAGCCGCGGCGCACGCGCTCGACATGGCGGCGCACCGCAAGCTCGACCACACCGGCTCCGACGGCAGCAGCTCCGGCGAACGCGTCACCCGCACCGGCTACGTGTGGCGCGCAGTGGGCGAGAACATCGCGTCCGGCCAGAAGGACGCGGACGCCGTCGTGGCCGCGTGGCTCGAGAGCCCGGGCCACTGCGCAACTCTCATGGGGCCGTATTTCACCGAGATGGGCGTGGCCTTTTCGTACGCGCCGGGCGCAAACCCGGGCATCTACTGGGCGCAGGAGTTCGCGGCGCCGCGCTGACGCTCAGGCGCTGTGGCCCGAGCCTTGGATCCGCCGCTCCGCCTTCACGACCAGCGCGAGCACCACCCACGCGAGCAGCACGGCGAGCGCGGCCATGACGAGCCTCCCGAGGCCGATCGTCACCCCGATGGCGGCCGTGAGCCAAACGCCGGCCGCGGTCGTCAAGCCGCGAATCTCGTGCGTGCCTTCCATCTTGATGATTGCGCCGGCGCCGAGGAATCCGACGCCCGTCGCCACGCCCTGAACGATGCGTGACAGTGCGTCCGCCCCCATGCTGGCGTCGCTACCGGCGAGCACGAACAGCGTCGTGCCCAGGCAAACGAGCATGTGGGTGCGGAGCCCGGCGGCCTTGCCGGCGTGCTGGCGCTGCCAGCCGATGATCGCGCCGGCGATCAGCGCGGCGATCAGCCGCACGACGATGCGCGTGGCTTCGCGCGCGTCCGGAACGGGGCCGATGAGCGCGTCGAAAATCGATTCCATGCGGGATTATTGCCCGGCGCGGGCGCGGCCGGCCAGGCTCGCAGCGCCGGCTTGGCGGACCGCACGCGCCCCGGCTATTCTCCGTTGACGCGCGGGCAGGCGCCCGAGCGGGAGTTTCCGCGGAATCGTCGATGAGCTGCGCACGACTCGTCCTCGCACTCGCGCTGGCGCTGGCCGGGGGCGCCGCCGCGGCGCAGAGCCCGTGGCGCGAGTACCCGAGCATCGAGCGCGGCTGGTCGGCCACCATGCATTGGGACCAGGCGCACGAGAACCCCGGCGAGTTCGTCGTCGGCCGGCTGATGTTCCCGCAGTCGCGCTCGCCCTATCTGCTCGGCGGCGGCGGCGGCGACTGGCTGCGCGGCGGCACGGCGTGGACGGTCGACTACCCGGAAGCCGACCGCACGTTTGCGCGAATCCTGTCACGCCTCACGAAGATCGACGTGCGCGTCGTCGAGCAGCCCGTGAACCTCGACGATGGCGTCGACGCGTTCTACTGGCCGTTCCTGATCTCCGGCCTCGTCGGCGCTTGGGACCTCACCGACGAGCAGGCGCTGAAGCTGCGGGAGTACCTGCTGCGAGGCGGCTTCCTGCTCTGCGACAGCTTCTACGGAGACGAGGAGTGGGCCGGCTTCGTCGACGGCATGAGCCGCGTATTTCCCGACCGGCCGATCGTGGAGCTGCCGAGCGACCACCCGATCTTCCACGCCGTGTACGACTTGACCGACCGGCCGCGCGTGCCGACCTGGCAGCACCTGCCGCGCGGCTATCGCAACGGCAGCTCCGGCGCGACGCCGCACTGGCGCGCGATCTTGGACGACGACGGCCGCGTGATGGTGATGATCACCTACAACAACGACATCGCCGACGGCTGGCAGTGGGCCGACGACCCGCGCTATCCGCACGACTCGGCGAATCTCGCGCTGTCGCTGGGGGTGAACTTCGCCGTCTACGCCATGACCCACTGAGAAGGTGCTAGCGCCAAGACTTCGGTCACGTGTAGACGCCGAAGTCGATGCGCCGCAGCAGCGTCTCCACCTGCTCCGCCCCCGCCTGGGTAACCAGCAGATCGAGCGGCACGCGCCCGCGGAGCGCCGGTTGCGGTCGACGGATCCACGTCGTCGCATTGTCGGCGCTCTCGAGCGCTTCCTCCGCGACGGCGACGATCTTCGAGAGGCGGTAGAGCCGGTCGCTCGTGGCGACGCCGAGCGGCGCGCCGGACGCGCGCGCGCGGCGCAACGTGGCTTCGCCGATTCCGAGCAGACGGGCGACCTCGGGATCGGTCAATGCGAGATGCGCTTTGATGCTCGCTACGGCATCGAATCCCAGGCCCTCGAGGATGCGGTCGTGCCAACCCCCGGCTTCCCGCAGCTCATCGCGGCGGCCGCCAAGTAGCTCGGCTAGCCGGCGCGTGTAGGGTTGTCGTTTCCCGCTCATTTGATCTGAACGATACGATCATTCGAATCGAGAGTAGAAGAGATCTATCCCACGGTGAACAGGTACCAGGCGCGGCTGGTGCGTGGCACCGACCGCTACCAACCGCTGAATAAGTAACCTGTCCCCATTTTCTATTCGACGGTGGCGCGGACGATCATCGTGGGCTTCGCCGGCAGCGACGCGAGGTACGCGGCGCCGTCGTTCCAGAGGCGGTCCTGGTCGAGGCCGCCGCTCGGGTCGCCGACGCGCGCGAACTTGTCGACGACGTCCATGCCGGTCACGACCTTGCCGAACACCGTGAAATTGTATTGCGGGTCGGCCAGCCGGTTGTTCTCGGCGTAGTTGATGAACACCTGCGTGGAGTTGCTGTTCGCGCCGGACTTGGCAAACGCGAGCGTGCCGCGCTCGAGCTGGTAGTACGAGGGGTCGTCGTTGAAGTTGCGGTCCTTCCAGGCCTTGTGCGGGTCGCGCCAGTTCACGCCGAACTGCGCCACGAAGCCCGGCACGACGCGCGAGATCGGCGTGTCGTCGTAGTACTTGGCCTGCACGAGGTCGACGAAGCGCTTCGCCGCGTTCGGCGCGGCCTCGGGATAGACCTCGATTACGAGCTCGCCGGCCGTGGTCTGGAAGCGGACGGTGGTCTTCTTCGTGAGCTTGGGCGCCTCTTTCTCCTTCTTCGGCAGCGGCTTCAGAGCCCTGGCGACCGCCGCATCGCCGCCCGGCGCGGCGCCGCCGGCGGCCGGCTGCGCGCGGCCGTCGCTAGCCGCGAGCGACACGCCAAGAGCCAACGACACCAACCCAGCTCGCAGCAAGTAGGCCTTCATCACGCACTCCTCCGTCTCACATTCACACGAAAATCCAACATGTCCCTATTTCTTCATAGGTCGCGCAGGGCGGCGACGAAAGCGTCGATGTCGCCCGCGTCGTTGTAGATGTGCGCCGACGCGCGCACCGTGCCGTCGAGCTTGAGCCGGTCGTGCAGCACGTGCGCGCAGTGATAACCGCCCGATACGAAGATACCATGCGCGTCGGCGAGCAGCCGCGCCACGTCCTGTTGGCGCATCGACGGCAGCGGCAACGACACGGTCGCGAGCGCGATACGCTCGCGCGCCGAGCGGCCGAGCACCGTCGCGCTCGGAAGCTCCGCGAGCCCCCGCATCAGGCGGTCCGCCAGCTCGCGCGCGTGCGCCGCGATCGTCTCCATGCCGACGCCGAGCATGTAGTCGACGGCCGCGCCGAGCCCGATCACGCCCTCGATGTTCGGCGTGCCCGCCTCGTAGCGGAACGGCGGCTCGAGCGCGTCGAACCGGTCCTCGCCGTGCTTGCCGACCATGCCGCCGCCCACGTTGCCCAAGCCGAGCTCGTCGAACCGGTCGCGGCGCACGTACAGCACCCCGACGCCGTTCGGCCCGAACATCTTGTGGCTCGAGAAGCCCATGAAGTCGACGTCGAGCGCGCGCACGTCTACGGCCAGGTGCGACACGGACTGCGACGCGTCGAGCATCACCGGCACGCCGGCCGCGTGCGCCGTGGCGATCCACTCCTCCACGGGCGCGATCACGCCGGTGACGTTAGACACGTGCGCCACGCTCACGAGCCGAGTGCGCTTGCCGAGCAGCGACTTGAGCTGCGACCACCTCGGGATCGCCTCGGCGTCGATGTCCACGAGCTTCGGCGTGGCGGCCACCCGCCACGGCATGTAGTTCGAGTGATGCTCGGAAGCGGGGAACACGACCTCGTCGTCCGTGTGCAGATTCATGGCGCGCGCGATCAGGTTGAACGAGTCGGTGGCGTTGCGCGTAAAGACAATTTCCGCGGGCTGGGCGCCGATCAGCGCCGCGACGCGATGCCGCGTGCGCTCGAACTGCTCGGTGGCAGTCTCGGCGAGCGGATGCACGCCGCGGTGGACGTTCGCGCCCACCGTTTCGTAGTAACCGGTGACCGCGTCGATCACGGGCCGCGGCTTCGGCGTGGTCGACGCGCTGTCGAGGTAGACGAAGGGCTCGCCGTCGTAGCCGCGCTCGAGCAGCGGAAAGCCCGCGCCTCGCATCAGCGCTTCACCAGCCGGTACTTGCCCGAAGCCTCCGGCGCGATCGCGCTCACGTGCTCGCCGCGAATCGCCCGGACGAGCAGCGCGCCGACGGCGCGGGCCGCCAAGGCTGCACTATTGTGCGCCGCGCTGTCGGACGACGCGGGATCGACGACGAGCAACGTGTCGCCGGCGAGCTGCCACTGCTCGAGCGTCGCGTGGGACCCGAGCTCCGCGTGGATCGCGTCGTCGAGCATCAACGGCGTGATCGTCTCGCCGTTTACCTCGACGCAATCGCTCGCGCGCCCTTCGATACGCTCGAGCAGCGGGCCGTCGCTCGGCAAGCCGCACGCGCAGTCGCGCGACTCGGCCACCCGCACGACGTCGCCGATGTCGTAGCGCAGCAGCGGCATCCACTCGCGACCGAGCGTGGTCACGAGCACGCGCGCGAGGCGCGCGCTGCCCGGCAGCGGCGCGAGGTCGACGTGGCCGTGGCGCTCGTTCGCGTGCAGCCGGCCGTGCTCGCACTCCATGAACAGCACGCCGGCCTCGGTCGCGCCGTACAGCTGGTAGAGCGGCGCATCGAGGACACGCGCCACGTCGCGCCGCATCGCGCGCGTGGTCGTCTCGTAGGTCAGCGTAACGAACTCGGGCGGCGGTGGGCGAATACCGCGCTTCTCGGCCACGCGCGCGATGATCGCGAGGTACGCGGGATCGGCCTCGATGCCGCGCGGCGCGAAGTCGGCCCACTCGTCCAACATCCGCCCGCATTCTTGCTCGGTCCAGTGGGTGGGATCGGCGCTCTCGTTGAAGAACAGCATGCCGTCGATGCTGCGCTCCTCGACGGTTTGGCTGCCGAAATGACAGACGCCCGCGCCGCAGGCCGGCGTCGTGAGCACGGCCTCGCGATACTCGCCGTCCTGCATCGAGCGCGCGATCCGCCCGTTCAGGCGCATGGCCTCGCGCTCCTGCGGGTCCCACCAAGACCACTCCCAGATCACCTGGAGGCGATCGGCCGTGGTGCCGGAGGTTGCGAGCAGCGTCACCTGCTGCTCCTGCATCGCCGCGTGCAGATCTTGATTGCGGCGCACGAGCGACTTCGGGAAGCCCCTGCGCAGGTCGCGTTTACCCACGGCCGGGACCTGCGCAAGCCAGTCGCCGAGCGCGGCAGGATCCACGGGCGGCGCGGTCCGGTCTCGGTACAGCGGCACCTCGTCCACCATCCGCCGCGTTTCCTCCCCCACTCGTTCCCAGTGTGATGTCGAATAGGTCAACTCTTGGCCTCCATGGTCCTCTCGAGCTGCGCCTTCTCGCCCGGCGAAGCGGCGAACACCGGCACCGGCTCGCCGCGCGCCGTGGGTGTGCCGCCGGCGGCAATCACGAGCGCCCCACCGCTCGGCACGGCGTAGGCACGCGCTTTCTTCCCGGTCTCGCGCGCACGGACGGCGGCGAACGATTGCGTCTCGCGCCAGCGGTCGGCCTCTCCGTGCGTGTCGAGCGAGCAAGGAGCGATGGCGAGACACTCGTAGGTCTCCGCCTCGTCGTCGCCCGCGTCGTCCCGGGGCCACCGGACCCAGCGCTCACCGAGCATGATCGCACCCGCCGACATTCCGGCGAATATGACACCCCGTGTCGCCGCGGTGTGCAGGGGGCCGACGAGGTCCGTCTCGCGCAAGGCTTCCACGCCCGCCTCGACGTCACCACCCCCCACGAATACGAAGTCTACGCGCTCGAGCGCGGCACGGGCGCGGGCCTTCTCCCGCCTCTTGCCCGTGAGCTTGGGCCATAGGACCTCACGGGCGCCGGCGGCCTCTATCAGGGCGCAGAGCGACCGGCCGAAGCCGGCGTTGTCGCCGCTCGCGGCCCCGATGTAGAGCGCGAGGGGCGCGTCCTTGCCGGAGAGGGCCAAGGCATCGGCCAAGTAGGGCGTGGTCCCAAAGTGCCGGCTATTGCGATCGCCGGCGATCAGCGTGACGGGTCTGCGCAAGGGGGTTTCCCGGGGGTGGTGAGATCGAGACATTGTGCCGGACCTCGGAGCTTCCCTTCCAGCGCACGGCTCGCGGGGAGACTTGCGCTAAGCTTCAGGTCGGCGAACCCGAAACCCACCGGAGCAGACGAATGGCCGACGACGACTTACGAGCGCTGCTCGAGCAGCTACACACACGGCTCGGCCGGGCGAAGTCCGTGGACCAGGGCTCGCGCAACCTGCTCGCAACCGTGTCGGCCGATATCGAGGGCGCGCTCGTGCGCAGCGAGGAAGCGGACGCGGGGCACGGTCCGGTGCTCGAGGAGCTCGCCGCGAAATTCGAGGCCGATCACCCCCAGCTCGCGAACCTGCTGCGCCAAATCGTCGACACGCTCGGCAAGGCGGGCATCTAGCGGCCGGTCCGTTTGACGCGCTTCATTTCGGCCTCGTAGCGCTCCAGTCGTTGCCGAATCACCGCGAGCACATGCACCGTCGCGCGCATCCTTTCGGGCTCCAAACCGCTCAGCAGCGTGAATATCCAAGTGACTGCGGGCAACCGCTGTGCCTCGAGAAGCCGGCGGCCGGCCGGCGTCAACGCAACCTGCAATGCGCGGCGATCGTGGCTGTCGGGAAAGAGCTCTACTACGCCGGCCTTTTCCGCCGCCAGTATCAGCACTCGCGCCGACTGGCGCGTGACCCGCAGCAGGCGCGCGACGTCGGAGAACGTGGGGCATCCGCCGCAGCGCTCGACCGCGCGCAGCAGACCCCACCGGCGATCGAAGCGCAGCGCCGGCTCGCCGGAAAAGTCACGAGCCGTCTTCAGACGATCCGCAGTTTCGACGATGCCATAGAGGAACGAGGCGGCGTCCCAATGCTCGCTCCGCAGCGAGCGAATCGATCGATTGGGGCGTCCTTCGTCCATGGCGTGAGGCTGAGAGGGGGGGGCGATCCGTCTCTCACAAGTGTCCCCTCCAGAGATTGACAGTGTGACTCACAATTCTCGGTAGACCGTTCGGTTAACTGTCAATCTCTCGCGGAGGCCTTGCACGCGCACGGGACGCGCCGAGAGCGAGCGAACCCATCGACTAGGCGTCCTTCATCCATGGCATGAGGCTGACGCCGGCGATCCGTCTCTCGCAAGGGTCCCCTCCGGAGATTGACAGGGCGACTTACAATTCTCGGTAGAACGTTCGGTTAACTGTCAATCTCCCGCGAGCGCCCTGCACGCGCGCGGGGGCGAGCGCCGGGAGCCGCGCACGCGCGCAAGGACGTTGAGCGCGCCGCGCCTCCGCGCGTAGACTGCGCGCAGGCAGACGAAGCTGCCGACGTCGCTCGGACGGTTCCGGGCGCTTACGTGAGAACGAAAGTGGACGCATCCCCCACCGGCAAACGCCGGTTCGCGCGCATCGAGCGCCTCCCGCCCTACGTCTTCGGCATCACCTCCGAGCTCAAGCTCGCCGCCCGCCGCCGCGGCGAGGACGTCATCGACATGAGCATGGGCAATCCCGACGGGCCCACGCCGCCGCACGTCGTTGCGAAGCTAGTGGACGTCGCGCAGCGCCCGGACACGCACGGCTACTCCACGTCGAAAGGGATCCCGCGGCTGCGCCGCGCGATCGCACACTGGTACGAGCGCCGCTACGGCGTATCGATCGACCCCGACGCCGAGGCGATCGTCACGATCGGCTCGAAGGAAGGGCTCGCGCACCTGATGCTCGCCACGCTCGAGCGCGGCGACACCGTGCTCGTGCCGAACCCGAGCTATCCGATTCACATCTACGGCGCCGTGATCGCGGGCGCCGACATCCGCTCCGTGCCGATCGACGCCGAGCGCGACTTCTTCGCGGACCTCGAGGGCGCGATCCGCGGCAGTTACCCGAAGCCCAAAATGATAGTGCTCGGTTTCCCGTCGAACCCCACCGCGCAGTGCGTGGAGCTCGAGTTCTTTACGCGGCTGGTCGAGCTCGCGCGCCATCACGACATCTTGATCGTGCATGATCTCGCATACGCCGACATCGTGTTCGACGGCTGGAAGGCGCCGTCGATCATGCAGGTGCCGGGCGCGAAGGACGTGGCTGTCGAGTTCTTCACGCTGTCGAAGAGCTACAACATGGCCGGCTGGCGCATCGGCTTCATGGTCGGCAACCGCGAGCTCGTGCACGCGCTCGCGCGGATCAAGAGCTATCACGACTACGGCACGTTCACGCCGCTGCAAGTCGCGGCGATCGCGGCGCTCGAGGGCGACCAGCAGTGCGTGCGCGACATCGCGGCCACGTATCAGCGTCGCCGCGACGTGCTCGTCAAGGGACTGCACGAGGCCGGCTGGCCGGTCGCCACGCCGAAGGCGTCGATGTACGTATGGGCGAAGATCCCCGAGCCGTATCGAGCGCTCGGCTCGCTCGAGTTCTCGAAGCTGCTGCTCGACAAAGCCAAGGTGTCGGTGTCGCCCGGCATCGGCTTCGGCGACTTCGGCGACAGCCACGTGCGCCTTGCGCTCATCGAGAACGAGAGCCGGATCCGGCAAGCCGTGCGCGGCATCAAGGCGATGTTCCGCGCCGGAAAATAGGCCTGCTTGGCGGCGGGGAAGCCCGGTCGTCATAGTCCGCGGAGGTCAACCCACGGGAACACCGCACTATCCCGCTCGCAAGTCTATGAGCGATATGGTAAGAAACGACGATTCGTGGGCGCGGGGGTGCTCTATGCGAGTGCTGGCGCTGATCTTGCTCTCCATCGCGCTGTCGGGCGCCAGCCTCGCCGTCGCACAGAACGAGCGCGCGTCCCGCGACGGCGCCGAAGCTTCTCCTGCGCAAGAGAAACCCGACGAGGTCATCGTACGCGGCAAACGGCTCGTCGAGCTCAAGTTCGCGGTGCAGAAGGCCCAGGAGCACGCCTACGACCTCTTCAACGAGCTCAATAGCACCAAAGATTTCGACGTCCACTGCCACGACGAGATCCGCCTCTTCTCGCATGCCAAGCAGCGGGTCTGCCGTGCGCAGTTCGAGAACCGCATCCAGACAGAGGCAGGCAGGGAGTACCTGGGATCGCTGTTCTTGCGCTGCCCCGGGAACGCGGAACTCACCCAGGCCTGTTTATTCAGCGCAATTGGACAGAGCGCTGCCCTCCAGTCGAATGCTGTCGAGGGCCAATTGCCGGGCAAGCGCGCGCAGATGAATGAAGAGATCCTTCGGATCGCGAACGAGAATCCGCAATTCGCGCAGGCGATCCTCGACTACTACAAAGCGAGCCAGGACTACGAAGCGGCGCGCAAGGCCCGCAACGGCGACTGAGCCGCGCGCGAAATTCCTCTTGGCGTTGAATCGAGCGGTGTGGCCGCGGCCGAGTCCGTTTATCATCGTCCCGATAGGGGGGCTCGGTGGCTCAAACGATCAACGTAGCCGACGTCATCGACGGCCGGCCGGTCAGCGCGCTGCAAGTGCGCACGTTTCTGCTGTGCGCGGCCGTGCTGTTCGCCGACGGCTTCGACGTGCAAGGCATCACCTACGTCGCGCCCGCGATCAGCCAGGACTGGGGCCTGGCGCGCGGCGCGTTCGGACCCACGTTCAGCGCCGGCCTGTTGGGCGTGCTGCTGGGCGCGATCTTCATCGCGCCACTCGCGGACCGGATCGGCCGGCGGCGCATCATGACGGCCGCCTGCGTCGCGTTCGGCCTGTGCACGCTCGCCACGCTCACGGCCGGTTCGCTCGCAACGCTGCTGCCGCTGCGGCTGCTCACGGGCCTCGGCCTCGGCGCGGCGATCCCGAACGCCATTGCGCTCGCGTCGGAGTACGCGCCAAAGCGGTGGCGCGCGACGACGGTGATGTTCGTCGCGAGCGGCTTGTCGGTGGGCTCGGTGGTGGCGGGCATCGCCGCGTCGCGCTTGATCCCGACGGTCGGGTGGCCCGCGATCTTCGTGATCGGCGGGGTGCTGCCGCTGCTCCTGGCCGCCGCGCTGGGGCGCTGGCTGCCCGAATCGTTGCGGTTCCTCGCCGCGCTGCACGAGCGTGAGGCCGATGCGCGGCGCTGGTTCGCTGCGCTCACGGGCACACCTGTCGCCGCGGACGCGCGGCTCGTCGCCGACGACGCGGAGGCCGGCAAGGCGACGGTCGTCGACCTCTTCAGGGAGCGGCGCGCCCGCTCTACCGTGCTGCTCTGGATCGCGTTCTTCATGAGCCTGCTCAACGTCTACCTCACCGTGAACTGGCTGCCGACGTCGCTCAACGCGTCCGGATTCTCGGTATCGGATGCCGCGCTGCTCACGTCGATCTACCACTCGGGCGGCGTGGCGGGCATCTACGCGCTCGGCCTGCTCATGGACCGCGTCGGCGCGCGGCCGATGCTCGTGGCCGCGTTCGTGCTCGCCGCCGCCGGCTTCTACACGTTCGCGACGATGCCCCACTTGAGCCGCGGCGTGATGACGGCCGTGCTGATCGCGACGGGCTTCGGCGTGGTGGGCGCGCAAGGCGGCATCAACACGATCGCGTCGATGTTCTATCCGGTCGCGATGCGCTCGACGGGCTTGGGCTGGGCACTCGGCGTCGGCCGCGTGGGCTCGATCGTCGGCCCGACCATCGGCGGGTTGATTCTCGCGGGCGCGGCCAACCCGCGCAGCGCGTATCTCGTCTGCATTGCGCCGGCGCTCGTCGGCGCGGCGTGCGTCGCGCTGCTGAGCTGGCGCGCGCCCGCGCCGGAAGCGCAGCCGTTGCGGGCACAGTGAAGCAACTGGAGCGGGTGCGCTCCCAGCGTCGGCCCGGCATCGATCGTAATCTCGGAGAAGAATCTTGAAAACGAACTTGGGCTTCAAGCGAATCGCCACAGAAGAAGCATTCCTCACGAAGGAAATCGGCAAGGCCTACCGCGACCTGCTCGCGCGCAAGGGTTCGAACGACATCGGCTTCAACAGCCTGGTCGGCTACTACCAGATGCACAAGAGCGAGCGCTCGACCGCGATCGCCGCGCGGCTCGAGGACTTGGGCGAGCGCCGCATCGCGGACATGGACGCCACCGGCGTGGACGTGCAGATCCTGTCGCTGACGTCGCCCGGCGTGCAGATCTTCGACGCGGCCACCGCCGTCGGCTTCGCGCGCTCGGCCAACGACGAGCTCGCGGCGGCGATCGCCAAGTATCCGACACGCTATGCGGGCTTGGCCGCGATCGCGCCGCAGGATCCGAAGGCCGCCGCCAAGGAGCTCGAGCGCGGCGTGCAGAAGCTCGGGTTGAAGGGCGCGATCATCAACTCGCACACCCAGGGCGAGTACCTGGACGACGAGAAATTCTGGGACATCCTCGCGGCCGCCGAGGCGCTCGACGTGCCGATCTACATCCACCCGAATACGCCGCCGAACGCGATGATCCAGCCGTTCCTCGAGCGCGGGCTCGACGGCGCCGTGTTCGGCTTCGCCGTGGAGACGGGACTGCACGCGCTGCGCATCGTGGTGAGCGGCGCGCTCGACCGCTTCCCGAAGCTCAAAATCGTGCTCGGGCATTTGGGCGAGGGCCTGCCCTATTGGCTGTTCCGCCTCGACCACATGCACGGCGCCGCCGTGCGCGCGAAGCGCTACGCGAGCCAGCCGAAGCTCGAGCGCAAAGTCAGCGAGTATCTCAGGGAAAACTTCTACTACACGACGAGCGGCATGGCGTGGACGCCGCCGATCCTGTACGTGCAGCAAGTGATGGGCGTGGACCGACTGATGTACGCGATGGACTACCCCTATCAGTTCGTGCCCGAAGAGGTAAACGTAACCGACGCGCTGCCGCTCGGCTACGAAGACCACAAGGCCTTCTACCAAACCAACGCCGAACGCGTCTTCAAGCTTTGAGGGACAGTCCCAACCTACCGCAGAAAGTCGCTCCAGCCGTTCCTCGACATATACGGCAACATGAACCCGAGCGCCTCGATCTCGTGAATCTTGCCGCCGCGGATCTTGAAGATGTGCGCGGCCGGCAAGTCGAACGGATTGAAGGCCATCGCCCGCTGCGAGCGCTCGCCATTCGGCCCAATGACCGTGATCTCTTTGTTCGTCATCGAATGACGGAACTGCGATAGGCCGAACGCGAGGCCCGTCTCCGGGTCGGCGATCCACACCCGCCGCAGGTCGATGCTGTCGATGTAGCTCATCGCGCGCGAATCGAGCTGCACGGCGCAACCTTGGCGCGGCTGGCCACCCGGGCCCGCCGCACCGCCGCCGGGACCCGCGGTAATCAGGCCGTTCTCGTGGCGCTCGCAGTCGTCGGCGAACGGCGAGGCGCTGCCGTCGCTCTGCTCGAGCGCATCGTAGTACGTCATGCCGATCACGAGCATGAGCTCGCGCGATAGGCGCTCGTTCTGCGGCACGGTGGCGAGCAAGCCCGGGCGAGGCGTCTTCAGATTGGCGAGCACGCCTTCGTTGAAGAAGCTGCGCACGACGAGGTGCTCGGCCTCGGTGATCTTGCCGCCCTCGACCTTGAGCCTGAGCCCGAGCTGCAGAGGCTTGTCGCCCTCGGTGAGCATGCCGAGGAAGCCGATCTGCTCCGACACGGGGTCCGGCACGTAGAGCGCGAAGTCGCTCGGCACGCTACCCGCCGTCTGCCAGAGCCCCTCGCCCGCCTTCTTCGGCTCGGAGTTCTCCACGAACTTGAGGTTCGGCGCGAGCGGCGCCTTGGCGGGATCGTGCGCCGCCAACGCGCCGAGGTAGGTCTTTGCGACCGCGATCAAACACGCGCGGTCGCACGGACCGGGCTTCGCGAACAGCCGCGCCTGCGCGGAAACGTTTCCTGCGCCGGCCGCAACGGCGATCGCGACGAGTGTGGCGACAAGGATGCGGGTTCTCACGACGCTCCCCCAGTTTGTTCTTGCGACCGGCGCCAGTCTAAGACGGAAAATAGGGACATGTTGCATTTTCGACGGCAAGCGCAACGACCTTCGGCGGGTCGCCGAAAATGCAACATGTCCCTATTTTCCGCGTGGCGGCAGGCGCACGAGGTACGCGGGATTGTCCTTGAACATCAGGTCGAGCTCGGCCTCGGAGAACCCGGCCGCGCGCAGCGCCTTGGCGCCGAGCGCGAGCGCGTCGGTATGGTTGATCTCGCCCTCGAGCCCCGAATCGCTCGCAACGAAGCAATGCTCGGCGCCGAGCACGCGGATCGCCGCGAGCGAGCGTTGCTTCGACTCGCCCTCGGCCGCGAGATTCCGCCCCAAGATCTCGATGTACGCGCCGAGGCCCACGGCCTCGCGCAGCTGCTCGATCGACATCAGCGTGTACTGCGCCGCGAACAGCGGATGCGTGACGATGAGCCGCTTGACGCCGCCGTCCTTCGCCGCGCGCAGGATCGCGAGTGCTTCCCAGGCCTCGACGTGCCCCGTCGCGAGCGTGAGGTCGTGCTCGGCGACCACGGCGATCACCTCGCGCACCTCGGGCAGCAGCGCGCCGTCGCGCGACACCGGCACGAACTCGCGGCTCTCCTTGTTGTACTTGACCTCGTGCTCCGAGTCGTGGGTCGGCATCCAGACGATGCGGCCGTAGCCGCCCGTGACGTCGGCCATGTAGCGCACGGCCTGAGCGTTCACGCCGCCGACGGCCGTGTCGAGCGTCACCGCGCCGAACACCTCGAGGTCGGGCGTGGCGTACTTGCGCACGAGATAGGCGAGACCCGCCGTCTCCGTCCAATGATTCTTGAGCACGACGCCGCGCAGGCCGCGGTCGCGCATCAGCTTCGCGACCTCGAACGCGTCCAGATTGCGCGGATAGCTGTCGGGATCGTGATGCGCGTGCAGGTCGATCGCGCCCACGAGCGCCGGATCCGTGAGGTGTTGATCGGGTTGCTGCGCCGCGGCTCGGTTCTTGTACGGTTCCCAGTGCGTCTTCGGCGCCGTCTGCGCATGCAGCAACCCCGCACCGCCGCCCGCAACCACGCAGACCAGCCAACCCAAGCACGCGCGCAAGCACGGTCGCACTCTCAGCCCCCCGCAACGAAAGCGAGCGAAGCGTAAGCGCCGCCACCCAACCTGACAAGCACTGCCCGCAGCGGAGGCACGGCGCGGTGACGCAGCGGCTACTGGATCGCGTCGAGCAGCGAGCCCTCGGCCACGGGTCGGCCGAGCGTGAACTGCAGCTGCCAGCTGCCGTTGTCGACGTAGCCGAGCGACAGCAAGAACGGGCCGAGCGGAGTTCGGCCGCCGAGCGATCCCGAGATGCCGTACAACACCTCTTCAGGCGTGCCGTCGATGCGGTCACGCATCTCCCCCGCCTGAAACCTGAGCCCGGCATAGATCGCGCGGCCGGAAAGAGGCGACAGCTCGGCCACGCGCCAGCCGTACTCGGTGCCGGCGAACCAATAGCTGTCGCCGCGCAGCTCGCCGGGACGCAATCCCGGGAAGGTGCGGATGCCGCCGAGCTCGATCTGCTGGGTGATCGGCAGATCGCCGTCGATCTCGTTCGCGCCGCCGAGGACGAGATTCAGCGAGTCGCCGCCGCGCACCTGCATCGCCTTCGTGAACACGGATTCGATCACGCTGTAGTGCTCGTCGCCGCCAAGCCAGTCCCCGGAGCGCACGTAGCGCGCGGCCATGAACGAGCCGTGTGTCGGCAGCGCGACGGAGTCGCGCGTGTCGTAGCTCACGCGCCACTGCATGCTCGCGTCGTTCGTCCGGTCGATCTCCGGCAATGCCGGTATCCCGGTGTCGATCGTCGCGTCGTACGAGCCGCGGCGAAAGCCGAGGCGCACCTGCGCGCGCGTGCCGAAGTTCGCGCCGAAGTCGACGTGCCCGTACGCCTCGCGGACGTCGTAGCGGGCCACTCGATCGCCGTCGAGATAGACGTCCTCGCGGTTCTCCTGAAAGAGGACGATCGGCTGCACGAAGAAGCGCTGCCGAACGTCGATCGGCTGATAGAAGTCCGTAGTCGCGATCGACTGCCGGCCGAGCTGCAGCGCGTTGTGCCAGCGGCCGCCGCGCGAGTTGACCCACGTGCGGTCGTGGTCGGCGCGCAGGATCGCGAACATATCGCCGGCTTCGTAGGCCGCGAGGCCCAGGTCGGCCCGGAAAAAGTTCGGGCCCCACGGCTTCTCCACGGGCGCGATCTCGAGCACGCGGGCGTCTTCCGGGCCGGTCAACGCGTACTCCACGCGCTCGAAGTCGCCGAGCGCGTAGACGCGCTCCACGTCTGCCGCGATCTCGGTAGTGCTCACGCTCGCGCCGGGCGCGACGTTTTCGAGCTGCGCGCGCACGTACTCGGGCTCCACGCGGTCGGCGCCCACGATACGGACGTCGGCGAGCGCGGTCTCGGCCGCCGAGGCTCGCCCAAGCGACTGCGCCCAGGCGCGGTACTCGTCCTCGGGCACGGCGAATTTGAGAAGCTCCTCGCGGCGCATTTCGGCCGCGGCGCGGCCGAGCGCGATCGCCTCGGGCACGCGCTCGAAGTCGCCCGTGCCCATCGTGCCCATCGGCACCTCGATGCCGACGTCGCGCGGCGTCAAGCTTTCGATCTGGGCGCGCTCGTTGGCGCCGATCATCACGTCGAGCGAGCGCGTGACGAGCGACAGCGCGGACTCCAAGCTCTCGGGCTTCGGCGGAGGCGACGACATCCAGACGGCGATCACCGCGTCGCCGCACAGCGTGCGCCCGATGTCGACGGGCAAGTTGCGCATCATCCCGCCGTCGGACAATATCCTGCCGTCCCGCTCGACCGGCGCGAACACTCCGGGGAGCGCCATGCTCGCGCGCATCGCCTGGGACAGGTCGCCGTTCGCGAGGACCACCATCTCGCCGTGCAGCATGTCGGTGGCGACGGCGCGAAACGGAATCGGCAGCTGGTCGAAGTCGCTCGTCTGCCGCGCCCGCGCGACGAGCGCGCGGATCACCTGCTCGATCTCCTGCGCGCCGACCAAACCGCCGGGCATCAGCAGCTGGCGCTTGCGCACTCCGACCTCGAACGAATTGGTGTAGGTGGCGGCCGTGAGCTTGCGCTGGATCGGCATGCGGTCGCGCCGCCCCTGGCCGCCGACGACGCGCCCCCAGTCCACCTCGAGCACGGCGCTCTCGATGTCGGGCGGCGGGATCCCGGACGCGTACACCGCGCCGACGAGCGCGCCCATGCTGGTGCCGACGACGCAGTCGACGGGGATGTGGAGCTCGTCGAGCACGCGCAGCACGCCGATGTGCGCGGCGCCCTTGGCGCCGCCGCCCGCCAGCACCAGCGCGACGTGCGGGCGCGTGGCCGGCGAGCCGTCGACCGCCTGGGCCGCGGCGGGGCTCGCGCGCGCGGCGCAGACGATCGCGCCGCACAGCGCGACGAGCGCCGAAAATCTCGAGCGCGGGAGACAACAACGCATGACGGACGGATATGCCGATGGTCGACGTTACCGGCTGTCACGCTAGCATCGCCGTGCGCGAGCAACAGGGGTCGATGGTCGCCTTGACGAGCCCCGGAGCCCGATGTCAGGCACCAGCGGTGTCCGACACCAGCGCGATACCCTTACGCGCCGGGTCCGAGCTTCCTCGCCGCGACGAGGAAACCGTCGACGGGATCTTTGTTCTCCGTGCGAAGGACGTTCGGCTCGCACGCGTCGAGGGCGAAGCCCGAGCCGGCCAGCGCTTGCTCGAGATACGCGCGCGTGTGGCTGTAGCGGCCGTGCGGATTGATTCGATGACCGTTCGGCGCCAGCTCCGGTGCGACGCTCTCCGCGGTGAAGATCAACAAGCCGCCGTCGCGCAGCGCGCGGGCCGCGGCGCCGAACACGGTGTCGAGCGCGCCGAAGTAGCAGAGCGTATCGGCCGACACGATGACGTCCCAGGTCGCGGGTGGCAGGCTCGCGATCAGCTCGGTGAGCTCGGCCTTGACGAGCTCGTGGTACACGCCGCGCAGGCGGGCCCCGTCGAGCATCCGCGCCGACAGGTCCACGCCCACGAGCCGGCTCGCGTACGGCGCGAGCAGCGGGCCGCAGAGCCCGGTGCCGCAGCCCGCGTCGAGTATCGCTCGGTCGCTCGCGGGCGCCCCCACGAGCTTCGCGAGCGCGTCGCAGACGAGCTGAGGGGCGCGATACTCGAGCGCCGCGAGCTTGGCGTCGAAGCTCTCCGCGAAGTCGTCGAAGGTTTTCTCGACGTACTCGTCGGACGCGCGCACCGGCACGCCGACTCCGCTGCACGCGGCGAGCATGTGGCTCGCGGTCGGGTTGTGCGGCTCTTCCTCGAGCCATTTGCGAAACACGTTCGCCGCGGCGTCGTACTCCTTGAGCATGTAGTAGGCGAAGCCGAGCCGCTGCCGCGTCCTCGCTTGGGAGGGATGGATGCTCAGCACCTTCCAATAAAAGTCGACCGCCTCGTGATTACGCCTTTGCTCCGAGCGCAGGTTGCCGAGGTTCGTGAGCGCGCCCACGTTGCGGGGATCGGCGGCGAGCGCCGCGAGGTAGATCCGCTCAGCATCGTCGAAACGCCCGAGTGCCTTGTGGACCGACCCGAGATTGTTCAGGACGTCCGCGTTGTGCGGCTCGAGCTCGAGCGATTGTTCGAAAGCGTCGACCGCGTCGGGCAGACGATCGCGTTCGAGCAGCGCGCAGGCGAGATTGTTGTACCGGCCCGCCGTCGGGTCGAGCGCGATCGAGCGGTCGAGCAGCGCGAGGCCTTCGTCGCTCCCGTCGCGGTGATGGAGCAACAGGCCGAGGAAATGCACGGCGTCCGCGTAATCCGGGGCGACGGCGAGAATCCGGCGGTACAAGGTGTCGGCGCCCTGGAGCTGCCCGCTGCGGTGCAACTCGATCGCGTGGCGCAGCGCGTCTGGGAGTGAGAGCTCGGTGGGTCGGTCGGACACCGGTGGCCGCGGCTATTGAGGGGGGAACGCGAAGTTCAAGTCGACGTCGTCGGGGACCGCGAAGTCGTAGCCCTTCGTGAACCCGATCCAGCGCGCGAAGAAGATCACCGCCGCCCAGATCAGGATCGACAACGCGCCGGCCACGCGCGCCGCGGGCGGCGCGGGGACGTCCCGGTCCCACGCGGTAACCGAGCGGAAGGTGCGGCCTTCGAAAATCGCCATGTTCACGCCCGCGGCAAGCAACGACAGCATCTTCAGGGCAAACGCGGTGTTGCGGAAGTAGGTGGTGGCGTTGGGGGCGAACATCAGGAGCCCCGTGACCACCGAGACGCCGAACGCGGCCCAGGTGAAGCGCACGAGCTCCTCGTGGATGCGCGTGACCGCGCGGCGCGTGCTCGGCACGCCGAGCAGCCGGAGGTCCACGATGAGGATCGTACCGAACACCACCGCGGCGGTGAGCACGTGAATCGCCTCGATGACGGGCATCGCCTTGAGCGACGTGCGCATCCACTCGCCGACGGCGGACGTTTCGAGGGTTTGTGCGATGGTCGCGACGATGTTCACGAGCGGATGCCTGCGAGGCGCCGGCTTACGCCGACGGCGACAGCGAGCCCCAAACCGCGGCGTCGTAGGCGATCGCGCGCCCGAGGAAAATAATAGCCGTCCAAACGACGAGCGCGGCGACCACGGCCGACTTCGTGGCGAGGGAGAACTCGGGATCGGCGGCGCCGTCCGCCGGCTTGACCGTGCGCGCGAACACGATCGTGCAGGTCACCGCAGCGACGATCAGGCCCATCTTGAGCCAGAACGACAGCGCGGTGAACTCGCGGATCGGCTCGCCGACGATCAGCGTGAGCCCGGTCACCGCCATGACGACGAGGCCGCACCACATCCACGGCGCAAACCGCCGCCACACGGCGGAGAACGTCTCGTCGGCCCGCACGCGGCCAAGCACGCGCAGCGCGATCATCAGTATCGAGATGAACACGACGCCGATCATAAGAATGTGGATCGACTGCAGCAGCGGGATCACCCAGGTCACGGACTGGATGGTCACGCTGACCGGAGTGGTTTGCAGCCACTCCGCAAACGCGTGCACGTCAGGTCACTCCACGGTGGGCTGCGGAAGATCGCCGTCGCCGAACTTGACGCTACCCTCGAGCGAGTCGCAATGCTTACCCGGTGCCGGACGGACCTTCTCGGGGCACTTGAACATCGCGCCCCCATTGGCGCGGCTGCCGGCGGGCTCGCCGCTGCGCAGCGGGTGCAACGCGACGCTCAAATATGTGCCTGGCGGGAACGTGCTGACGGAGATGCCGTCCTTCGCGGCCTGCGCGGAGCCCGCCATCTCGACGGCCCAGGTGATCGGTTTGCCGGCGGGGTCGCGCTCCACACCGCTGCGCTCCGCGTTCATCGGCGCGAAGAAGATCTGGAGGTGGTTGGCGTCGGGGTTCACGCGCGTAACGACGCCGGTGAACACCCGCGTGACCTCGGCGTCGAAGATCGCGAACGAGTGGTGCGCGAACGCCGGCGCGACTACCGTCGCGGCTGCGGCGACCAAAGCCGCAGCCAGCGCGCCGCGGACGACTTTACGTTGTACGTTCATCGATAGAGCTCCTGGATCGATACCTTACATTATGAGGGCGGCGAAGCTTACTTGAAGCTGAATATGTCCTCAGCTTCAGGCTTCTCCATACCCTGCTCGAAATACTTCTCCCAGATGTGGGCCCACGGCCGGCCATAAATGTCGGGCACTTCGTATTGAATTTCGGTGCCCGGCGTCACGGGGCTGGCCTTGCCGCCGATCGGGAAGATCGTCTGCACGCAGTCGATGAATACGTACGGGTCGCCCGTGTCGAAATCGCCGATTTTGACGTAATTGCGGATGATCCGGACAGGCTCCACGAGCGCCTCGGGGTCGTAGAACACCGCCTCGTGGTTGAGGCCCAGGAACTTGCCGCTCGCGTCGCGGTTCGGCGTGTAGATCTCGATCGTCTGCATCTTGTTCGAGTACTCGAACGCGCCGTGCACCATCCAGCCCTGGATGTTCGACGTCCAGGTGATCAGCGTGTCCTTGTCCCAGAAGCCGATCGTCTCGCCGTACCAGCGCGGCACGTCCTGCCCCAGGCGGGGCACCGCGCCGGTGGTGTTGAACTCCCGGCCGACGTAGATATTGGTGATGAAGTTGCGGGCGACGCCCGTCAAGATCTGCACGCGCTGCGGCGTGACCATGAGCTCCCAGTCCCAGGTCGCGAACTCGTGCCAGCGGCGCATGAACCCTTCCGGCCAGCAGTACTGCGACGGCCATTGCGCGCGGTCGGTGACGCCCTCGTGATACGCCTGCTGCACCATGCGCTGCTGGTACGTGGGCGTGAGCAGCGACAGGATCGTCGAGAGCTGGTTGTGCCGCATACGGTACCAGTAGGCCTGCCCCGGCGTGTTGCCGGGGTGCAGATAGCGGCCGTTCCACTCGTTCGGCAGCGTCTGATACGTCTGCTGCGTGGGACCGCCGCGTTTCTTCGTCTCGGCGAGCAGCGCCTCGTAGTGCGCCTGCGCCGTCTTGAACGGATACGGACTCACGATCGCAGCGCGCGGATAGTCGCGGTCGCACCGACCCCAGGCCGCCGTCGAAGCGCCCTTCTCACCGATCAGCCGCGGGCCGTTCGCGCCCCACTGCTCCTCGATCGCGACCGAGCTGTTGCAGCGGAAGTAGCGCGGGTCGCTCCAGAGCGCCTTGTCTTTGTAGAAGTCCTTGGTGGTGAACAGATCGACGGGCAGCGGCTTCACGCCCTTCGGCGCTTCGCCGTTGCGCGCGGAGCCCACGAAATTCTTCTCGTCGAACGAGGCCGCGCCGTTGTTGAAGGTCGTGGGAATGGCCGCGCCCACGATCTCGTACTCGCGTAGATCGGCCTTGAGCGGCGCGGCGCGCCCCACGCTCTTGAAGTCGATCTTCGCGACTTGCTGGGCGGCGACGGGCGCTCCGGCTCCGAGCGCCATGACCGCCAATAGCGCCGCTCGGCCCATCCACGAGACACGGATCTGCATTGTTCTCCCAGCCATTTCCTGAGCCGCCAGTCACTTACCCCACGCGGCAGACCGCGATACTAATTTGAAACGCACCGTCAGGCGAGTAGCCGAGCCGGGTAGAGGTGGCACCAGGCCGCTCTTCTCGGCAGGAAAACTTTTGTAAAGTACGCTCGGCACAGCGAGCACTTTCGCTCGCCTCCGGGGGGAATACCAATGACCGGTCGCCGAAGAATTCTCGGGGGATCGGCCGCGCTCGCCGCCTCGCTCCTCCTTCTGTCTTCCGCGGGACGCGCTGCCGATCCGGTATGGCTGAAGCTCCAGGCGCCGCGTTTCGGCGTGGTCTCGCAGCTCGACGAAAACGCGACGCGGCGGTGGGCCATCGAGTTCGATCAATTCGTCGACGCGCTGCACCAGCTGTATCAGGTCGACGAGCTCGCGTTGTCGCCGCTCACGATCGTGCTGTTCGAGGATCCGCGCGCGTTCGCGCCGTACCGCACCCAGACGGCCTCCGGGCAAGCCAACGTCGCCGGGTTCTTCGCGAACATGGACGCGTGGAGCGTGATCGGTCTCAGCAGCCGCAATAGCACGGCTGAGACGCGCCACGTCGTCCACCACGAGGCGGTGCATTGGTTCCTGAGCGGCGAGCGGGTCGAGTCGCCGCTGTGGTTCGAGGAAGGCATCGCCGAAGTCTTCTCGACCTTCGAGGTGAAGAACGGCAGGGGCCGTTGGGGGTTGCCCATCCAGGAGGACGTCGACTACCTCCGCGCCACGGGGGTCCAATCTCTCGACGACTTTCTCCGCACGACGCAAGACCAAGCGCTGCACGGGTCCGGCAAGTACTACCCCGAGGCATGGGCGTTCGTGCACTACTTGACGTTCGGCAACAACGGCGCCGGACAACCCACGCTGCGAAAGTTTCTCGAGCTGCAGCGCGAGACCGACCTCGACAGCGCGTTCAACGCGGCGTTCGGCCTGTCGTACAAAGACGCCACGGTCGAGCTGCGCAATTACTTGGCGCGCGGCAAGTACGGCATCGCGGAGCTGGACGTGCGCGACCGCGGCGCAGAGATGTCGGCGGGGCCGGCGTCGCCGCTGCAGGTGGAGTTCGCGCTCGCCCGGCTCGCGGCCGCGGGCGGCAACGACGACCTCGCGCGCCGCCACCTCGACGCGGTGGTCGCGGCGGCCCCGCGAGCGGCGCCGGCTTACGAGCTGCTCGCGCTGCTCGCCGGACGCGCGGGCGACGCGGCGGCCGCCCGCGCCGCGCTCGATCAGGCGATCGAGCTCGGCTCCACGGACGCCAACGTGTACCGCGCGCGGGCGCGGCAACTACTGGACGAGAACCGCAAGGCCGACACGCGCATCGACGAGAGCGTGCCGCCGGACGCCGCGCGCTCCGCGGCCGACATGTTCGAGCAATCGCTCGCGCTGCGCCCGCGCAACCGCGACGCCTACGAAGGGCTGCTGCATGCGCTGCTGAACGTCGACGCGGTGACCGAGCGCGACGACGCCACGCTCGCGGTCGGTCGGCGCGCGCTCCCGACCGAGGGAATGATCGTCGTCGCGCAGGCCGCGGTCGCGAAGCAGGGCGGCGACGTGCCCACCGCCGCGCGGCTGTTGCGCGCCGCGCGCAAGGAGCCGCTCACGCTGCCGCCGCGCTATCGGACCACCGTCACCGCCCTGCACGACTCGTGGCTCATCGGCTGGCTGAGCTCACAGCTCGACGCTCTGATTCCTGCGGAGCGTTTCGATGACGCGCAGGCGCTGATCGAGGCCCAGCTCGCCGACGACTCGATCGACGGGCGGCCGCGCACGGTCTTGGAATCGATGCGACTCGACGTCGACGGCTTCCGGCGCATCGCGGCTGCAGCCGCGGCCGGTCAGGCGGGAAACCGCGGCGCCGCCGAGACGCTGCTGCGCGAGTTCGCCGCCGACCCGGGCGCGAGCCCGAGGGCGAAGCGCGCCGCCGAGCGCCTGCTGGAGCGGGTCGCAGGGCGAGCACCGCCGCAGCCGCGCTAGTCTCGAACGAAGATCGGCCGCGGCGCGCCTACGGGGGCGCGCTCGCGGCCGGCCGCCATGGATGGCGGAAGTGCCGCGATCGCGCTCCTTGCGATCGCGGCTCGAGAGCGGAACGCTAGGGCGTCGCTTTGACCACGAACCGACCGGGATTGACCGTGGCCGTGACGATCGCCTGGCACGTCCCGCCGATGCCGCCGACGGTGACGACGTATACCGTGCCCACTTTCGGCTTCGTGTTGGTCGTGCTGTTGAGCTGGAACCCTTCGCCGAACGGCAGCGAGCTCACGTTGGTCCGAACGTTTCCGGAGCCGCTTACGACGAGCTCCGACACCGACAGCGCGGCGCCGGCACCGCCGGGCGCGTAGTTGTTGACGAACGTGATCGTCGCGTCCGTCGCGTTCGGCGCGGGAATCACGGTGAGCTCGGTCGAGCAAGCCGCGGACGTCAGGTTCTCGTACGGATGGAACGGCGGCTGCTCGGGGCCCGCCGGCAGCGGGTCGAGGTATGCGCTGTTCATGAGGTCGAAGCAGTTCTGCACCGCCGCGGTGTAGTAGTCGTCGTGGTTGACATCGAGCGTCGGCGTCGTCGGGAGCGTGCCGCTGAAGAGCAGCTCGCGCGCGCTGTCGGCGACGTGGCCACTACCGACTTGATTCGGCGCGCAGGCGGGCGCGAAGCCGAGCGGGTGGAGCACCTCGTGCACGGCGAGGACTTCCCAATAGCCCGGGGCGTCGCTTTCGCCCACGAACGTCGCCGCGGGACAATCGGGGTTCGCCTTGCCGCGCAGGTAGAGCACGGCGAGCTGGCCGTGCAGCGTGGGCGGCCAGTTGGCGCTGGCGCAGCCGTCGCCGTCGCCTTCGTAGTACGCGAGATAGACCTTGTTGGTCGCGTCGAAGCCCGCGGCGAGCAGCGCGTACTCGAGCTTGGTGCGCACGTTGCCGGCGGTACCCGCGAGGTCCGCATCGAACTTCGCGAGATGGACGAATGTGACATCGAGCCGGTCGCTGGCGCCGTAGGTGTCGAGGCGCAGCTTCGGACCGCCGGTCCCGGTCGGACCGGCGAACCACTTGCTCCACGAGCGCACCGACGCTTCGAGCTTGCCGTTGGTGTCCAACTGTTGGTCGTAGCCGGCGTCCGACGGCACCACGTACAGCACGTGAATCTGGTCCATGCCCTTCTTCGCCGCGTCGTCGCGATCCGCGGTGGCGCGCTCCAGCATCGTGGCAAGCGTCAACGCAAACGTCGTCGAGCCGGCGGCGTTGGTCGCCGTGATCGTGTACGCGGCGGCGGCCGCGACGGCGGTCGGCGTGCCGCTGATCGCGCCCGTGGTCGCGTCGATCGCGAGACCGGCGGGCAGCGCGGGCGAAACCGCGTACGACGACACCGTGCCGGTGACCGTGGGTGTGAGTGCGGTGATCGCCGTCTCGACGTTGTACGTCTGCGGGCTCGCATACGTCAGGCCGCTCGGCGCGGCCACGGGCACGTCGTTGACGGTGACGTTGAGCGGGAACGTAGTGCTGCCGCCCGAGTTGCTTGCGGTGATCGTGTAGTCGGCGGCGGCGGCGGCTGTCGTCGGCGTGCCGCTGACCGCGCCGGTGGTCGCGTCGATCGCGAGGCCCGCGGGCAGCGCCGGGGCCACCGCGTAGCCGGTGACCGTTCCCGTCACCGTCGGCGACAGCGCCGTGATCGCGGTGCCGACCGTGTAAGTTTGCGGGCTCGTGTAGCTGAGGCCGCTCGGCGCGACTACGGCCGGCGGTGCAGGCGGCGCGGGCGGCGCGGGCGGGGGCGGGTCGTCCCCTCCTCCGCCTCCGCATGCGTGCAACATCACCACGACAAGGAAACCAAACAATCCTTTCGACGCAGCACGCATGTAGGTATCCATGAGACCTCCCTAGTCCCGTTCGGCTCGGCTCGAACTACTCGGCCGTTACTCCGAGAACCTCGTTCGACGAAGCACGTGAGCAACTTCCGTGCCACGGCAAAAACGAGACGGTGCGCGGTGCGTCGCGCACACACGTCGTTCAGCTTTTTGGAAACTGTTGCGCAACACGCAAAGGTCGACTCGCGTTCGGCGCGGGAGCGCTGTTCTGGGAGCTGCGCGCACCGAACGGAGCGGATCGACGCGCGGGAGCGCGCGCGTAGTAGTATCCGCGCATGAACGCTTCAACCCTTCACGATCCGCGCGTGCGACGCGTGCTCGAGCGCATGCACGCGGACGCCGACAGCAACGATCCGCCGATCCTCGCGAAGGCCCGCGGCAAAACCGGCGCCGCCCGCACGGTGCTGCTCGACGACGCCTTCATTCCCGTGTCGGCCGACTGCGGCCGACTGCTCTACGCGGTGGCGCGCAGCGCGGCACCCGGCACGCTCGTCGAATTCGGTACGTCGTTCGGCATCTCCACGATCTATCTCGCGGCGGCGGTGCGCGATCGCGGCGCCGGCGGCGTGATCACCACCGAGCTGCACGCGGGCAAGGCCGAGCGAGCGCGCGGCTACCTCGCGGAAGCGGGGCTCTTGGATGTGGTCGACCTACGCGTCGGCGACGCGCTCGAGACGCTAAAGGGGCTGCGCCGCGACGTGTCGCTCGCGTTTCTCGACGGCTGGAAGGAGCTCTATCTGCCGCTGCTGCGCGTGATCGAGCCGGCGCTGTTGCCCGGCGCGCTCGTGATCGCCGACGACCTCGATCTCTTCCCCGACGCGCTCAAACCGTACCTCGCCTACGTGCGCGATCCCGCCAACGGTTACGTGTCGGTGGCCGTGCCGCTCGGCGACGCGATGGAGCTCTCCGCCCGCGCGCGGTAGTCGGTAGGGTCAGACCCCGGGGCCAGAGCACGCGCGTGAGAGGGCAGTCCCGAGACACGCCGGAAGAGCGTCCCTGCGGCTCGGCGGCGCACATCCCTGTGCGCCGACGGTCTCGGGACTGCCCTCTCACGCGCGTGCTCTGGCCCCGGGGTCTGACCCTAATCTTGTTTGTTGTTTAGCGTTTGTCGACGACGATCTTGCCGGACTTGAGGACGAGCTTGGTCTTGAGCCAGCTCCAGTAGCCTTCGAGCGGGTTGCCGTCGACCAGGATGACGTCGGCGATCTTGCCTTGCTCGAGCGTGCCGAGCTGATCGGCCATGCCGAGATACGACGCGGTGTTCGGTCCCATGAGCTTGACGACGTCCGACATCGAGAACACCACGTTCAGCGACTTGAGCTCGTGCTCGAGACCCGCGAGCGGGTCGTACGTCGTGTCGGTGCAGTAGCCCTCGATCGCGCCCGCGTCCCACATGGTGCGCGCGTTCACGATCATGTAGCCCGCCTCCTCGCCTGTGCCGACGCCGTCCACGATGCCCGACGGCCACGGCTTGCCGTCGCGGAAGCGCGGGTTGTTGTCGTTCGCGAACACGCCGAACACCGGCGCGCCGAAACCGATCGTCGTCAAGATCTTCGTGCCGGACGCGGCGAGCTTCTTCGCGTTCGCGGGGCTCACCCAATCCTTGTTCGGCAAGTGCACGAGCAGCGGCACGCCCGCGTCGACGGCCGCCATCATCGCGGACGAGCTCACGGCGTGGACCTGCACCATGATCCCCACCTTCTTCGCCTCGTCGAGGATCGCCTCGAGCTTCTCGATCTCCTCCGCGCTCGGACCGGGCACGGGCGTCAACGCGATCTCTCCGGTGAACTTCACGCCGAGCGCCGCCATCTTGCGGATCTCTTCGCGCGCGGAATCGACCGTGACGTTCGCGAGCCTGATCGACCCGGACGGGATGATCCGCGGCCCGTTGATCGCGCCCTGCTCGATGTGATCGCGCAGCGTGATGTTGCCTTCCGCCGGCCCACCGCCCGACAGGATCGTCGTGTAACCCGCCTCGAGCAGCGCCTGCATCTGCTGCTTCTCGTTGGGGCCGGTGTTGATGTGGCGGTGCGCGTCGATCAAGCCGGCCATCGCCGTCATCCCGTGCGCGTCGACCGTCTGACCCGCCGCGGCCGCCGGCGCGCCCGCCGCAACCGAGGCGATCTTGCCTCCGCGCACCACGATCGCGCCCCGCTCGATGACCGTGCCATTGCCGACGACGATTCGCGCGTTGGTGATCGTGAGGTCCTGGGCCGCGAGCGGCGCGGCGCACGCCAGTACGAGGCACGCGGCAATAGCCGCAGACACATTGAGTTTCATTCGTTCCCCCCGGGTTCTTTTTCGATGGCGCTCGGCCATGCGGGCGGAGAATACCCGCAAAATCCTCCCGAACGCACTCGGATCGGCGGGCGCGGCCCGCGGCGCAGGAACCGGGGGACGATTCTGCGATCCAAGTCGACGCGCGGCGCCATCCGTTCGGGCACACTGCGCGCCTCCACGGAAGGACCCCGCCCCCACGATGCGCGAAGACGTGCTGCTGCGAACTGTCTGGTTATCCGACGTCCAT
>DASQOL010000164.1:0-9401 GCA_035644475.1 Gammaproteobacteria bacterium | reverse complement strand
GCGCTTGAGCATCCTCGACACGAGGTTGGCGAGCGGCGCAACCCGGGCGGCCCACGGCGCATAGCGCGGCAGCAAACCGATGGCGCGCTCGCGCGTGCTGAAGCCACGCCGGGCGTGGTAGTGCGCCAGGAACTCGATCTTCATGCGCGCCATGTCGACGCCCGTCGGGCACTCGCGCTTGCAGCCCTTGCACGACACGCACAGCGCCAGCGTGTCGTAGAGCTCGCGCGACTCGAGTGCGTCCGGGCCGAGTTGGCCCGACAGTGCGAGCCGCAGCGAGTTCGCGCGGCCGCGCGTCACGTGCTGCTCGTCGCGCGTCACGCGGTACGACGGGCACATCGTCCCCGCGTCGAACTTACGGCAGTGGCCGTTGTTGTTGCACATCTCGACGGCCGCCGCGAAGCCGCGGCCGCGGTTCTGCGGCCCGACCTCGTGCTCGGACCAGTCGAGGCCGGTTTCGATCGGTAGCGTGCGGTAGTCGGGCTTGAAGCGGAACAGCGTGCGGTCGTCCATCTTGGGAGCCGCGACGATCTTGCCCGGGTTCATGAGGCCCTTCGGGTCGAACGCGCGCTTGAGCTCGGCGAATGCGCGCACGAGGCGCGCGCCGTACATCGGCTCGATCCACTCGGAACGGACCAGTCCGTCGCCGTGCTCGCCCGAGTAGCTGCCCTTGTATTCCTTGACGAGCGCGCACGCCTCCTCGGCGATCGCGCGCATCTGCTTCGCGCCGTCGGCCGAGCGCATGTTGAGCACGGGCCGCACATGTAGGCAGCCGACCGAGGCATGCGCGTAGAACGTGCCGCGCGTGCCGTGCTTCGCGAACACGTGGTTGAGACGCGTCGTGTAGTCGGCGAGGTGCTCGAGCGGCACGGCGCAGTCCTCGATGAACGACACGGGTTTGCCGTCGCCCTTCATCGACATCATGATGTTGAGGCCCGCCTTGCGGACCTCCCATACGTCTCGTTGCAGCGTGGCGTCTACCACCTCGACGACGCTGCCCGGCAGCCCGAGGTCGCCCATGAGCTCGACGAGGTCGCGGAGCTTCGCCGTCTGGACGGCGAGCTCGTCGCCCGCGAATTCGACGAGCAGGATTGCGTCGGGCTTGCCGCGGATCGTCTGGTCGACTGTCGAGCGAAACGCCGCGATGTCGCGCGCGAGCTCGATCATCGTGCGGTCCACGAGCTCGACGGCCGCGGGCCCGAGCGCGACGATGTGCCGAGTCAGGTCCATCGCCTGATAAAACGTGGGGAAGTGCACGATGCCGAGCGCTTTGTGCTTCGGCAGCGGCGCGAGCTTGAGCTTGATCCGCCGGAAATAGCCGAGCGTGCCCTCCGAGCCCACGGCGAGGTGCGCCATGTTGAGCGCGCCGGCCGAAACCATGTCGAGGTTGTAGCCGGCGACGCGCCGCGAGACCTTCGGCACGCGCGCCTCGAGCTCGTCGCGCTCGCGCACGTAGAGCGAGCGCACGGCGGCGACGAGCTCGCGCTCGCGCGCGGCGCCGGCAGCGCTCGACGCGCCGCTCGCGGCGGCGCCCGCGGCGACCTCGCCGAGCACGACGGACTCGCCGCTCGAAAGCCAGGTCTCGGCCGCGAGCACGTTGTGGACCATGTTGCCGTAGCGCAGCGAGCGCGCGCCGCAGCTGTTGTTCGCGGTCATGCCGCCGAGCGTGGCCTGCGCCGACGTCGATACGTCGACGGGATACCAGAGGCCGAGCGGCTTGAGCTCGGCGTTGAGCGCGTCGAGCACGATGCCGGGCTCCACCCATGCCGTGCGGGCCGCGGCGTCGAGCTCGAGGACTTTGTTCAGATGCTTGCTCGTGTCGATCACGAGCGCCGCGCCGACGGTCTGGCCGCATTGCGAGGTGCCCGCGCCCCGGGGCAGCACCGGCACGCCGGCGTCGGCCGCGATCTCGAGCGCGCGCAGCGCGTCGGCCGAATCGCGCGGCACCACCACGCCGAGCGGCTCGATCTGATAGATCGACGCATCGGTCGAGTAGCGGCCGCGTGAGAGGGCGTCGAAGAGCACGTCTCCCGCAAGCTCGCGGCGTAGGCGCGCCCGCAGCACTTCGGCGTCTCTCCCACCCATCGCCGTTCCTAGAGCGGCCGAAAGTCCGCGGCGACGCGTTTTCGCTCCGCGGGGCTCACGCCGGCATCTTCGGCGAGCTCGGGCCAGCGTTCGATCGCGTTGCGAGCGGAAGTCAGGGCATCCTTGGCGTCGACGATGCCGAAGCGGTCGGCCATCACCTCGAGATCTTCGCGACGGATGTCGTCGAAGCGGCCGTTGACGCTCAGCAAGTGTTGCGCGGTCCACTCGCCCTTCGGGTTGTGGGCGTGCGTGACGTCGAACGCGGGCGCGAGCGCCCATCGTCCGTGCTCGTGAAGCACGAACGCGATGTTCTTCGTATGGTCGTCGCAATTGCGCGCCATCACGTTGAACGCCATGCGCAGATACGCCTGCCGGCGCGCCTCGTCGTCGAGCCCGAGGCGATCGATCGCGAGAAACAACTGCTCGTACGAATTCGTGGCGCGCTGCCGGTAGTCGAGGTGCGCGAGCGCGCACAGCGACTGGACGTGGTGCTTCACGTTGCCGGTTCGGTCGAATCGTTTCGTCATGAAATGGGCACGCCCGTTCTCGTGCAGGAGCCTGCTCGGCATCATCTCGATGCCAGCCGAAGTCGCCATCTTGTAGTACGCGTACTCGATTCGGCCATAGTCCTTCGACGTGCCGAGCTCGAGGTCGGCGCCGACGCCGTCGAACTTGAGGAGCCAATGTTCGAAGTCGGGCGCGACGTCGAATTGGCCGCTGCGAATTTCCTCGGTGGCCGGATTCCACGCGATCACGGCTTTGGCGCGTGCGCCGCCCGCGGAAGTGCCAACGCGGATGATGTTGGCGAGGGCCGCCTGCGCGTGGGAATCGCCGGTGAAGTCGCCACGCAGCGCGATCCGCGCCGCCTCCACGAGGCTCTTTATGTCGAGCGGCTTGACGCTTTCGGCGTGCGAGCCGCGCGCGGGCCGAAACTCCAACGCGCCCAGCGCGCGCTTGCCCATGTAGGAGAGACGATCGAGCGCCGTCACCTCGGCTGCGGAGATGCCCCTGCGAGCCATCCACGCGTCGATCAGCGCGTTGCCGAAGTCGTCCGGTAGCGCGTCCGCGACGAGCCCGGGGAGTCTCAGGAACGACGCCGCAAGATCGGGAAAGACGAACCGCCGATCCGCGCGCGCACTGGGCATCGTGAGGGGCGCGAGCTCGATTCCGCTGCGAGTCCACGCCGGGTCGTACTCGAAAACGTAGGCCTGCAGTCGGGGGTCGGGGGCGAGCGCGCCGACGCGCTTTCCCCAGGCGAGGACCTCGATGACGCGAGTGCTCACGTGCGTTTGCGCGCGCGCCGCACGCGTCGCGGTGGCTCGGGACCTTTGAGTAGGGCGAGCGGGCTCACCACCGGGGCGGGAGCCAGCGCTTCGAGGAGGTTGGCCACGCCGAGCGCCTTGAGAGCTCGGAGCAACGTCTCGACGCTGGATCCCGCGCCGTGCTCGAGGTTACGCAGGGTCTTCAGCGAAACTCCGGCCTTGCGGGCCAGCTGCTCTTGGGAAAGATCTCTGCCGATCCGGAGGCGTCGCAGCCGCTCTCCCAGATCACGTTGGAGCTCCGCGGGGGTCTGGGTTGTCTGATCCATAACAGGTAAATAATTGACGGTAAAAGCGGAAATGCCTTAATAACAGGCACAATAATGCCATATATACGAACTATTGTAAATGGGTCGAAAAGAACCCGTTAGATGCCTAAGCACAATATAAGAGGCACTATAGTGCCTGTTGAACAGAGTTGCGTGATCCCGTGGCGGTACGAGGGGTCTGCGCGCGCCCGACGCAGCGTCGCGTGGCGAAAGGTCCGCCGGAAGACCGTGTATTGTATGCGCCGCCCTATCAGCCATCGCGTCGCCATGAGCTTGCACACCGGTCGTCATTTCCTGCAGATTCCGGGGCCCACGAACGTGCCCGATCGTGTCTTGCGAGCGATCGCGCAGCCGACCATCGACCACCGCGGGCCGGAGTTCGCGGAGCTGGGTCGCGAGGTGCTGGCCGAGATCCGGCCCGTGTTCCGCACCCGGCACCCCGTCGTGATCTATCCCGCTTCGGGCACGGGCGCTTGGGAAGCGGCTTTGGTGAACACGCTTTCGCCCGGCGATCGCGTGCTCATGACGGAGACGGGCCACTTCGCCAGTCTCTGGCGGCAAATGGCCGATCGACTCGGGCTGCGGTCGGAGATCCTGCCGACCGATTGGCGGCATGGCGCGGACGCCGCCGCGATCGGCGCGCGTCTCGCCGAAGACGCCCGACGCGAGATCAAGGCGGTGTGCGTCGTCCACAACGAGACGTCGACCGGCGTCGTCAGCGACATTGCGGCCGTTCGCACGGCGATCGACGCGGCGCGCCACCCGGCGCTGCTGCTCGTCGACACGATCTCCTCGCTTGCGTCGATCGATTTTCGAATGGACGACTGGGGCGTGGACGTCACCGTCGGCGGCTCGCAGAAGGGGCTGATGCTACCGCCGGGCTTGGCGTTCAACGCCGTGTCGGACAAGGCGCTCGCCGCTTCGCGCGCGGCGACGCTACCGAAATCCTATTGGGATTGGCGCGAGATGCTCGCGGCGAACGAGCACGGCTACTTTCCATACACTCCCGCGACCAATTTGCTCTACGGGTTGCGTGAGGCGCTCAAGATGCTCGGCGAAGAGGGGCTCGACCGCGTCTTTGCGCGCCACACGCGCCACGGCGAGGCCACCCGCCGCGCGGTCCGGGGCTGGGGACTCGAGGTGCTGTGCGCCAATCCGGCCGAGTACAGCGGCTCGCTGACCGCCGTCCTCGTGCCGGCGGGCCACGACGCCGATGCGCTGCGTCGCAAGATCCTCGCCAGTTTCGACATGTCGCTCGGCACGGGCTTGGGTAGGCTCGCCGGCCAGGTGTTTCGGATCGGTCACCTCGGTCACTTCAACGACCTCACGCTCGCGGGGACGCTGGGGGGCGTCGAGATGGGGCTCAAGCTCGCGGCGATCCCGCATCGGCCCGGAGGCACGCAAGCAGCCCTCGACTTCCTCGCCGATACCGCCTCGGAGGGCTGACGCCGCGCCCGCTTGGGGCTTCCACGGCCGTTGGCGAGCTGGCTCATTAGGTCAGCGGTGTCGCGATGTTAGGGTCGGTGTCTCGCAACTTTTGGTAGAATCCAAACTTGAGAATCCGGCCGGATTGTCCGTCGGGCGATCGCCAAACTCTCCCGTCGAGCTCGTCGAAGAACGGCGCCGAGGACCGAAAGTGCAGTCTCGTATCGAAACGGTGGTCGAGAGGAGCGTTGCCGCTCCACTCGGACCCGTCGACGCGCGTCTCGAAACCGAGGCGCTCGTTGCCGGCGAACATCGCGATGACGCTCGCGATCACCTGCGTGCGGGGTGCGCGCAACGCAAAATCCGCGTCCAGGCGCAACCTGTCGCCTGCGACCGACACGCCCGCGCTTCCTCTTGGCTTCTCTCCGGCCGACGATTCAAAATAGCGCGTGACTTCCGCGCCGCGGGCACCGCAGGCCGTGAATAGCGTCAAACCCGCCGCCTGCAGCGCCGCGCGAGCGATGTCGCCGTGCGTGTCGCCGAGTCTCCCCCGGAGTCGCCGCTCGATGCTCTCGACTCTAGATGTGTTGAACGTGTCCACACCCAGACGCCGACCACTCTTTCGGTGTTGGTACAGTTCGTGCTTGGGAGATGAGGGTCCGAGTTTTGGCGGATTCGATGCGCTCGCATAACCCCATCTTGCTCAGCGTTGCTGCAGCGGCGCTCTGCTTCGCCGTCGCTTCGCGTGCACAAGATCGGCCGAGCGAGCCGTTCGACCGCACCATTTTGATTGCGCGCGCCGAGGAGCTCGCGAAGCAGCCGTTCGTCGAGCCCACTCAGCCCGAAGGTGGCAAGCTGGAGAAGCTTTCCTACGACCAATATCGGTCGATCCGCTTTCAGAAGGGCGCCGCGATCTTCGCGCACCAGAATCGCACCTTCACGCTCGAGTTGTTCCATCCAGGGTTCATCTACGCGACGCCCGTCAACGTCAATATCGTCACCGACGGGGCGCGCCGCGTGTTCTTCACGAATCAGATCTTCGACTATGGCCCCGACGTGCCGACGCTGCAGAGCACCGAGGACATGGGCTACTCGGGCTTCCGCGTGCGCGCGAACATCAACACGACGGACTACATGGACGAGTTTCTCGTGTTCCAGGGCGCAAGCTACTTCCGCGCCGTGGCTCGCGCTCAGCAGTACGGCCAGTCCGCGCGCGGCCTCGCGATCCGCACGGCCAGACCGGAGGGCGAGGAGTTCCCGGTATTCACCGACTTCTGGGTCGAGCGTCCGCCCGTCAACGCGAAGAAGATCGTGATCCACGCGCTGTTGCAGAGCCCGTCGGTGGTCGGAGCCTACACGTTCACGGCGCAGCCGGGCGACGAGACCGTCATGGACGTGGACGCCACGCTGTTCTCGCGCAGAGAGGTCAGCGCGTTCGGGATCGGGCCGCTAACGTCCATGTTCCTGTTCGACGAGTCGAGCCCCGCGCGCTTCGACGACTACCGCCGCGCCGTGCACGACTCCGACGGCCTTCAGATCCTGAACGGCAACGGCGAGCGCGTCTGGCGCCAGCTCGCGAACCCGAAGACGCTTCAGGTGTCGGTGTTCATGGACCAGAACCCGCGCGGCTTCGGTTTGCTGCAGCGCAAGCGGCGCTTCGACGACTACGAAGACTTCGAGGCGCGCTACGAGCTCCGGCCGTCGCTGTGGGTGGAGCCGCGCGGCGACTGGGGGCAGGGCCACGTCGAGCTCATCGAGATCCCGACGGACCGCGAGATCCACGACAACATCGTCGCGTTCTGGCAGCCGGCCACGCCGTTGAAGCCGGGCGAGGCCGCGAATTTCTCGTATCGACTGCGCTGGACCGCCGAGCCGCTCGACGACTCGCTCGCCCGCGTCGTCGCGACGCGCACCGGCAAGGCGAGCGGCGAGCAGCGCACGTTCGTCATCGACTTCCAGCACGCGACGCCGATCCCGGACGACGTGGAGATCCACCTCACGAGCTCGACCGGCAGGGTGCTCGAGCCGCGCGGCGAGAAGGTCACGCCGGAGGACACGTACCGCGTGAGCTTCGAGCTCGACCCGGAGCGCGACCTGTCCGAGCTCAGGCTCGTCCTGATGTCGAAGGGTAAGCCCTGGAGCGAGACCTGGCTGTATCGGTGGGCACGCTGATGGCCCGACAAGCCGCGGTGCCGCCGTTCGCGCTGCTCGAGATGCCCGACCAGGACCTCGTGCGGTACACGCGCAAGCTCAAGATCGCGCGTCCCCGAATCAAGACGCTGCTCGGTCGGCTCGTGACCTTCGGCGGCGCGCTCGCGCTCACGGCGTACGCGACCCGCGAGATGATCGCGATCGTGTCGATCGGCGGCGTGACCGTGCTGCAGGGCGTCATGGTCGTGCTGTTCGCGATCACGTTCGGCTGGATCGCGCTCGCGGCGGCCGGCGCGGTCGCGGGCGTGCTGTTCGGCGGCGTGCGGCGCAACGCCCGAGCCGACCTTCGGGTCGAGCAACGCACCGCGCTCGTCATGCCGATCTGCAACGAAGAGCCCGCGCGCAGCTTCGCGTCGCTGCAGGCGATGGCGGAGAGCCTCATCGACCTCGACGAGGCGGCCGGTTTCGAGGTGTTCATCCTGTCGGACACGAGCAATCCCGCCATCTACGTGCACGAGACGGCCGCATTCCACGCACTGCGCGAGGCGATCGGCGACCGCATGCGCGTCTGGTACCGGCGCCGCGTGGAGAACGCGGGCCGCAAGGCCGGCAACGTGCGCGAGTTCGTCACGCGCTGGGGCGGGCGTTACGACTTCATGATCGTGCTCGACGCCGACAGCATCCTCGCGCCGGAGACGCTCGTTACGTTGGTGCGCGAGATGGCCGCGAATCCGCGCCTCGGCCTACTCCAGACCGTGCCGCGGCTTTGCGGCGGGCACACGCTGTTCGCGCGGCTCCAACAATTCGCGGGCACCGTGTACGGTCCGATCGTCGCCCGCGGCATCGCGGCCTGGCAGGGCGACGACGGCAACTTTTGGGGCCACAACGCGATCGTCCGCGTGCGGGCATTCGCGTCTGCGGCAGGGTTGCCGGTCTTGCCCGGGCGCAAGCCGTTCGGCGGCACGATCATGTCGCACGACTTCGTCGAGGCGGCGCTCCTGCGCCGCGCCGGCTGGTCCGTGCGCATGCTGCCGACGCTCCCGGGGTCGTGGGAGGAGAGCCCGCCGTCGCTGCTCGACGTGGCTGCGCGCGACCGGCGCTGGGCGCAGGGCAACATTCAGCATCTCGCGGTGATCGGCAGCCGCGGGCTCACCTGGCCGAACCGCGCGCACATCTGCATCGGCGTGATGAGTTACCTCGCCTCGCCGCTGTGGCTCGCGCTGATTGCCGTCGGCCTCGCAGTCACGGCCCACATCGCGACCGTGCAGTTCGAGTACTTCACCGACGAGCCGTCGTTGTTCCCGCACTGGCCGCGGTTCGACAGCGAGCGAATGATCGCGCTGTTCATCGTTTCGATGGCGACACTGTTCACGCCGAAGATCCTGGGCGTGCTGCGCGCGCTCGTGAACCGCGAGCTGCTCCGGTCGGTGGGCGTGGTGCGCGTGGCGTTCGGCGTCGTCGCGGAGACGGTCCTGTCGGCGCTGTACGCGCCGATCATGATGATGATTCAGAGCCGGCAGGTGTGGGAAATCCTGCGTGGCCAGGACTCGGGCTGGTCGACGCAGAGCCGCAAGAGCGCCGCCACCCGCTGGCGCACGCTGCTTCGCCGGCACTGGGTGCACATGGCGGCGGGCGTCTCGGTCGCGGCGGTGCTCGTGTTCATCTCGATGCCGTTGCTCGCGTGGATGGCGCCGGCCCTGATCGGGCTCGTGCTCGCGTTGCCGCTGTCGGCCGCGAGCGGCAGCGTGCTGCTCGCGACGCTCACGCGGCTCTTGGGATTCCTCGTGACGCCGGAGGAGGTTGCAGTGCCGGCAGTCATCGAGCGGCGCAATGCGCTCGAGGCGCAGCTCGAGGCGCAGCTCGGCCCCGTGACGATCGAGAGCTTGCTGCGCGACGAGAACGCGCGGCAGCGCCACTTCGCCGCGGTGGTGCCGCGGCCGCCGGCTCCGCGCGGACGGCCCGACGTGTTGTTCATGTCGGCGCGCGCGAAGGTCACCGACGCTCGGAGCGTTACGGAGGCGCTCGAGTGGCTGACCCCGCCCGAACGGCTCGCGGCGCTCGGCGACCACGACTTGTTCCACGTGCTCGTGCGCCTCGCGCAGGGCGGAGAGCACACACCCGATCGGCCTGCGCTCCGTTCGGCCTGAGCGCG
>DASQOL010000163.1:0-11132 GCA_035644475.1 Gammaproteobacteria bacterium | reverse complement strand
AGGAACTGGCTGAGCTGCCCGAAGGTGAGCGTGCCCGCGAGCACTTGGCGCGCGCCGATCCAGAGCACGAGCGTGATCGAGCCGAACACGAGCATGGTGGCGAGCGCGGTGAGCCAGCCGCGAATCCGGGTGCGCGCGATGGCCACGCGGAACGACTGCATCACCGCGTCGTGGAAGCGGCGCGTGTGCAGGTCCTCGAGCGTGAACGCCTGCACGGTCTGCACGGCGTTGATGGTCTCTCCCGCGAGGGCGCTCGCGTCGGCGATGCGGTCCTGCGAGTCGCGCGACAGCCGCCGCAGACGCCGGCCGAGCATCAGGAGCGGCCCCACGATCAGCGGCATCAAGACTACGATCATCAGCGTGAGCCGCGGGCTCGTGTAGACGAGCAGCCCGAGCGAGCCGAGCAACGTGATCGCGGAACGCAGCGAGATCGAGATCCCCACGCCCGAGATCGACTGCACGAGCGTGGTGTCGGCCGTGAGCCGCGACAGCACCTCCCCCGTGCGCGTAACCTCGAAGAACGCCGGGTCCATGCGGATGACCTTGGCGTAGACCTTGCTGCGCACGTCGGCGACCACACGCTCGCCGAGCCACGAAACGAGATAGAAGCGCAGCGCGGCGAAGCCGCCGAACACGACCGCGGCGCCCAGGAACGCGATGAAGTAGCGGTTGATCGTGGCCGCGTCGCGGATCGCGAGACCCTGGTCGATCAGGAACCGCAGCGCGATCGGCAGCGCGAGCTGCGCGGCCGCCGCGACCAGCAGCGCGCCGAGCGCCGCCGCGAGCACGCGCCAATGCGGCGCGAGGTACGGCGCGAGCGAGCGCAGGGGCCGCAGCGATTTGCCTTTGGGACGATCCAGGGTGATGTCGGCCATCGGGTAGCGTAACGGGAAACGCGCGCGATTGAACAGTAGCAGGCCGGGACTGCGAAGCGCGTTGCTTCTCGGGTCACTTCCGGCGCGGTAAACTCCCGCGCCATGCCCATCATCATCGGCATGCTCGGGTCGATCGCCACGATTCTGTGGATCCTGTATCGCCTCGCCGAGATGGGAATCACGCTCGGCGGGCTGAACCCCTTCCTCTGGCGTCGCCGCCGCGCCTGGCGGCAGAAATACGAAGCGAATCCGCTGTTCTCGCTCACCGAGCCGCTCGACGTGACCGCGCTGCTCGCGGTCGCCACGGCCAAGGCCGACGGCGACATGAGCGCGGCCGAGCGGCACGCGTTGCTCGCGGAGTTCGAGAAGACCTTCTCGCTGACCCCGCGCAAGGCGTCGGAGCTTCTGACCGCGAGCGTGCACCTGCTCGGCGACGGCGCGACGCTTCGCGACAAGCTCGACGAGCTCCTCGCGAAATGCCGCGAACGCTTCAGCGACGCGCAGCGTACGTCCGCCCTCGAGCTACTCGAGCGCGTCGCCGCCGCGAGCGGCCGCGCGAGCCCGCAGCAGCTCGAGCTCATCGCACGCGTGCGCGCGACGCTGTCGCCCGAGCTCGCGCAGAAAGGGACCTGGGCCTAAGTGCGCAGCATCGGTCTCACGGTCCTGCTGCTCTTCCTGAGCAACGTGTTCATGACGTTCGCGTGGTACGCGCACCTCAAAGAGCTCAGCCAACGGCCCTGGATCGTCGCGGCGCTCGTGAGCTGGGGCATCGCGTTCTTCGAGTACATGCTGCAGGTGCCGGGCAACCGTATCGGCTATACGGTGCTCACGGTGGGGCAGCTCAAGCTGCTGCAAGAGGTCATCACGCTCACGGTCTTCGTGCCGTTCGCGGTCTACTATTTAAAGGAGCCGCTCAAGCTCGACTATCTCTGGGCCGCGCTCTGCGTGCTCGGCGCCGTCTACTTCGTCTTCCGCAGCAAGCTCGGCTAGCGTCAGTCGCGCAGGTAGCGGCGCGCCACTTCGAGATCGCACTTAACGCCCGACGGCACGAGGTCGGGGCTGTACTCCCACTGCACGCTGTGGTGCGCGGCCTCCTTCAAGTACGCCGCGTCTTCCACCGTGACGTCATAGTCGAGATGGCGCCGATCCGCGTCGAGCTTGAAGCGCTCGACGAGGTGCTTGCCGCCGCTCGACGGCATGCCGAACCCGATCCCTTCCTCGTGCGGCAGGAAGCCGACGGTATCGACGACGAGGGTGTCGCCTTCCCAGCGCCCGATCGAGTGGCCTTGCAGGCTCGGCTCGAGGTTCGCCGGGTGCGCCGCGGCGTCGAGATGCACCACGCGCTGCGCGTCGAGCCAATCGATGTCGAAGACCACGGTCTTCGCGTCGACCTTCACCGCCAACGCGACGGGATAGAGCATGAGCTGTGGCACTCCGGCCGGAATGCACTCCGACTGCGTCGTGGTGTTGTCGCGCCGGGCGGACGTGAGCTTCTGCCGCCCGTCGTCGGTCAACGGCCACGACGGGATCGCGACGTTGAGCGACCGGAACCCCGCGAGCGTCGGATGCCAAGTGCCCGCGATGCTCGTCGCGAGAGCCGCGCTCGCGGCCCGCACGCTGTTCGACCCGATGAACAGCGGAAACGTCCTGCCGTCGGCGCGCGTGACGTCGAGCCCGAGCACCGTGTGGCCCGGACCGAGCCGGCTCGGGTTGGCGCGCACCACTACGCGCTCGCCGACCGTCAGCGCATCGCGCGTGAGCCCCAGCGGTTGGATCGTGGAGATCGGCCCGGCCTCCACTTCTTGCGACACGGGTACGCCGTCGGCGCGCGCCGTCTCCACCGTGATGTACGTATGCGGGTTGGTGAACGCGAACTTCGTGAGCTTGCCCTCGACGCGGATCTCCTTCGTTTGATCGAACGCCGCGGGGCTGTGATGCGCCGCGGCCACCCCGGCGAGCAGCGCCACGGCGAGCGCGAGCGCGGCTCGAGTCGCGTTCATGGCTTCTTGTACGCGGAGACGAAATTGGCGCGGTTCGGCATCGCGACCTTCGGCAGCGTGGTCGCGTTCATCACCGCGTCGTCGGGAATCACGCCGTTCAACGACAGCAGGTACGCCGTCAACGCGTAGACCTCGTCGTTGCTCAACGACTGCGGCGCCACGACCGGCATCGCACGGCGGATGTAGTCGAACAGCGTGGTCGCGTACGGCCAATAGCTGCCGACGGTGCGCACGGCGTTCGGCGTGCCGAGGGTGCCTTGGCCGCCGACGAGCTGATCGTTCGGCTTGCCGGCGCCGTTCTCGCCGTGACACGCGAGGCACTTCGAGGCGTAGACGGCCGCGCCCTGCGCCGCGGTGCCCGAGCCCGGCGGCAGCCCCGCACCGTCCGGGGCGATGCTCACGTCCCAGCCCGCCACCTGCTCTGACGTGGCCGGCACGCCGAGGTTCGGCCCCGCCGGGTGCTTCTTCGCGGGCTGCGCCAGCGCGACGCCGCACCAGGCGCAGAGCAACGCGGAGACGAGCCCCGCGCTACGCATACACGTTGCTCACGTCGCCCGCGGCCGCGACGCTCCAGCTCTGGATCGCGTTGTAGTGATAGCGGAACTGCGGCCCGCGTGCGGCGAGCAACGTGGCACGCGTCGGCTGCACGGTGCCGTGCTCGTCGATCGCCCGGCTCTGGAGCACGCTCGGGCCCCCACTCCAGCGCCACGCCATCCGGAACCGCGTCAGCGCTTTCGAAAGCACGGGCTCGTCGAGCGCGGCCTCGCCCCAGCTCTTGCCCCCGTCGGCCGACACCTCGACGCGGCGGATCTTGCCGAATCCCGACCACGCAAGCCCCGAGATCTGATAGAGCCCGGGGCCGCGCATCTTCTGCATACCCGACGGCGACGTGATCAACGACTTCACTTCCATCGGAAAGGTGAACAGCAACGCCTTGCCGTCGGGCTGCAAGTCGGAGTACTTCGACGTCTCGTCCTTGGTCATCGTGGGCGCGGCCGTGACCTTGATCCGCCGCAGCCACTTCACGTTCATGTTGCCCTCGTAGCCCGGCAGGAACAGCCGCACCGGGTAGCCGTTCGACGGCCGCAACCGCTCGCCGTTCTGATAGAGCGCGAGGATCGCGTCGTCGTACGCCTTCGCGAGCGGCACGCTGCGGCTCATGCCGGCGGCGTCCGCGCCTTCGGCGAGCAACCACTTGCCCTCCGGCTTCACACCCGCCTCGTCGAGCAGGATCGCGAGCGGCACGCCGGTCCAGTCGCTGCACGACACGAGGCCGTGGAGCCCGCCCGCGGTTTGCTGCGGCGGCTCGGCGCCGTTCAACGCCGCGCTGTTGCCCGAGCACTCGAGGAACTGGATCCGCGACACGAGCGGATAGCGCGACAGCGCGTCCAGGTCGAAGATCAGCGGCCGCTCGACGAGCCCGTGGATCAGCACGCGATGCTCCGCGGGATCGATGTCGGGCACGCCGTTGTGACAGCGCTCGAAGTGCAGCGAGCTCGGCGTGATGATCCCCTCGAGGCTCTCGAGCGGCGTGCGCGAGCTACCGGTGCCGGGAGCGCCGGGCTGACCGGCCGCCGCGCGCTGGACACTCGCCTCGTGCGGCGAGCGCTCGCCGTAGCCGGAGAGCGGCGCGCCGGGAGTCTTCATCGACGCGGGCACCTCGGGCGGCGCGGCGGCCGCCGGGCGCGCGGTCAGCAGCGCCCCACCTGCGCCGAGCAGCGCGGCGCCCCGCGACAGGAACAGCCGGCGATGCAACAGGCCGTTGCCGGCCACGGTCTCCAGCGAATCGGGCTCGGCGTACTTGGGTCTGCGCGTCACTGTCCCGCCGGAATGTTCGGCGCCGGGCCGATGCCCTTGATCTCGACGATCGCCTCGACGTCTTTCGCGCCGTCGTAATGCACCTTGCCCGCGGGATGCAGCATGTAGCTGCCCGGCCCGAGCGGCGTGGTCTTGTTCGGGTCCCCCGACGCATCGGTGCCGGCCCACCACGTGCCCGAGATCACGGTCACGTGCCGGTCGGTGGGATGATAGTGCGGCTTCGACATCACGCCCGGCTTGAACCGCGCGCGGATGATGTAGAACTCGGCCTTCGTCGGATCGCCGTAGATCACCGCGATGTCCGGCCCCGAGCCGGCCTCGTTCGGCACGAACTTGATCTCGCCCGGCTTGGTGACGACGAAGCCCTGCGCGTCCTTCTCGGCGAACGCGCGCGGCAGCACGCCGAGCGCAATGCCCAGAAGCGCCGCGGCGAGCAGGCCTAAGCGTGAACGTTGCATGGTCGATCCCCCCGGAGTCGTTGACGACGCTGCCGAAACGCTACGCGGCAAAGCCCGCCGTGGCAAGAACGTCCGATCGTCTATGATGGCCTCGCCGCGGAACGGAGTTGGAGCGATGCGGATCGGATTCATCGGGCTAGGCATCATGGGCACGCCGATGGCGGGGCATCTCGCGAAAGCGGGCCACGAGCTCACGGTGCTCGACATCGACGCCGCGAAGGCCGACCGCGTGGCGGCCGCAAATCCCGGCGCCCGCGTGGCGGCGAGCCCTCGCGACGTGGCCCGCGCGTCGGACGTCGTCGTCACGATGCTGCCGTCCGGCACCTACGTACGCGACGTCGCGCTCGGCAAGAACGGCCTCATCGAAGGCTTCGACGGCGGCGAGCTCGTGATCGATACCTCGTCCTGCGAGCCATGGCTCACCGTGGAGACGGCCAAGGCGCTCGCGGCCCGCGGCGTCGCGATGGTCGACTCGGCAACCTCGGGCGCCGAGATGGGCGCGAAGGCCGCGACGCTCGTGTTCATGGTCGGCGGCGCCGCCGCCGACGTCGCGCGCGCCAAGCCCGTGCTCGAGGTCTTGGGCAAGCACGTGTTCCACCTGGGGCCCATCGGCGCGGGCCACGCGATGAAGTCGATCAACAACACCATCACGGCGATGACGCTCGTCGCCACGGCCGAGGGGCTCGTGCTCGGCAAGCTGCTCGGCCTCGACCCGAACGTGATGACCGACGTGCTGAACGTGTCCACGGGCATGTCGTGGATCACGCAGACGCACATCAAGCAACGCATCACGAACCGGGCGTTCGACGACCCGTTCAAGCTCGAGCTCATGGTCAAGGACATCGGCATCGCGCTCGAGCTCGCGGCGCGGCAGCAAGCGAACGTGCCGTTCTGGGACAAGGGCGGGGAGATCTGGCGCAAGGCGGACGAGGGTGCCGAGCGCGGCGCGAGCGTGAGCGAGCTCGTGCGCCATGTCGAGCGCGAAGGCGGCGCCGAGATCAGCTGACAGCGATCGGTTGATAACGACAACGGACGGGGACGGGCCGAAAAGCACCCGCCCCGTCGTCGTCGTCGTCGGCTAGCGCAAGAGGCTGGTCTTCTGCGGCGCGCGCTCGTCGTAGTCGAACACGGGCAGCTCCTTCAGCGCGTCTGCGCTCATGGCGACGTGCGCCTCGGGCGCCTTCGGCGAGGCCTCGGCCTCGGTGACCGTCCGCGAGATCTGTACGTTCTCGAACGGCAACGCCACGAGCTTGGCGCCGATGCCGGCGACTCCGCCGACCGAGAGCACCGCGCGGGTGCGCCCGCCGGCCTTGGTCGTGAGCAAGATGTCGTCGATCTTACCGGCATCCTTGCCCACGGAGTCGGTGACGGCCGCCCCGACGAGCCCCGCGACACGGATGCCCGCACCCGACTGTGCCGCGCGCGACGCGCTGCCCGATTCGCTCTGGCCGTACTTGAACGCCGGCTCGGCCCCGAGCTGGTTCGTGGTCCGGTCGATGTAGAGCTCGTCGTCGCCCGACACCTTGAGCTCGTCGAGCGGCATCGCGATCAGCTTGTCACCGACGCCGAGCGTGCCGCCCACGGACATCACGACCGTTGGCGGCGCCGACGGAACAGTCGACAGCAAGACGTCCTCGATCTCGCCCACGGTGTCGCCGCCGGAGCTGTGGATGTCGGTACCCACGAGCTTGCTGACGCGCGCGTCGTGGCCCTGCATGTACTCGCGGTAGCCTTGCAGCGCCGCGTTCGTGCGGTCGGCGCGCGCGACCTCGATCTCCGGCGCGAGGCGCCGGTCGCCGGACGCGCTCTCGTCGCGCGGTTGCGCGCCCGCACTCGCGGCGATCGCGCCGGCGAGCAGCGCGGCAGAGACTGCCGCGGCCAATCGTTTTAGCTGGATGGTTTGCATCTCCTACCTCCGTGTTGCAACAAGGAAGATCGATCGGGCTCCCCCGACCGAGACATGCAAAGGTGCAAGACATGTGCCAGCGCCCCGGGGTCTCCCCTGCGCGCCGGCGCGGTTAGCGCCCCCAATTCTTGCGAGCACAACGCAAGCATTGCGCCGGAACGGGGTCAGTGCTTCGACAGGGTCGCGTAGGCCCGATTCAGGAACGTCGCGGGATCGCCTTTCTTCTCGTCCCACTCCGCCGTCGGCTGCGCGGCCACGACTTGCGCCAGCGTGGCGCCGCTCTTGATCAGCGCCGACATGCGGTCGCGGATCGTCGTGAGCATCGACACGTAGTCGACGAGGTCCTGATAGCGCGCGATCGGCCCGTGGCCGGGCACGACGAGGGTGTTCGCGTCGAGCTCCTCGAGCACCTTCTCGGAGAACTCGATCGTGCCACTCAAGCTGCCGCCGTTGGCGGCGTCGATGAACGGATAGCCGGCGTTGTTGTAGACGTCGCCCATGTGCACGACGTTGTGCGTGCGGAAGATCACGGCCGTGTCGCCCGTGGTGTGCGCGGGACCGAAGTGCAGGAGGTCGATGCGCTCGCCGTTGAAGTTCATCTGCATCGCGTGGTCGTAGACGATCACGGGCAAAGCGGCGTCGGGGTACGCGGGCTGGTCGATCGTGCGCGTGACGAGGTTGACCACGTTGTGCTTCGTCATCATCGTGCGCGCGTTCTCGTGCGCGATGAACCACGTGCCTTCGGGGCCGAGCGTTTGGTTCGCGTTCGAGTGATCGAAGTGCCAGTGGGTGTTGATCACGAAGTCGATCTTGCCGCCGCCCAAGTCGCCGATGGTCGCCTTGTACTTCGGGGCCATCTGGGTGAACTGGTCGTCCACGAGCAGCACGCCGCTAGTACCGATCGTGAGCACGATGTTGCCGCCGACGCCGAACAGCACGTAGAAGTTCTCGGCGAGCTTGTCGGCCCGGATCGGCGTGGTGCGGAGCTGCTCGTCGAGGTCTTGAAGCTGGGCGAATGCCGGGGCGGCGGCACAAACGAATGCGGCTACCGGCAAGAAGCGGGCAGAAATCATCGACGGTCCTCTTGAAGCGCTAGAAGTGTTGGCGGTACACGGTTTGGCGGGGGAGTATAGATCGTCCTGCGGAGAATGACCGGCGCCGTCGGCCGCAGTCATGCGCAGTAGTAGCAGGAATGGGCGGGGTGCAGGGATCTGGGACGCTCGTCGGCGTATGACTGCCGGCAATCTGGTTGAGTCGACGAGTTATCCGGCCCGATACTCGGCACGAGCGTCGCTTTGCGGGACGCCGAGGCCACGTCCCGGCGACGCCTTGGTGGAGAGATTCTTCGCATGACGAGCAACGGCTTCCTCTATGCGCTCGGCCGCGACCTGCGCTACGCGTTGCGCTCCTTGCGCGGCAGCCCCGGGCTGACGGCCGCGGCCGTCCTCACGCTCGCGATCGGGAGCGGCGCGGCGACGGCGACGTTCGCGATCGTCAACAGCGTGCTGCTCGAGCCGCTCGCGTATCCCGACGCCGACCGGGTCGTCGCGATCTACCACGAGGCCCGCGGGGCCGCCGGGTACGATTGGGCGAGCAACATGCTGACCTCGGCCTCGATGGTCTTCACCTACGCGGACGAGAGCCGCGTGTTCGAGCAGATCGGGGTTTGGACACCGGGCGAAGCTACGGTGACGGGCGACGGCGAGCCGGAAGAAGTGCCGCGCATCGCCGTCGGCGCCGGCACACTCGAGGCGCTGGCCGTTTCGCCACTGCTCGGCCGCTCGTTCGGCGCCGCGGAGTTCGCCCCAGGAGACGGTACTCGGACGGTGATGCTGGGTTACGGCTATTGGCAGCGTCGTTTCGGCGGCGATCCGGCGGTGGTCGGTCGCACGATGACCTTGAACGATCGCTCCATGGAGATCATCGGCATCATGCCCGACGGTTTCCGGATCGCCGACAAGCCGGCGGACGTGCTGTTGGCGATGCGCTTCGATCGCGCCACGCAGCTGCTGGGGCCGTTCTCCTTTTACGGCATCGCTCGACTGAAGCCCGGCAAGACCATAGCGGATGCGAACGCCGACATCGCGCGCATGCTCCCGATTTGGCAGGCATCGTGGCCGCCCGTTCCGGGAGTGGACGCGCGCACCTATACGGACGAATGGCGCATCGCGCCATCGGCGCGGCCGCTGAAACAGGACGTGGTCGGCCAGGTGAGCGAGCTGCTCTGGCTCGTGATGGCGACGATCGGCGTGGTGCTTCTGATCGCGTGCGCCAACGTGGCGAACCTCATGCTCATTCGAAGCGCGGCGCGCCAACACGAGCTCGCCATCCGCGCCGCGCTCGGGGCCGGCACGGGGCGTCTCTCGCGCGGACTGGCGCTCGAGGGCGTGACGGTGGGGGTCGTGGCAGGCGTTCTCGGCCTCGTGATCGCGGCCACCGGCTTGCGCTCGTTGCTGGCTCTGGCGCCGGCCAACCTGCCGCGACTGAGCGAGGTCGCGCTCGATGCCAAGGTCGTGACGGCGACGTTGGCCGTGTCGGCGCTGGCGGGTCTCGCGGTCGGGCTCGTGTCTGCCGCACGGGTTGGAAGCACGCGGCTCAATGAAGGCCTGCACGCAGGCGGCCGAACGTCGAGCGAGGGTCGCGGGCAGCGGCGTCTCCAACATTCACTGGTGATCGCTCAGGTCGCGCTGGTGGTCGTGGTCCTGGTGAGCGCGGGTTTGTTGATTCGCACGGTGATAGCACTGAGCGCCGTCGATCCCGGCTTCACCGGTCCCGAGCACGTGCAAACGCTGCGCATTTCGTTGCGCAAGATCCAGGACATGGAAGCCGTGGCGAGGCGCCAGCAAGAGATCGTCGACGCGCTCGCGGCGCTGCCCGGCGTAAGCGCGGTCGGCTTCGCGATGTCCGTACCGATGGACCCGTCCAATCAACTCGGGGGCCCGATCGAAGCCGAGGGCCGGCCGGTCGATGCACGCGGCCTCGGGGCGACCCCGCGCCGCATCAAGGGGAGCTCGCCGGGACTCCTCGCCGCGACCGGGATTCGGTTGCTCGCAGGCCGGGATCTCGCGTGGGCGGATCTCTACGACACCCGGCCCGTCGTCCTGATCTCCGAGAACATGGCGCGCGAGCTCTGGACTGCTCCGCAGCTCGCCGTCGGCAAACGGATTCGCCTGGATCAGGACGCTCTGTGGCGCGAGGTCGTGGGTGTGGTTGCGGACGTGCGCGAAGACGGTCTGCGGGCACCGGCACCGTCGATCGTGTACCGGCCGTCGCTCTGGCGGGAGAGCTCGCCCGACGCGGCCATTTACGGCCAGGTGCAAGCCAACCGTTCGGTGGTTTTCGCGGTGCGAAGCAGCCTCGCGGGCACCGAAGCATTCCCTCGGCAGGTGCAAGAGGCCGTATGGTCCGTGGACCCGAGCCTGCCGATCATCGCGGTGCGCACCTTGCGCGAAATCTATGACCAATCCTCGCAGCGCACCACGTTCACGCTCATGATCCTGCTCGTCGCCGCGTGCGCGGCGCTCGCGCTAGGAGTCGTTGGACTCTACGGCGTGCTGTCGTACACGGTGTCGCTGCGCCGCCGCGAGATAGCGATCCGCTTGGCGCTCGGCGCCGACCAGCGCAGCGTGCGGCGGCGGTTCGTGCGTCACGGCGTCACGCTTGCGGGCATCGGCATAGCGATCGGCGTGGTCGCGGCGGCGGCGGCGGCGCGGCTCATTGCGTCGCTGCTGTACGGCGTGCGGCCGATCGACGCGCTGACCTATGTCACGGTCGCCGTCGGGTTGACGCTCGTTGCGGCGCTGGCGAGCTACCTGCCGGCGCGCCGCGCGTCGGTGGTCGATCCCGCGGAGTCGCTGGCGGCCGAATGACCGGCTACGCGGCGCTTTCGCGCAGGACGATGTCGCGGTCCGGCGCAATCACCGAAGTAAACACTCCGGCGAGCGATGAGTTCGCGCTCGATCTTGCCAAACCAGACTTCGACTTGATTGCGCCAGGCGGTAAACGCCAGCCGGCTCCCGCACCTCCACGGAGGGGTCTCTTGCACCGCTTCCGTGCATCCACCCCTCCGCGGAGG
>DASQOL010000162.1:0-5963 GCA_035644475.1 Gammaproteobacteria bacterium | reverse complement strand
CGCCACTCGGGCGGGTTCTCTGCAAGGTAGTAGTTGATTTCCCGCCCGCGCAGCAGCGTGAGCCAGACGAGCCCGGCGCCCGCGAGAAACGGCAGCTCGAGAATCGCAAGGCGCACGAACAGGCGCGTCGCGAGCCGGATCAGCCGCGGCAGGCGCGGCAGCAGGAACGCGACGGTCGAGGCTGCGCTGACGCGGCGTCGGGTGATCGCATGCGCCGCGATGAAGCTTTGGCCCGCGAGCTCCGCGAGCACGAGCCCCAAGGTCAGCGCCGCGACCGCGACCACGAACGCGACGCCCGTCGGCGACAGCACGAAGCGCGCGATGTCGTAATTGCTGATCACCGGCTCGCCCGTGGCGAGCACGATTCGATTGGCGACGGCGCTTACGAGCGGCGTGAAGAGCGCGACCCCCAGGATCTGCATCAGCAGATGAAACGCGAAGGATGGGCGCCAGCCCGCGCGCAAGTCGCCGGAGGTCCGCGACGCGAGCTCGAGAGCGGTGCCGGTCGACGAACCCGTAACGTGAGCAGCGGCGGAGGGCGGCGAGCTCACGCGCCTTCTTCGCGCTTCCAACTGCTGTCGGGATTGAACGTCGCGATTTTCGGCGCGAGCTCCGCGGTGTCGGGGCCGAGGTCCTTGGAGAACACGACGCCGTCGTGATTCACGATGAAGGTCATCACGCCGGTCGAGCCGCGCTCGGCCGGATACGCGAGCAGCGCGTGACCGCCGACCATCTGCTCGCCGACGATGTACTCGTAGGCGCCGCCCGCGGCGTCGGGCCCTTGCGCTTCGAGCAGCCGATAGTAGTAGCCGTGGAACGGCTCTGGGCGCGGCGCGCCTTCTTGCAAGTAGCCAGAGGCGCGCGCCTTCGCGAACAGCGCGCCGAGCGGGCTCGGCGGCTCGCCGTCCGCCGCCTCCCAAAACAAACCGTTCTTCTGCTCGGGCTGGCTGATCAAGTGGCGCGCGTAGTGCAGCACCGCAGCGCCGTCGGGGTTCCTCGCGTAGTACTCGCTCTGCGCGTCGACGTAGGCGAGGCAGGACTTGATGGCGGAGAGCTCGTTCTCGCCGATGCGGCGATCGATGATCTCGTCCGCGCCGGCGGTCGTGTCGAACTGCCAGCCGCGCTCGCCGTTCACGAGCGGAAACGGAAACGGCCAATCGTCGGCGCCGACCACGAGCGTGGCCTCGTCGGCGACGTCGTTCACCAGCTGCCGCTTCTCCGCGAGCCTGGCCGCAAACTCCTCCCGCGTGTTCGCGTCCGCGATCGGGTCGCCAGATTCGATCAGCGATTTCGCGTCCGCTCCCAGCACGCGGAGCATCGCGTCCGTCTTGCCGGACTGCACCGCCGCCAAGAGTGCGTCAACCGCCGCCTCGGGAGTGCTATAGCTGCGTTGCCCGTCGCCGAAATAGTCGCAGCTCGCCGCGAGCGATGCCGCGGCCAGCAGCAGTGCGCCCGCGCGCACCTTTCGAGTGGTCGTCATCGCCGCCGCCCCCCGCCGCCACCGCCGCGGGAGAAACCGCCGGACGACCGGCTCGAGAAGCCGCGTTGGCTATTCATTCGCGTCGCGCTCCCGCTGCTCATGCCGCGATAGGCGTCGGGCTGGCGTGACGACGAGCCGAACGACGAGTCGCGCGTCGACGGGCGCGTCGCGGAAGCCGGGTTACGCGAGTTGCCGAGTTGCTGTCCCGTCCGCCCGCCGTCGCCGAGGTTGCCCGTCTGCGAGCGCAGGCCGCCGGCGCCGTTGTCGCGGCTGTTGATCCGGTTGCCGGCGAGGTCGCGGGTCGCGCCGTCGCGCGCGAGATCTTGGCGGCCCTGATCCGCGCGACCGCGGAACGCTTCGCGCGATTGGATCGCGGAGGGATCGCGCGCTTTGCCGAACTTCGATTGCGTCGCGTTGTCGCGATACTGCACGCCTTTGCGATGAGCCGGATCGTGCTTCCAGGTGCCGTTGCCGATGTTGTTCCGGTCGATGTTGTTGATGTTCGTTCGGTTGAAGCGGTTGTAGTTGTTGACGTTGATGTCGATGTCTCCGTGACCCCAGCCCCAATGGCAGCCGCCCCAGAGGGCGGAGCCGACCACCATGCCGACGCCGAACGAGAAGAACGCGGCGCCCGCCGCATAGCCGGGCGGGTAGTAGTAGTAGGGGGGATAGGCCGGATACGGCCACGTGCCGTACACGACGGCGGGATTGTAGGTCGGCACGTAGACCACCTGCGGATTGGCGGGCTCGATCTTGATCACGGTCGTCGTCGCGGCCGCGGGCGCCGCGGCGGGCGGTGCCGCGGCGGCGTCTGCCGCCGGTGCGGCCGGCGCTTTCTCCGTCGAGACCTTTTGCTCTTTGCTCGACTTCAGCGTCCCTTCCTTCTGCGCCTTCGTGCGCAGCCGTTGCACCGCGTCCATTACGTCCGCTTGCTGGGCGAGGAACGCGTCGCCGAGCTTCTGCGTCCAGTCGAGCTTTTCGTTCATCATCGTGAGGACGTCGGGGAACACCGCCAGCGACTTCACGCTCGGGTCCCACGTCTGCGCTTGCACCGCGTCCGCCACGGCGTCGCCCTTCACGTTCGGGTTGTCGCGCGACCAGCGTGCGGCCTCCACTATTTCCAGAGGATAGGTCGACGCCATCAGGACTTGCGCGAGCAGCGCGTCGGGATACAGCGCAATCGGCGCGACGATCTGCTCGAGCTCCTCGGGCTTGAAGGTCGGCGCTGGGGTTTGCGCCGGCGCCGGCGCCTGCGCCGCGAGCGGAGTTGCGAGCCAACAGAGCAGCAAGCCGGTCATCTGCGCGAGCTGGATACGCGTGGCGTTCATGAAACCTCCCCGTTCCACCTTGCCGCAGGCCAGTGCGGCGGGCATTGGACCAAGGTCCCAGGCTGGTTCAGGGCGGGGCGCAGAGCATCGTCAGAATCTCCAGAGCACGCCGAACGTCGCGTTCGAGCTCGTGCGCTCCGCGATGTCTTGCACGTCGATGTTCGCGTAGAACGCGGCGTTGTCGCGCCAGGTTTGGCTGAACCCGAGGCCGTAGCGGACGCCGTGCTGGGTGGGCACGTCCTCACTCACCGCGAACGGCGCGCTGCTCGGGAATTGCGCGCCGAGCTCGCGGTCGTCGAGCGCGTGGTCGGCGACGTAGCGCACGTAGGGCGTGAGCACCGCGAGCCCGCGGTCCGCCGGTCCGATGTTGACGTGGGCGGTGAGGCCCGCCTCGACGCGCGAGGTCTCGGCGGTGAAATCGCCGTAGGTGAGATCGAGCGAGTCGGCGCCGGTCTCGGCGTAGCCGTCTTCGTCCCAGCGCGAGTAGCTCGCGAGGATCTCCGGCTGCAGCAGCCAGCGGCTCGACGGTTGGAATGCGTAGCCGAACCCCGTGGAGACGAGCAGGTTGTTGCCGTCGCGCTCGCCGTGCGCTTCGCGCGCGATCGAAGCGAACTGGATCGCGCGCGTGCTATCGATGTCCTTCCAGCCGTATTCCGCGGAGCCTTGCAAATACCAGCGGCGCGCCGACCACAGGCTGCCGTACACGCCGAGGCTCCAGCCGTCGCTTTCGAGCGCCTGGTTGTCCGAGCTCACACCGTGGTAGTCCACGTCCGCGTGGTCGTAGGCGAGGTAGCCGCCGAGCACGCCCGCGTCGCCTTGTGCGGCGTCGACGCCGAGCACGAAGGTCGTATCGGTGTCGTCGTAGCCGCGGCGCAGCGCGTCGCGCGCCTCCGTGCGGCCGTCCTGATAGGTTTCCTGAACCCATAGTGCGATGCCGTCGCGTAGCCGGTACGCATCGACGAACGGTGCGGCGGCGCCCGTCGCCTCTCCCTGAATCTGGGCGACGCGCCGCCCGACCGCGGTCAACCGTGTCGTGGCCTGCGCCTGCATCACCGCCGGCAGCGCGGTCGGGTCGCGCACGCAGACGTTGCCGATCGCGGCGGCGAGCTCGTCGACGGGCAGCCGGGTGATTGCGCTAAGCGTGGTCAACGCGTCGCCGCTCGCGCCTCGGCGTCGCTGCTCGAGGCTCTCGGCGCACGCTTGCGCGCCTTCGCCGGCGCCCCCACCGGTGGCGGGCTCGATCAGCGGTTTGGTCGTGACGACCAACTGCACGGCATCCGGCCGATACACGGTCGTAAAGCGCACACCGGCGAGCTCTTGGTCCGCGTTTTCGAATGTGCCCGTGACCCCCGCTCCCGCGGTGAGATAGGTGAGCACGAGGTTCTCGGCGAACGTGCTCGCGGGGTCGATCACGTAGTCCACACGCCCGGCGATCGCGGCTGCGCCGCTCACGGCGAGCAGGTCGACGTTGCCCCGATCGTTGAGCTCGATCTCCAAGGTGCCGGTCGCGTCCTGCACGAAATCTCCGGCCACCGAGAGCGTCCCGATAGAAGCGCCCGGTGCGACACGGCCGGCGTTGTGCGCTCCGCCGATGATGCCGGTGCCGCCGAGCACGGCATTCGTTCCGACGGCGACCGGCGAAGCGATCGTGCCGTTGACGAACAAGCGTCCCGCGTCGAGCTGCGTGACGCCCGTGTAGGTGCTCGTGCCCGTCAGCGTCAGCGTGTTCGCGCCGTTCTTGACCACGTTGCCGGTGCCGTGGATCGCGCCTGCGAACGCCACGTCGTCGCTTCGATCGAACACCAGCGTGCCGTCGTTGACGACGTCGCCGGCGACGTTGCCCGTGGTGCCGCCGTTGCCGAGCTGCAGCGTGCCGGAGCGGATCGTCGTGCCTCCGGAGTACGTCTGATTCTGCGTGAGCACCAGCGTGCCGGTGCCGCCCTGAGTCATCGTGCCCGTGCCGGCGACGACGCCCCCATACGTAAAGGAGTCGCGGCGGTTGAAGACCAGCGCGCCATTGTTCGTGACGCTGCCGGCCACGCTGCCCGACGCGCCGCCGCTGCCGAGCTGCAACGTACCGGCGGCGACGGTGGTCGCTCCCGTGTATCGCTGATCGTTGCTGAGAATCAGCGTGCCGCCGCCTGCCTGCGTGATCGAGCCGCTGCCGCTGATCGTGCCGTCGTAGGCAAGCTCGTCGCTGCGGTCGAAGATCAGCGCGCCGTCATTGGCGATGTCGCCCGCGACGTTGCCCGCCGCCGCGCCGTTGCCGACTTGCAGGGTGCCGGCCGACACGGTGGTGCCGCCGGCGTAGCTGTTGTCGGCGGCGAGGATCAGCGTGCCGGCACCGAGCTTGGTCAGCGCGCCCGCGCCGTCGACCGATTGCGCGAAGGTGGACGTGAAACCGTTGGTGTCGACGCTGCCGCCGGCGGCGCCGAGCGTCACCGCCCGCGTGACTGCCGGGTCGAAGGCGGCACCGAAGCGCAGCGTGCCGCCGTCGAACGCGAGCGCGCCGCTGCTCGCCCCGAGCGCGGGGTCGCCCGCCGCTTGCAGGATGCCCGCGCCGAGCCGCGTCCCGCCGCTGAAATCGTTGACGCTGTTCAGCACGACGGTACCCGCGCCGCTTTTGCGCAGCTCGCCGCTGCCGCCGATCGCTCCGTTCAGCGTGAGCGTGGTGCCGGCGGCCGGAGCGAACGTGCCGCCGTCGGAGGCCAACGTCACGGTGCGCGCCGATTCGAAACTCCCGGTCGTGATCAGAGCCCCGTCGTTGAGCAAGACGTTACCCGCCGAGGCGCCGAGGTTTTGATCGGTGGCGGCCTGTAACGCGCCGCCGCTGATCGTGGTGCCGCCGCTGTAGGTGTTGGCGCGGCCGAGCACCAATGTGCCGCCGCCCGTCTTGCTGAGCCGCGACGGGGCGGCGCCGTCGACGATCGTCGCGTCGAGGGTCGCGGTGCCGGTGGACACGTTGATCGGCGCATTCACCGCGGCCGCTTGCAGATCGAATCCCGCGCCGTCGATGCGATAGCCGTCGGTCGCGAACTGCATGCCGGTGAACGCGACGGGCTCGCCGAGCGTCACCGTGCCCGCCGCGCCCTGGAAGACGGCGAAGCCGCTTTGCCACGGTGCGTTGACGGAGCCATCGGAGTTGGCCCAGCTCG
>DASQOL010000161.1:0-13514 GCA_035644475.1 Gammaproteobacteria bacterium | reverse complement strand
AGAGAGTGTCGAGACCGTGACCGGCGGGAAGATCGGCGGCCGAGAACCCCGGACCGGTGTCGGCGACTTCGACACGAACGCCGTCACCGTCTGCAAGAGCTCGTACCCGGATCTCCGCCCCGTCACGAGCCGGCCCCACCGCGTACTTCACGCTGTTTTCGACGAGCGTTTGCACGGCGAGCGGAGGGACCTGCCTGTCGGCAAGGTCGCCGTTCATATCGATCGCGAAGCGCAAACGTGGGCCGAAGCGCGCCTGCTCGATCTCGAGGTAGTCTCGGGCGATCTTGATCTCTCGGTGCAGGGCGACGAGCCGCTGCTGGTTCGCGTCCAGCGAAAATCGGAGCAGCGCCGACAATCGCTGGATCAGCCCTTCGGCTTGCACGGGAGCGGTCGGGATCAGAGACGCCACGGTATTCAACGCGTTGAACAGAAAGTGCGGATGAATGCGGGCCTCGAGCGCCGCGAGCCGCGCTTCGCTCGCCAGCTTGAGCACCTGTTCGTATTTGATCTTCTGCTCATGCAGGCTTGTCTCGGCGGCGTGCAGCCGGTCCTGAAGCAGGATAACCACCGCGTGAACGACTCCGACGAGTAGCGCGAGAAATATCGACAGCTTGACGCTGTATGCCAGCAGCGCGTGCAACGTTACGCCCGGCTCGAGACTCAGCACAAACACGATGACGCCGCCGGCGATGCTGCCGGCGACGCTGATGGCCGCAAGCACTGCAGCGAACACGCTCCACTTCGCCGCCGGTCCCCGATTTGCCATCAGCGGATAGAGATGCGGCAGCGCCCAATGCGCCGGCGTCGCGATCAGGATCACGTAGATCCAGACTTCGGCCAGAGTCGGGCCGAGATCGTCGAGCGGGGTTCCACCCGACGACAGGCTGAGCGCGAACGCGACCAACAGCGTCACGACGACGCAATCGGCGAGAACCTGCAACGCGAGCTTCAGATACGGAGGCATGGCTCGCTTCGAAGCGCGGTAGTTTCAATGCTGAGCGGAGTCCGGCGCCGCTTGTTCCGCCAGGTAGCGTTGCAAGGTTCCATCGGCAGCGCCGCGTTGAATGGCCGCCGTGGTTCGGTCGCTGAGCGACTGCCGCAAGGCCGTCTCGTCCTGCGTGCCGAGAATTTCCATCAGGACGCCGACCGTGCCCATCTCGTCCGCCGAATGCAGACCCCAGCGGACGCGCTCCGGAGGATGGTGCGGATTGCGGCGATTGCCGGCGGAATTGTCGTAGCGGATGGTGGCATCGACGCGCGTCCCCTTCGGCAGCATAACGCCTTGCCGGTAGACATAGAATTCCTGCCAGTTGAAGTCCCAGCTCGGGATCGAGAACAGCGGCGTCGTCGACCCGTTGGGCAGTGTCGCTTCGACCTTCAACTCCTTGCCCAGGTAATGGGCGTGGGCCCACGCGGCGTGCACGATGACGTCGGCGGGCAGCGTGAACGTGTCCCGAACGACGTACCGCGACTCCCCGGCAGGGATATCGATGCCAGCGCCGAAACCGAACAACGCCGGCAGCTCGAGTGAAGCCAGTGGCTTGCCCGGGCCGGAGGCGAAATACAGACCCACCTGCGCGCGCTCCCGGACAGCATTCCCCATCGAGTGAAAGTGCATCTGCAGGAGGAAGTCGGTGCCGGCGGGCAACGGAAATGCCAAGCCCTCGGGCAGCACCATGCCTCGGCCGCCGACGGCCCAGCCCCCGAGGGATCCGCTACCTTGTCCCGGCACGAAGCCCACCGCCATGCTGCCGCCGAAACCAGGTTGGCCGTCGGCGCCGTCACGGGCCGCAAAGCTTCCCGGCTTCACGTAGGCGAACAACGCGTGATGCGCCGCGGCTCGGGCGCTCGGACGAAATTCCACGGCGCGCACCCATCTGTCCTCCTTCAATCCCGTCGGCAGAACGAAGTTGCGATAGACGTCGTGCGAGTGTGCCGGAACCTCGAACGCCGCGGGCATCTCGAGCACGAGGTCGGGCTCCCCGAGCTGCCAGCCATCGAGGAACTGCGGCAGCGGAGGCATCCGCGCCGGATCGCCACGCGGCATGCCCTCGTCGAGCCAGCTGTGGATCGCGGCGATCTCCTCGTCGCTCAAGCGGCGCTCGCCGACGAACGCACCCGCGTCGTGCGCGGGGTGCCACGGAGGCATGTGTCGCGACACGGTGACTTCGACGATTTTGGGGCCGCGTTTGGCCACCTCCTCGTAAGAGATCAGGGAGAACGGCCCGATCTCTCCGGGGCGGTGACAGGTGACGCAATGCTCGTACAAGATCGGCGCAATCGTTTCGCTGAACGTTGTTCGCGCCGCGGCGAGAGAAAATGGCTGGGACGCAAACGCCGCCGCAAGTACCAGTCCCGACACGACTCGTGCACTAGACATGATGGTCTCCTCTCGATCGAGGATCGAGCATGTGGCGCATTTCGGATAGCTCGCAACGAAAGGCGGACGAAAGGCCGAATCACCCGATGAACGGGCGAATCGGCGCGATGACACGTCGCGTTGGCGAGTAGTCGGCTTGCGTCAGGAAGGTGAGCTCCCTCGGTCGGATACGCGATAATCCCAACCGAACCGCTACGCCGGAGCGACTCGCAATGCCCATCGTCAAAGTGTCGGACCTCGCCTACGCGCGCTTGCAGTCGCCGAGCCTCGACGAGGCTGAAGAGTTCCTCACGGCCTTCGGTCTCGTGCGCACGGAGCGCACGCACGACCGTCTCTACATGCGTGGCACCGACGCACCGCACCATATTCACGTCACGCATCTCGGACCTTCGCGGTTCATCGGGCTCGCGTTCTACGTGGAAAGCGAGGACGACCTGAAGCGCGTCGCAGGGGCGCCGGGCGCGAGCGGCGTGGAGCACGCCGACGAGCCCGGCGGCGGTCAGCGCGTTCGGCTCACCGACCCGCTCGGCTATCCGCTCGAGGTCGTCTTCGGTATGCAGCAGCTCGCGCCCCTGCCGACGCCCGTCCTCGTGCTCAACACCGGGTCGGACAAGCTGCGTCGCAGCGGCGAGTTCCTGCGTCTCGAGCCACGCCGGCCGTCGCACGTGAAGCGCATCGCGCACGCCGTGCTGATGGCGCCGAACGCGCTCGAGAAGATTCGTTGGTATCGCGAAACGCTGGGACTTCTCGCTTCGGACGAGGTTTACGAAGGCTCGGCCGACAACGTCGTCGCGTCGTTCAACCGGTGCGACCGCGGCGAACGATTCGTCGACCATCACACGCTGCTCTGCTTTGAATCGCCGAACGCGGGCCTCAATCACATCTCATTCGAGGTGCAGAGCTTCGACGACCTCATGGTGGGGCACGAGCTCCTGAAGCAGCGCGGCAAGTATCGGCACGTGTGGGGAGTCGGCCGGCATCTGCTCGGCAGCCAGGTCTTCGACTACTGGGAAGACCCTTGGCGGCGCGTGCACGAGCACTGGACCGACAGCGACGTGCTGAACGTGCACGCTGCGGCGGGCCTACATCCGATCGAGATAGGGCTCAGTAATCAGTGGGGCGATCCCCCGCCCCAGGAGTTCGTCCGGCACGCGATCCCGTAGCGCGGCGGCGGCACGAGCGCCCGCAGACCGCGCACGGACGCCGCTGTTACTTCGCCGGCTCGATCTTCAGCATCGCGCCGGCGGTCTCGTCCGTGAGGATGTAGAGGAGCCCATCGGGCCCCTGCCGCACGTCGCGCAGCCGCTGATTGAGCTCGGTAAGCATCCGCTCTTGGCCGGTCGGCTTGCCGTCCTTGTCGAACGTGGCGCGCAGCAGCGAGCGTGTCATCGCGGCCATCAGCATGTTGCCGCGCCACTCCGGAAACTTCTTGCCCTCCACGAACAGGAGATTGCCCGGGTTGATCGACGGAACCCAAAACAGCACCGGGTCCGTCATGCCGAGCACGTTGTTCGTACCGAGCTCCCCGCCGTGCTTCGACGGGTCGACGTTGTAGTGGGCGCCGTTGGTGACGAGGATCCAGCCGTAGTTCTTGCCCTTCTCGATCTTGTTGACCTCGTCGCCGCCGCGCGGCCCGAACTCGCTCTCCCAGAGCTCGCCTTTCGAGTTGAAGACGAGGCCGAGCGGATTGCGGTGGCCGAGCGTCCAGATGTCGGGCTTGTAGCCTTCCTTGCCGACGAACGGGTTGTCCTTCGGCACAGAGCCGTCGTCCTTGATGCGCACGATCTTGCCCATGTGCGACGTCGGGTCCTGCGCCTTCTCACCCCAGTTGCGGTCGCCGATCGTGACGAACAGATACCCGGCCTTGTCGAACACGATGCGCGAGCCGTAGCTGCCGTCGGCCGGGCCTTGGCCGCAGCAGCGGTTGTTCTTGCCCGCTTCCTCGGAGCCGTACCAGGAGTCGGCCACGAAGATGTCCTGCACGTCGGTGAGCATGGCGCCGCCGTCGTACTTGCCGCGCGCGACGGCCGTCGTGGCGATGAAATCCTTGTCCTTGTCCGGCTTCGAGTACGCGAAGTAGACCCAGTGGTTGCGCGAGAACTGCGGGTGCAGCGTGATGTCGAGCAGGCCGCCGAGTATGGCCGTGCGCATCTTCGGCAAACCGCCGATCGGCGTCGGGTCGAGCTTGCCGTCCTTCTTCACGAGGCGGAGCCGGCCCGCACGCTCGGTGACGAGCATGCCGCCGTCCGGCAGGAAGGCCATGCCCCATGGGTGGTCGAGGCCCTTGGTGACCACGGTGACGTGGATCTTCTCTTTCTCCGTCTGCAAGTCCCAAGGCCCGTCGCCGAGCGGGGGGAGTTGCGGACGTGCGCCGCCGCCTCCGCCGGCGCGTGCGCCGCCGCCCGGCGGGGCGCCTTGCGCCCTGGGCGCCTGGCCGCCCGGAGCGGCACCTGGCTGTTGCGCGGGCTGTTGCGCGGGCTGTTGCGCGGGCTGTTGCGCGCTCGCGGCGCCGATGCCGCCGAGCCCGATGGCCGCGGCGAGCAGCGCCCCGGTGCCGAAACGTGTTCGCAGAGATTTCATGATCGTGCTCCCCCCTCACCCGCTCGCACGGCGGGCTTCCCTATTGCCGTTGTGTTGAACGCGCGCGGACCCGTTCGGGGTCCGCGCGCCGAGCCCCTACTTCGCGGTCTCCTTCGAGTAGTCGCGGTAGGTCAGGTCCTCGCATTTGTCTTCGGCATACGGCGCGTCGGCCGGCATCACGATGTCGTAGCCCGCGTACTTGTCGGTGAAGTACGTCGGGTCCTCGGCCTCGTAGTCGCGCCGCAGCGCCAGCGTCTTCGGGTCCAGCGCGAAGCGCTCCACGACGTGCAGCTTCTCGTCGCTCGACACGTTGCCCGCGATGGTGCCCGGCGCAAATCCGACCGTGTCGACCACGAGCACGTCGCCGTCCCAGCGGCCGATCGAGTGGCCCGCCCGGCTCGGCGCGACGCCGGTCGGGTGGCCCTTCAGGTTCATGTGGATCGTGCGCTTCAACCCGCGCCCGTACTCCATCGTGATCGTGTCCTTGGCTTGCGCGATGCGATTGATCGGGCCGTCGAACACCCAGTCGAACAGCACGCTCGTGATCTCGCAGCGACTGCGCGCGTTGTCGCTCGGCGGCTTGGCACGCAGTGCGTCGGCCGCGGCCTGGCCCGCGGGCGTGAACATCACGGGCCGAGCGCCCCAGCCGTTCTGCGGCAGGTCCTCGACCTTCACCGTGCCGGCCTCGACGCCCGCGACCTGGCTCTTCGGCACGAGCCCGCCGCGCCCCGTCGGCGGACGCGCGATCAAATACTGCTCCTGCGCCCAATCGCCCGCGAGATTCAACTCGCCGGTCGCGGTGCGCGCGGGACGGTCCTTGGGCACCGTCTGCGTCGCCGTGGTGAGCTGCTCGTAGCGCTTCAACGTCGGCGCATCACCGATCGTGAGCTCCTCGATGTAGCACGACGACGGATCGTCGCGGTGCGGATTGCCGTTGATCACCACGTGCTTGCCCGGCACGAACATCTCGGGCGACCAGCCGGAACGACGCAGCACCGTGGCGGCGCGCATCTCGCAACGCATCTTGAGCACCTTGCCGTCGGCCGTGGGCTGGTCGAAGTAGAGGTACGCGTGCGGATTCACGAAGTCGATGCCGGTGAGCGCGCCTTCGAGCGTTACCTTCTTCGTGGGGTCGAAGCGGCCGAAGCCGTGATGCGCCCATGCGGGCGCCGCGAAAACGAGGGCAATGAACGTTGCCCCTATGACTCTCGACATGCCGGCTCCCCCTGCTCGATGCACGATTTGCCGGAGTATACGTGCGGAGCGTAACCGAGTCTCGACACGCGGCGCGTGCGGCGGCGCGATCCGGCCCCGGCAAACCGGGCGGTTCGCCGCGGTGCAATGCTGCTTCGGTGCTCGCTAGCGCGCGATCGCGAGCTCCATGCCTTTGTCTTTATACGTGGCCGCCGCGGCGCGCGCGTGCAAGCTCTCGACCAGGCGGGCCGCGTCCTTCGCCGCCGCCGAGCGCGCCGCCACGCCTGCCGCGAACGACACGTAGCTCTGGACCTCGACCGGCAACGGCCCCGCGTACGCGAGCCCCTTCGCCGGCAGTATCTCGCTCTTCAGCGTGAGCGCGAGCTCCACCCGGCCGCTCGCGACGCTGTCGTTCGCTTCGTCCACCGTCGCCGCGAGCGTGATCTTCGGTTGAATCTCTTTCGCGATGCCGAGCGTTTCGAGCATGCGCTCGATCCCCGGCCGGCTCGCGCCTACGCCGACCCACGTGATCGACTTGGCGTCGAGCAACGCTCGCTTGAGCTCGTCCGTGGTCCCGATCGCGGGCTTCTTGGCGCCCGCCCGTACTGCGACGCCGATGCCCGACCGGCCGAGCGCGGCCACCGACGGCGCCGCGATCGTGCCCTTGCCGGCGAGATCGTTGACCGCCTCGGTGGTGAAGATCGCGACGTCGAAGGCAGCCCCCGACTCGATTTTCTGCCGGAGCGCGGCCGTAGTGCCAAACTCGATCGCCAGCGGCCGGCCTAGGTCGCGCTCGATCTGCGGCCGCAGCGCGTCCACGACCGCCTTCATGCCGTTGGAGCACAGCACCCGGAGTCCGCCGCCCTGCGCCGCCGCGGCTTGGGCGAAACCCGCAAGCGCGAGGCCCGCAAGAAACGTTCGAAACCGCATGATCGCCGCCCTCTTCCGTGTGCCTACCCGTAAGTTAGCACCAAACGCGGAATCCGGTAGGCTAGGGCGCGGGTGGATCCACCGAGGTGCCGTGATGCTGCGTCACTATGTGTCGCTCGCGCTCCGCAACTTCCGCCGCTCGCCTGGGGCCGCGCTGCTCAACGTCCTCACGCTCGCGCTGGGGCTCGTGTGCTTCGTGATCGTGTCGGGATTCGTGGGATTTTGGCAGCGCGCCGAGCAGCAGTTTCCAAAGTCGGACCGCACCTACGTCGTCACGTCGAAGCGCGATTTCGGCGACGGCACCGTGCCGTTCGAGCAAGCCTTCACCTCGCACTACGTCGCGCGCTATCTGCAGACCGACTTCCCGCAGATCGAGCGGGTGGCGCGCGCCGTGCAGGTGAACGCGCGTGCGTCGTACGTCGCCGGCGACCGCTCGATCCGGATCACCGATTTCGCCGCCGATGCCGACCTGCTCGAGATCCTCGACCTGCCGTTCATCGAGGGCGATCCTCGCCGGGCACTCGAGAGCCCGCTGTCGGTCGTGCTCACCGAGCGCGTCGCGCAGCAGCTGTTCGGCTCGGACAGCGCGCTCGGCAAGCACATCGTGCACGACGGCGCCTCGAACGTGACGGTCACGGGCGTCGTCAGCGCGATTCCCGAGCCGTCGATCATGGGACGGTCGTTCAGCGCACAGTTTCCGTTCGACGCGCTCACGTCTCGCGACGTCTACGAGAACGTACAGCGGACGCGCTTCGGCCGGGATACGTCAACCGCACCCGAATACTGGGGACCCAGCTTCGAGCTGACCTACGTGCTGTTGCCCGCCGACGGCTCGTTCAGCGCCGGCGAGCTCCGCGACCAGCTGCCCGCGTTCGTCGCACGCCACGTGCCGGCTGCGCAGCTCGCCGAGATCAAGCTCGAGCTCGGTCTCATGCCCGTCGGCGACGTTCTCGAGCGCATGACCGACGGCGCCTTCGGCATCGGCGGCGGCGTTCCGTTGGCGGCGGTGTTGTGGACGCTTGCGGGGCTCGTGCTCGCCGTGGCCTGCATCAACTACGCGAACCTCGCGATCGGCCGCGCGGCGTTCCGCGCGCGCGACGTCGGCGTGCGGCGAGCGCTGGGCGCGACGGTGCCGCAGGTGATGGCGCAGTCGCTGGTCGAGTCTGCGCTGCTCACGGCGGCGGCGGTCGCGGTGGCGATCGGCGCGGTCGCGGCAATCGCACCCGCGCTGCAAACCGCAACGGGCGTCGACGTGCGTCTGGCGCTGCTCGCGGACGCCCGGTCGTGGGCGTCGACGGTTGCTCTGGTCGCGGCCGTGACAGTGGTCGCCGGCATCTTGCCGGCCGTCGCGCTCGCGCACACGCGCCCCGTGTTCGCGTTGCACGGCGGCGTAGCGCGGTTCGGCCCGCGCTTCCTATCGACGACGCTCGTCGGGGCGCAGTTCTTCGTCACGAGCTTCTTGCTGATCGCGATGACGGTGAGCTGGCTCCAGAACCGGCACCTGCAGCGGACCGGCCTCGCGACGACGAGCGACCCGTTGCTCGTCGTCGAGAACTACGCGGCGCTCACGGGCGTGGCTCCCGAGACGCTGCGCGCGGAGCTGCTGCGGTTGCCCGGCGTGCGCGGGGAAACGGAGTTGAGCTCGGCGCCCTGGATCGGCGGAGCCGGCGACCTGGTCTCGCGCACGCCCGACGCCTCGGCAATACCCCGGTTCACCCTACTGTATGGAGTCCGCGACGACTTCTTCGCGACCTTCGAGATCCCGATCTTGGCCGGACGCGGGCTCGACACCGACCGCGGCGACCGGCCGGACCCGGACCCGGATCACGCATCAACGACGTCGGCCCCGCTGCGAATCGTCGTCGATCCCGAATTCGCCGCGTCGCTCGGCTTCGCGACGCCGGAAAGCGCAGTGGGCGAAGTCGTCTACGCCGCGGGCTCTCACCGGCCCTACGAGATCGTCGGAATCGCGGCCCCGCGGCGGCTCAACATCTTCAGCTGGGCCGGCGGGCACGCGCCGAGCATGTACCTGCCCGCGGGCGACACGAATTTCCACGTAGTGCGAATCGCACGCGAGGACGTGGCCGGGACGGTCGCGGACATCGACGCGCTGTGGAAACGTCTCGCGCCGAACGTGGCGCCGAGCCGCCGCTTCGTCGACGAGCTGTTCCAGTCGGCGTTCGAGGTGAACATGCGCGTGAACCAGGGCTTCGTGGGCCTCGCGCTGTTCACGCTGCTGATCTCGACGGTGGGCCTCTTCGCCCTCGCACTGCTCGTGGTCGGCCGGCGCGCACGCGAGATCGCCGTGCGCAAGGTTCTCGGCGCGAAGACCGAGAGCATCGTTTCGCTGCTGCTGCGCGGCTTTGCGCTGCCCGTGCTGATCGCGAGCGTGGTCGCGTGGCCGGCGGCGTATCTCGCGGCCCGCGGGTATCTCATGCAGTTCGCCGACCCGATCGAGGTGACGCCCTGGCCGTTCGTGGCCTGCCTCGCCCTGACCCTGGTCGTCGCCGCGTTCGCCGTCGGCGGGCAAACCTGGCGAGCGGCAACGCCGCCGCCCGCGCGTGCGCTCCGCAGCGAGTAACCGGGCGTACGTGAGCCCTCCGCCGAGGGAAATCGCGCGGCGGGGCGCACCGGCCGCGCCGTGGTGCTACGATCTTCGCGACGGTCAGTTGGAGGGGGTGCGATGAGCACGCGAGTAATGGCACTGACGGTGGTCGTGGTTGCGGTGGGCGGCTTTGCCGCGTCTGCCGCCCAGGCTCAGATCCGCTCCGCGGTAGCCGCGGAGAAGCCAGCGTTCAAGGTCCCGCGCACGTCCTGGGGTGACCCGGACCTGCAAGGCGTCTGGGACTACCGAACGATCACGCCGATGGAGCGCCGGCCCGAGCTCGGCGACCGCCAGTTCTACACCGACGAGGAGATTGCCGAGCTGGAAGGACGCGCAACCAAGCGCATGACCCAGAATCCCGACACTACGGTGCAGACCGGCCTCGTCCACGCCGAGTACCTCACCGACCCGGGCCGCCACGTCGACGAGTCGAAGCGCACGTCGCTGATCCTCGACCCGCAGAACGGCAAGATGCCGCCGCTGACGCCCGAGGCGCAGGCGCGCCAGCAGCAGGGCGCGGCAGCACGCACTGCCGGCGGCGCCGGACCGGCCGGCGGCCGCGTCGACTCGTATCTCGACCGCCCGCTCTACGAGCGCTGCATTACCCGCGGCCTGCCCTCCACGATCCTGCCCACGCTCTACAACAACAACATCCGGATCACCCAGGGGCCCGGCTACGTGGCAATCGTGCACGAGATGATTCACGAGACGCGCGTCGTCCCGCTCGACGGCGCGCCGTTCAGCGGCATCAGGAGCTATCTCGGCGAGTCGCGCGGGCATTGGGAGGGCGACACGCTCGTGGTCGAGTCGCGCAACTTCAACGGCAAGACCAACTATCGTGGCTCGGGCGAGAACCTCGTCCTCACGGAGCGCTACACGAAAGTGTCGCCCGATCGCATCGACTTCAGGCTCACGTTCAACGACGCCATGCAGTGGGTACAGCCCTGGACCGTCGCGTACTTCCTGCGGCCCTCCGATGGCGAGCTGTACGAGTACGCGTGCCACGAAGGTAACTATGGGCTGCGCAACATCCTCGAGGAAGCGCGCCTCGCAGACAAAGCGGCGGCCGCCGCGAAGAAGCAGTGAGGGAACGGCGAATGACGATTCGTTTGGCAGGGCTCGCGAGCGTGCTGCTGCTCGGCGTCGGGGCACAGCCCGCGGCGGCGCATCACTCGTTCGCGGCGGAGTTCGACGCGAACGCGCCCGTGACCTTGCATGGCACCATCACCAAGCTCGAGTGGATCAACCCGCACTCGTGGCTGCACATCGACGTCAAGAACCCGGACGGCACGACCACGGCGTGGATGATCGAAGGCGCCACGCCGAACACGTTGCTGCGCCGCGGGTTCAACCGCGACACTGTGAAGACCGGCACCGAGATCACGATCGTGGGCTACCGCGCGAAGAGCGGCGCGAACCGCGCCAACGGGCGCGACCTGATCCTGCCCGACGGCTCCCGCCTGTTCATGGGTTCGGCCGGCACGGACGCTCCCCAAGACGGCCGCGCGCCGCTCGGCGAGCAGTAGCCTGGACCACGCTCGAGCCGACAGCGCCGTCGCACTACCGCATCCCGCACTGCGCGGCCTGATCGCGCGCTACGCGGGCCCGGAGCCACTGGCCGCCCTCGCGTTCCTCTGCGGCTACCACGACCAGGCGCACATGACGGCCGAGTGGAACGCGCTCGCGGGTTGCGCTCCGAAGGCGTGGGTCGCGAAGGAGCTCCCGTCTCTACAAGACTACGAGGTCGCCGCCGACGACGATGCGCGCAGTCAAAACGGAGACGCCCGATGATCAGCCTGAGGACGAGCCTGTATTTCGACGGCCGCTGCCAGGCCGCGTTCGAGCTCTACGAACGCTGCCTCGGGGGCAAGATCGCATTCCTGCTCAAATGGGGCGATTCGCCGATGGCGGCCGACGCTCCGCCGGCTTGGCGCGACAAGATCCTTTACGCGCGCCTCATGATCGGCGCCACCGAGCTGCTGGGCGCCGACCTTCCGCCCGGCGGCTACCGCCCGCCGCAGGGTTTCGGAGTGATGCTGGAACTGGACGACCCGGCCGAGGCGGAGCGCGTGTTCAAAGCGCTCGCGGCCGACGGCGTCGTGAGGATGCCGCTCAAGGAAACGTTCTGGGCCGCGCTCTACGGCGGGCTCACCGACCAGTTCGGCGTCCCATGGGAAATCAACTGCGGGCGGCCGCACTAGCCGCAGCCGACGCGAGAGCGGCGCCCCACGCGCCGCCCCTGCCTTCCCGTTCCGCCGACCGCAATCCGCGGTCGATCGGAGCGTTCAGTTCACGAACGTCTTGAGACTCTTGAGCGGCAGCACGCGCACTTTCTTCGACGCGGGCTTCGCCTTGAAGGTCGTCGGTTGCTTGGTGAACGGGTTGATGCCCTCGCGCTCCTTCGTTGCGGGCTTCTTCACGACCTTCATCTTGAGCAGGCCGGGCAGCGTGAACAACCCGCTTCCTCGCAGGCTCTTCCTGATGACGCCGCTCAACGAGTCGAACACCGCGGAGACTTGCTTGCGAGACAAGTCGGTGTCCTTGCAGATCTGAGCCAGGATTTCTGATTTCGTTGGTGCTTTAGCCATTACTCGGGTCCTCTCCCCTGAAAAAAACAGCGCGCGACGCGCGACTCGGCGCGAAACCTATCACAGCCTACTTCGTTCGCGAAAGGCCTACGCGTCATGGAGCGGCATGGTAGCGCACGCGATAGATCGCCTCACGTGCGTAGCTTGCCGTCGGCTGAGGCCGAAAGCGGTTGCGGGCAACCATACTTACGGCGTCTTTCTCCACGCCGTCTTCGGCACCGGACGCGTCGGCGACTCGAATCCGTCGGCCTACGCCGTACTTGCTGATCTCGAACGTGAGGTCGACATAGCCGGCGTCCGCCCGCGGCTCGTCGGACTCGAACGGGCTCGGCTCAAAAGCCGGCAGCAACACCGGCCGGTCGGTCGGGAAGAGCTGGCGGATCACCGCTTCCGGCTCGCCCGCGTCGACCAGGATCCGATAGGCCTCGTCGTAGCGCTCGACCGCCTCGCCGTTGTGTGAAAACAGGAGCTGCCAATCCCCGAGGCCGACGATCTCCCGCGCCAGCTCGAGCGGGGTGCCGGCGTTGAGGGCGACGTAGCCCGCCAACCGCCGATAACTCTGCTCGCCGAGAACGAACGTCCCTTGCGAATCGCCGTTCCCTCGGTCGCGGTTCCGCTCCACTTCGAGGTAGAAGCTGTGGAGCAAGTTGCGCTCGAGGGCCGGCAACTCCTCGGTCCCGAAGTCGCCCCTCTGCACGAGACTGCGGATCGCCGCGAAGTAGCTGCCGCGCGCCATCATGAGCGCGCCTCCGTCCGGGGGGCCGGCGACCCCACCGCCACCCATGGGTCCCGTGACGCTGACGGTAACGGTCCCCGGACGGCCGCCGGCGAGGTAGCGCTCGTAGGCGGCGAGTTCCCGGTCTCCTGACTCGTGCCAAATCGCCACGCTTCGCGGATCCGCGGGATTCGCCCTCGCGAGCCGCAGCAGGGTCGTTTGCAGTCGACCCGCGGCCTCGAAGTCACCGACCGCGGCCTCGTTCGTTCGGAGCAGATCGAGCATGGGCGCCTGATCGAGCGTGTATAGCCCGTCGTTCGCGCGCTTCGCTTGCAGCGCAAGCTGGAACGCGTCGACCGCGAGGGCCTGCGCGCCGTGCTCCTGATTGGTGAGACCGAGCGACATGTAGAGATCGATGAGCGCGCGCGAGCGGGGGCCGTTCTGCGACTGCTCGTGATCGATGGCCGCCTGCAGCTTGCTGGTGGTCTGCGCCCATTCCCGCAACGCCGCCGCGTCGACCGT
>DASQOL010000160.1:0-7072 GCA_035644475.1 Gammaproteobacteria bacterium | reverse complement strand
TTTAATTGTTGCGCTTCGTAGAGACGGCGTGCCGCCGCGTTCTGGATGCTCGCCTGCGGCTCGCCCCCGGGCGCTGCGCGCCCGGGCTCCGCGGCTCTCGGCGCTGTGGCTCGGCTCGTCGCTACCGCCGCGGCGCAGGCGTCACACGTCTCGTCCGAGGGGCGGCCGCAGCCTTCACGCGTGTCGTGCGGCCAAACTGAGACATCACCGCGCCGCGCCTCACCTCGCCTAAGGCGTTGACTGGCGCGGCGTTGGGCCCGACGCTAGCGGCGTTTGGCAACGGGGGACTCATGACGGGCGCCGCCATCGCGTATTTTGTTGCGCGCGTGCTGACCTGCGGGATCTGGATCTCGGCGGGGTTGCACAAGGCGTTTCACTACCGCGCCAACCTCGCGGAGATGGCGCATCTTGGGGTGCCGCTGCCGCGGGTCGTGCTGCCGCTCGTGCTCGTGCTCGAAGGCGTCGGCGCGGCGATGCTGATCCTCGATTACGGGGTCTGGCTCGCGTGTCTCGCGTGGCTCGTGTTCCTCCTGCCCGCCAGCTGGCTCTATCACTTCCGCTTCATGATGCAGAGCGGCGCGATCAACTTCCCGCAGCTCGTGACGGGGTGGAAGAACGTGTCGATCGCCGGCGGTCTGATCGCGCTGATCCTGCTCGATGCGAGCCGGCCGGCGTGGCTCTTCCCGGCGCACTGACCGAGCTACTACGGCTGAGCGTCCCCGCGACGACTCGTCCTCCGCGGCAACTTTTCGCCGCCGGGTCAGTCCACCCGGTTAGGTGGGCGTCGAGCGCCCGAGGCACCGATTACCCGACGAGGAGCCCGACATGACGAAATCGACTGAAGCTGCGAAGGACAGGAGCGTCGGGTCATCCCGGCGTGTGGGCCAAGACGACCTGGCGCTGCAATTTCACGGCGTCCGCTATCAAGTCGGAGATGTCGCACGGTCCGTGGCCTTCTATACCCAGCGGCTCGGCTTCAAGCTCGAGCACCAACAGCTGCCGGCTTTTGCCGCGGTGTCCTTGGGCGCGCTCAACATTCTCCTCAGCGGACCGGAGGCGTCCGGCTCCCGCCCGATGCCCGGCGGTGAGCGCCAAGAGCCGGGCGGGTGGAACAGGGTCGTGCTGCGGGTCGATGATCTCGAGCTCTGCATCGAGGCTCTGAAGAAGGCCGGCGTTCGGTTCCGCAACGAGCTGGAGTCCGGTCCCGGCGGCAAGCAAATCCAGATAGCGGACCCGGACGGCAATCCGCTCGAGCTTTTCGAGCCGGCACGACGCTCGCACTAACCGCTACGTTGAAGTGACGGTCGGAGCGGGCAGAGGAGTGGTGCCCGAGGTCGGAGTCGAACCGACACGCTGTTTAGGCGGTGGATTTTCCTGCTACTTCGGCTTTCGCCGCCGCCGCTCGCTCGAGAGACGTTCGTAGTCTGGAGCACGCCTTCACCGTAGCCTCGCGGCTTTAGGTGCCCGCCGTCTGCTCTCTACACCTTCCCCACAGCGCGCGCTTCGGGGCTTGGCTCGGCGTGAGCTCGGACTCGTGTCCAGGGCCTTCGCCGAGTTTGACGGGCTTCACCTTCGAGGTTTCCCTCGGAGGGCTCAAATTCGCTATGAGTCCACTGCGTCTACCAGTTCCGCCACTCGGGCACGCGGCAATTCTATACGTCGGGCCGAGACGAGGTCGATGCTTTCTTGCGAGCGACCCAATCGTGCTCCTCGCCGGCGATCGGCAACGTTCACGAATCGTAACGACGCATTGGCCGTTCTGCTTATTTTCGAGACGAATTCCGGGGGGTAGCGTGGTACCGGCCACCAAGCTCTCGGGCAGGGCGCGCCGCGAGCGCGTCCGAATCCCGATCGACCGAACGGAGGAACCCGGAATGACCTCGACGAACCGCAGCGATCCCACCTTGCCTCTCGATGGCGCGGACACGGCGCCGGACGGCGTCGACCGCCGCACGTTCCTCATGCGCAGCGCGGTGATCGGCGCGGCCATGGTCATGACCGGCCGCACGGCGTCGGCGCAGGAGCGAACCGCCGCGGCGACGGCCCCGCCGCCCACGGTGAGGCTGTCGCCCGACCTCGACGTCGTGAAGAAAGCATCGAAGCCCGTGATGACGACGCTCGAGGAGTTCTACAAGGTCGGGCCCGGACCGTCGAGCTCGCACACGATCGGGCCGATGCGGATCACCTACGACTTCTATCAACGCTGCACGAAGCTGCCGGCCGACACGCTGGCGAAAGCGACCGCGCTCAAAGTGCATCTCTACGGCAGCTTGAGCGCCACGGGTAAAGGCCACGGCACCGAGCGCGCCGCGCTCGCGGGCATCGTCGGCAAGGAGCCTGCGACGGTGGAGCCCGCGTTCCTGGACGGTCTCGCGGCGAACCCGAACCAGACGTTCCCGGTGAAGCTCGGCGCGAAGACCATCAACGTGTCGCTCAAGGACGTCGTCTACGACTCGCCGAAGGGCGACTTCCCGCACCCGAACACGATGACCTGCAAGCTCATGGCCGGCGAGCAAGGGTTGAACGAGCTCGAGTACTACTCGGTGGGCGGCGGCTTCATCGAGTGGAAGGGCTACAAGCCGCCGAAGAAGGGCGCGCCGAAGTATCCGTACTCGACGATGAAGGAGCTCGAGGCGCACGCCGATGGCGCCAAGATCACGCTCGCGCAGGCGATCATGGCGAACGAGGTCGCGGTATCGGGCAAGAGCGAGGCCGAGATCAACGCGTTCATCGACAAGGTGTCGACCGCGATGGTCAACATCGTGAAGGCCGGCCTCGCGGCGCCGACGGCCACGCTGCCCGGACCGATCAAGCTCAAGACGAAGGCCGGCGAGGTCTACAAGCGCGCGATGCAGGACACGTACGAGAAGCAGCGCGGTCTCGGCGTGGTCGCGGCGTACGCGCTCGCGGGCTCGGAGGAGAACGCGCGCGGCCACCTCGTGGTCACGGCGCCCACCGGCGGCTCGGCCGGCGTGATGCCGGCGCTGGTCTACGCCGTGGGCGAAGGCGGCCGCAACCTGCCGCAGCAGAAGATCCGCGACGGTTTCCTCGCCGCGGCGGCGGTAGGTTATCTCTGCAAGCACAACGCCACGCTGTCGGGCGCCGAGGGCGGCTGCCAGGCCGAGATCGGCGTCGCGTCGGCGATGGGCGCGGCCTTCCTCGCGCAGGCACACGATCAGTCGAACCAAGTGGTCGCCAACGCGGCGGAGTCGTCGCTCGAGCACCATCTCGGCATGACCTGCGACCCCGTCGCGGGCTTCGTGCAGGTGCCGTGCATCGAACGCTGCGCGTACGGCGCCGTGAAGTCCTGGACGGGCTTCATGATCGCGAGCAACGAGATCCCTGCGAACCGGCGGCTCGACTTCGACACCACGGTCAACGCGATGGCGCTCACGGCGCGCGAGATGAACTCGAAGTACAAGGAGACGTCGGAAGGGGGCCTCGCCGTGTCGGTGGTGCTCTGCTGAACGGCCTTCGCACGGTCCGCGGCAGAACCCCTCGATGAAGGCCTCCGCAAAGACCGCCGCAGCGGCAGCCATGGGGGCCTGGCTGATCGCGGCGGTCTACTACTTCTATCAGTACATGCTGCGCTCGGCGCCGGCCGTCATGATGCCGGAGCTGCAGGACGCGTTCGGCTTGAGGGCGCTCGGCGTCGCGTCGATGGTCGGGCTCTTCTATTACGCCTACTCGCCGTTCAGCCTGGTTGCGGGCGTCGCGATGGACGCCCTCGGGCCGCGGCGCGTCGTGCCGATCGGCGCCGCCGCCGTCGGCGTCGGCGCGCTGCTGTTCGCCACGGGCGTCACCGGGATCGCGAGCGCCGGACGGCTTCTGCAAGGCGCGGGCGGGGTGTTCGCGCTGATCGGCGCGGCCTACATCGCAACCCAGAGCTTCCCGGCGTCGCGCGCGGCCACGCTGATCGGCGCCACGCAGATGTTCGGCATGGCGGGCGGCTCGGCGGGTCAATTTCTCGTGGGGCCGCTGATCGCCGGCGGCGCGCCGTGGAACGCGTTCTGGCTCGGCATGGGAGTCGCGGGCCTCGTGATCGCCGCGCTGCTCTACGTGCTGCTGCCCGCGCGGCCGGCCGCGCCTCCCTCCACGGCGACGCCGCGGCGTGCCGAGCACGACGATCGGCTGCGCGGCGCGGCCCGCGGGCTCGCGATCGTGTTCCGCAACCCCCAATCGATCCTCTGCGGAATCATCGCGGGCTTGCTGTTCGTCCCCACGACGATCTTCGACATGACGTGGGGCGTGCGTTATCTGCAAGACGCGCAGGGCTTCGACTACGCGAGCGCGGTGCTGCGCTCGGCGAGCGTGCCGTTCGGTTGGATCATCGGCTGCCCGCTGCTCGGCTTCGTGTCGGATCGGCTCGGCCGCCGCAAGCCCGTGATCGTCGCGGGCGCGCTCGTGCTGCTCGGCTGTCTCGCGTGGATCCTCTACGGCCCGGCCGACGTGCTGCCGCCGTACGCGCTCGGCCTCGCGACCGGCATCGCGTCGGGCGCGGCGATGCTGCCGTACACCGTGATCAAGGAAGCCAACCCCGCCGAGCTCGGCGGCACGGCGACCGGCGTCGTGAATTTCTTGAACTTCACCTTCAGCGCGTTGCTCGGACCGGTATTCGGCTGGCTCTTGCAGCGCGTCGCCGCGGGAGCGCCCCTCGAGCTCGCGCACTACCAGCTCACGTTCCAGCCGTTGCTCTACGGCGTGGCCGTGGCGATCGTGCTCGCGTTGATCCTCAAGGAAACCGGCACGGCCGCGCGGCCGAACCCGGCCGCCACTCCCGTCACGGCCCCCATGGCCTAGAGGAGCAGAATCTTGGGGAAATACGAGCAGTTGCTGGCCGCCTGCCGCACCCTCGCCCCGGTGCCGACCGCGGTCGCGCATCCGTGCGAGGCCACGGCGCTCACGGCCGCGATCGAGGCGCGCGCCGCGCGCTTGATCGAGCCGATCTTGGTGGGACCGGCCGCGAAGATCCGCGAGGTCGCGGCGCGGGCGAAGGTGGACTTGAGCGACGTCGAGATCGTCGACGCGCCCCACAGCCACGCGTCGGCCGCGCAGGCCGTGGCGCTCGTGCGCGAGGGCAAGGCCGAGATCCTGATGAAGGGCAGCCTGCATAGCGACGAGCTGCTCGGCGCCGTCGTCGCGCGCGAGACGGGCTTGCGAACCAGCCGCCGGATCAGCCACGCGTTCGTCATGGACGTGCCGACCTATCACAAGGTGCTGGTGGTCACCGACGCGGCGATCAACATCGCCCCGACGCTCGAGGACAAGGTCGACATCTGCCAAAACGCCGTCGACCTCGCACGCACGCTCGGCATCGAGCGGCCGAAGGTCGCGATTCTCGCCGCCGTCGAGACCGTAACGTCGAAGATGCCCGCGACGATCGACGCGGCCGCGCTCTGCAAGATGGCTGACCGCAAGCAGATCACGGGCGCCGCGCTCGACGGCCCGCTCGCGTTCGACAACGCGATCAGCAAGGAAGCCGCGCAGATCAAGGGCATCGAGTCGGAAGTCGCGGGCGACCCCGACATCCTGCTCGTGCCCGACCTCGAAGCCGGCAACATGGTCGCGAAACTGTTGACGTTCCTCGCCAAGGCCGATAGCGCCGGGCTGGTGCTCGGCGCGCGCGTGCCGATCGTCCTCACGAGCCGCGCCGACAGCGTGCGCGCGCGGATCGCGAGCTGCGCCGTCGCGGTGCGCGCGGCGCACGCGCGCCGGGGTGCGGGGGAAAAGCCGGCGTGAACGCAGGCGGGCGCCGATGAACGAGTACCTGCTCGTGCTGAACGCGGGCTCATCGAGCCTCAAGTTTCGCGTCTACGAGCGCTCGCCCGCGGCGCAGTGGCGCGCGGCGGTGCACGGTCAGATCGAAGGCATCGGCACCAAGGCGCGCTTCTCCGCCGACGACGGTGCCGGCAAGGCGCTCGACAAGAAGGACCTGCAGCAAGTCCGCGACGCGCACGGCGCGCTCGACACGCTCGCCGAGTGGCTGCGTACGCGTTACGTGCGTGCGAAGGTGCTCGGCGTGGGCCATCGCGTCGTGCACGGTGGGCCGCGCTACGCCGAGCCGATCGTCGTCACGGGGAGAGTGCTCGAGGAGCTACGCGCCTTGACGCCGCTCGCGCCGCTGCACCAGCCGCACAATCTCGCGCCGATCGAAACGCTGCTCGAGCGGATGCCGGGCGTGCCCCAGGTGGCGTGCTTCGACACGGCGTTCCATCGGGGCCATTCCGCCGTGGCCGAGCTCGTGCCGTTGCCGAAGGAGATCCGCGACGCCGGCGTGCAGCGTTACGGCTTCCACGGGCTCTCGTACGAGTACATCGCGCGGGCGCTGCCGCAGGCCGCGCCCGCGATCGCGCGCGGCCGCGTGATCGTGGCGCATCTCGGCAGCGGCGTGAGCCTCTGCGCGATGAAGGACGGCAAGAGCGTCGACTGCACGCTCGGCTTCACGGCGCTCGACGGGCTCTGCATGGGCACGCGCCCCGGGTCGGTGGACCCCGGCGTGATCCTGCATCTGTTCCAGACGTTCGAGCTCACGCCCAAGGCGGTCGAGACGATGCTCTACAAGCAATCCGGCCTGCTCGGCATCTCGGGCGTGAGCAACGACATGCGCGACCTGCTCGCGAGCAAGGAGCCCGACGCGCGGCTCGCCGTCGACTACTTCGTGTATCGCGCGGCGAAGGAGATCGGCGCGTTCGCGGCCGTGCTCGGCGGCGTGGACGCGCTCGTGTTCACGGCCGGCATCGGCGAGCGCTCGGCCGAGATCCGCAAGCGGATTTGCGAGGCGTCGGCATGGCTCGGTGTGGAGCTCGACGCGGCCGCGAACGAGCGGCACGGGCCGCGGATCAGCACCGAAACAGCGCGCGTCTCCGCGTGGGTCGTGCCCACCAACGAGGAGCTGATGATCGCCCTGCACACCGGGCGCCTTTTGGGACTGGTCGAAAAATAGGGACATGTTTGATTTTCGGCGAAGCGCTCGCCGACCTATCGACGTCCGAAAATCAAACATGTCCCTATTTTTTCTGCCGAGGAGAACGACATGGCCACCGTCATCAAGGAACAGCAGCGCGAAGCGGAA
>DASQOL010000159.1:0-18866 GCA_035644475.1 Gammaproteobacteria bacterium | reverse complement strand
GAGACCCTCGACCGCTTCCAGATGGTCGGCAAGAAGGACCTCTACCCGACGCAGCTCTCGGGCGGCCAGCAACAGCAAGTCGCCGTCGCGCGCGCAATCATCGCCGAGCCGCGGCTGATCCTGGCCGACGAGCCCACCGGCAGCCTGCACTGGCGGCAGGGCGAGGCGATCATGGAGATGCTGAGCGGCCTGAATCAGAGCGGCACCACGATCATTCAGGTCACGCACGACGAGCGCGTCGCCGGCTTCAGCCGGCGCGTCATCGAGCTCGCCGACGGCTGGATCTCGGCCGACAAGAAGCTCAAGTGAGCGGCTCCGCCACCCGTTGCACCCCGCTCGAGGCGCGAGCCGGGCTGTCGTCGGCGGAAGCTATCCGGACCGAGTTTCCGCGGAAACTTTCGCACAAGATTGGTGCGAAATCCCTCCGCGGAGGGCGTGCGTTTCGCGAGTAGCGGGCGGCCGCGACGATGAACGAGCTCAGGCAGGCATTGCGTCGCACTCTCGCACAGCCGGCGCTCTCGTTCGTGATGATCGCGATGCTCGCGCTCGGCCTCGGCGCGACTACCGCGATGTACTCGATCTACCACGAGGTGCTCGAGCGGCCCCTGCCGGTGGCGGCACCCGAGCAGCTCGTGAATCTCGGCGCGCCCGGGCCGAAGTACGGCACCACCATCTGCAACGCGACCGGCTACTGCGACCAGATCTTCAGCTACCCGATGTTCCGCGACCTCGAGGCGCGGCAGACCGCGTTCGCCGGCATTGCGGGACACGGCCTATTCCAGGCGAACCTGTCGTACCGCGGCGCGGCGACTCCCGGTTTGGGCACGCTGGTGTCGGGCGCATACTTCTCGGTGCTCGGCGTACGGCCCGCGCTCGGCCGGCTCATCGGACCCGAGGACGAGCCGCGCGTCGGCGAGTCAGCGGTCGCCGTGCTCGATTACGCCTACTGGCGCGACTACCTCGGCGCCGATCCCGGCGCGATAGGACAGACGCTCAGCGTGAACAGCCAGCCGCTCACGATCGTCGGCGTGGCCCCCGAGAGCTTCTTCGGCACCACCTGGGGCGTGCATTTCAAGGTGTACGTGCCGCTCACGATGCGCTGGCTCATGCAGCCCACGTACCGACGCGACGACGACACGCGCACCGCGTACTGGGTCTATGCGTTCGCGCGGCTCGGTAGCGGCGGCTCGATGGAGCGGGCGGCCGCATCGATCAATGCGCTGTACTCGGGAATCTTGAACGAGGTCGAGGTGGCACTGAACAGCGACATGCCGCCCGACATGCTCGAGCAATTTCGCCGCCGCACGATCACGCTCGCGCCGGGCGCACTCGGCCAGAGCTTTCTGCGCGACCAATCGACGCCGTTGACGCTGCTGCTCGGCATCACCGCGCTCGTGCTGCTGATCGCCTGCGCGAACATCGCCAACTTGCTGCTCGCGCGCGGCGTGGCGCGCTCGGGAGAGATGGCGCTGCGCGCGTCGCTCGGCGCGAGCCGCGGGCGGCTCGTCGGCCAGCTGCTGTCGGCCGCGTTCGCCGCGCTCGCCACCGTGCTCGCGGCGGTCGGACTCTACGGCGTGCTCGCCTACAACGTGGCGCAGCGGACGCGCGAGATCGGCCTCAAGCTCGCGCTCGGCGCGACGCCGCGTCAGGTGCGGACCATGGTGGTGAGGCAGGTCGGCGCAATGGCGGTGGTCGGGATGGCGGTAGGGCTCGTGGTCGCGATCGCTGCCGGCCGCGGCGCCGGCTCGCTGCTCTACGGCCTGTCCGGCTACGATCCCGGTGTGCTCGCCGCCGCCGTGGCCGTGCTCGGCGCCGTGGTGGCGGCCGCCGCTTATCTTCCTGCGCGCCGCGCCGCCCGCGTGGCGCCGATGGAGGCGTTGCGCCACGAGTGACGCGATCCTCGTCGGCCGCCCACTTGCGCGGCCACCACACCTTAACTATCAATACGTAGACATCCCATGCCAGCACGCCCACCCCGAGTCTTCATCGCCGACGATCAGCACGACGTGCTCGAGTCGTTGCGGCTTCTCTTGAAAGGCGAGGGCTACGCGACCGACACGTTCCCGCGCACCGACACGCTCTTGGGCGCGCTCCGAGCGCGGCCCGCCGATGTCGTGCTCATGGACCTGAACTACACGCGCGACACGACGTCGGGCGAGGAGGGGCTCGACGCGCTCGCGAAGATCCGCTCGTTCGACGCCACCACGCCGGTGGTCGTGATGACCGCCTGGGGCAGCATCGAGCTCGCCGTCGAGGCGATGCGCCGGGGCGCGCAAGACTTCATCGAGAAGCCGTGGAACAACGACCGCCTCCTGAGCGTGCTGCGCATGCAAGTCGCGCTCGGCCAGGCCCTCAATCGTACGCGGGCGCTCGAAGCCCAAAACCGCGAGCTCACCGGCGCCGGTGGCGACGAGCTCATCGCCGAGTCGGCCGCGATGCGGCCGGTGCTCGAGACGATCGAGAGCGTTGCGCCCACGGACGCAAACGTGCTCATCACGGGCGAAAGCGGCTCGGGCAAGGGGCACATCGCGCGCCTGATCCACGCGGCGTCGCCGCGCCGCGAGCACAGTCTCGTGACGGTCAACATCGGCAGCCTGCAGGAGACGGTGTTCGAGAGCGAGATGTTCGGCCACGTGAAGGGCGCGTTCACCGACGCGAAGAACGACCGCGTGGGACGCTTCGAGCTCGCCGACGGCGGCACGCTGTTCCTGGACGAGATCGCGAACATTCCGGTGCCGCAGCAAGCGCGTTTGCTCCGCGTGCTCGAGGACGGCCAATTCGAGCGGCTCGGCTCGTCGCGCACGCAGCAGGTGGACGTGCGCGTGCTCGCCGCGACGAATGCCGATATCGACGGCGAGATCGCGGCGGGCAAGTTCCGCGGCGATCTGCTCTACCGGCTCAACACGATCCACATCCGCTTGCCGCCGCTGCGCGAGCGCGGCGACGACATCGTGCGGCTCGCGCAGCGCTTTCTCGCGCGCCACGCGCAGCGCTATCGAAAGAACGTGGTCACGTTCACCGAACCTGCGTTGTCCGCGCTGCGCCGCTACTCGTGGCCGGGCAACGTGCGCGAGCTCAGTCACGTGATCGAGCGCGCGGTGCTGATGGCGCGCGGTGCTCAGATCGGACCCGCCGACTTGAGTCTCGACACCGCGCCCGCCGCAGCCGACCGCCGGCCGATGACGCTCGAGGCCATCGAAGAGGAAGCGATCCGCGCGGCGCTCGGGCGTCACGACGGCAACGTGGTCGCCGCGGCGGACGAGCTCGGCATGAGCCGCTCGGCCCTCTATCGGCGGCTCGAGAAGATGGAGCTATGAAGCGCCGCCGCGTCCGGTTCCAAAACCGGGTGCAGCTGCTCGTTCTCGTCACCGTCGTCCCCGCATGGCTCGCGTGCGGTCTGCTGCTGCTCGCGTGGGACGCGAGCACGGCCTTGCGCTGGACGGTCTTCTCGCTGATCAGCGTCTCGGTGGGCATCGGGCTCGCGGCCGTCCGGCATCACACGATCCGGCCGCTGCAATCGCTCGCGAACATGCTCGAGGCCCTGCGCGAGGGCGACTACTCGATGCGCGGCCGTAACGTCGACCCCGAGGACGCCTTGGGCGAGGTGATGGTGGAGGTCAACACGCTCTCGCGCACGCTCTATACCCAACGCCTCGAGGCGCTCGAGGCGGGCATGCTACTGCACAAGATCATCGGGGACGTGGACATCGCGGTGTTCGCGTTCGACTCCGATTGGCGCTTGCGACTCGTCAACCGCGCCGGCGCCGGCTTGCTCGGCGGTACCCCCGAAGAGTTGGTGGGCCGCGGTGCCGGGGAGCTCGGGCTGCTCGCGATGCTCCTCGAACCGTCCGGCCGAATCGTCGCGCACGTGTTCCCCGGTGGCGCGGGCCGGTGGGAGGTTCGTCGCCGCACGTTTCGCGAGAGCGGCAAGGCGCAAGAGCTGCTGGTGATGTCGGACTTGAGCCGCGCGTTGCGAGACGAGGAGCGCCAAGCCTGGCAACGGATCGTGCGCGTGATCGGGCATGAGCTCAACAGCTCGCTCGCGCCGATCAAGTCGATGGCGGGCACGCTGCGTAAGCTGATCTACCGCGAGCCGCCGCCGGAGGATTGGCGCGACGACGCCCACTCGGGCCTCACGATCATCCACGACCGCGCCGAATCGCTCGAGCGCTTCATGGGCGCGTACGCCCGGCTCGCGCGCTTGCCGCAGCCGAATCGCCGCGACACGGAGTTCGGCGCGCTCGTGCGCCGGGTCGCCTCGCTGCATGGCAGCCGCGTCACGCTCGAGGACAGCCCGGCGGTGCGGCTCGCGATCGACGCCGACCAGATCGAGCAAGTGCTGATCAACCTGATCCGCAACGCCGTCGAGGCCGCCGGCGAAGCGGGCGGCGTGCGCGTGCGCTGGGCGGCGGAGGAGGGGCGACTCGTGGTCGAGGTGGAGGACGACGGGCCCGGGCTCGCACGCACCGACAACTTGTTCGTGCCGTTCTTCACCACCAAGCCCGGCGGCACCGGTATCGGGCTCGTGCTGTCGCGCGAGATCGTCGAGAACCACGGCGGTCAGGTCGCGCTCGAGAACCGCGCGGGCGCGCGCGGCTGCATTGCGCGAGTGCGCTTGCCGCTGGCGACGCCGTCGCCGCTCGCCGCGCGCCAAAAGTAGGGACAGGTTACTTTTTCGGCGCAGCGGTCCGCCCGAAAATAGGGACATGTTGGATTTTTCGGCGGAGCGGTCACGCCCCTCTCGAGCGCCGGCGCGGCCGAAAAATCCAACATGTCCCTATTTTCGGGCGAGCTGCGCGTTGGCCCAGGGGATGAAGTACTTCCAGTTCGGGCCGTCGGTGTGGCCGCCGTCATGCTGGCGCCAGGCAAGCGCGCCGTCGAGGAGGCTCGTGCCGACCGGCGGCATCTTCTCCGCGCGATAGTCGTCGGACTTGCCCAAGCCCTTGGCGCCGAGCAAGCGGAACACGGGTTGCGCCGCGATCGCGGCCATGTAGCTGCCCTGCTGGTCGAGCCACTTCGCGTCGCCTTGCTCGGGCACGCCGTAACTGATGAAGGTGGGCCGCGGCGCGCAGAGCGCGATGAGCTCGTGCGCGTCAACCGGCAGATCGCCGGCGTTCATGCTGCCGAACGTCGCGTCCGCTGCGCCGTATTTCAGGAAATTGCCGGCCATCCAGTGGTACTCGCCGCCGCCCGTGAGGTTCTCGACGGCCTCGCCCCAGTTGCGCCGGTGCAGCTTCGCGCCGCCCTCACCGGACGAGCCCACGAGCACCACCGCGAAGCGCGTGTCGAACGCCATCGCGATCAACGCGGCCTTGCCGTAGCGCGACACGCCCTCGACGCCGACGCGCTGTGCGTCGACGCTCTGCTGCGTCTCGAGATAGTCGAGCGCGCGCGACGCGCCCCAGGCCCACGCGCGCAGCGCGCCCCAGTCGTCGGGCTTGCGCGGCTCGCCCTTGTTCACGAGACCGATGATGCCGCGCGTGAGGCCGGCGCCGCTGTCGGCCTGCACCGTGGTCGGCGAGAGCGACGCGTAGCCCCAACCGGCCGCGATCAGCTGCTCGGTGGCCGGCGGGTCGGCAGGTCGGTCGACGTTGGGCGGAGGAGCGGGCGGCGCGGGGCGCTGCGCCGCGTTCGCGTTCGGCCGGCAACCGGGCCCGGGCGGACCGCCGAACGGCGACGGCGGCGCGCCGGACGCGTCGGGCAACAGGCCGCCGCCGAACATGATCATCACCGGCACCGGGCCCCGCGCGTCGGTGGGCGTTACGAGCGTCATGCAGATCTCGACCGAGATCGCGGGGAACGCGCCGTTGTCGACGCGGCCCACGAGCTGTCGGCCGACCACGCGCCGCGAGCCCACGAGCCACTCGCGCGTCTCGGCGACGCTCCACGCGACGGCCGGCGTCACGCGCGGCACCCGCCCCAAGACCTCGCGCTCGAAATCCTCGACGATCTCCGGCCGCCGCTCGCTCCACCACGCGGCCGCGGTCGCGACCTTCGCGCCGCTCTTCGACGCGAGCGGGTCCGGCAGCACCGGGAACGGATTGGCGAGGCTCTCGTCGTAGTTCGCATGATTGGGCGCGGACTCGGTGCCGCTCGGACCCGGGCGCAACGCGCGGATGCCGAGCCGGGCGAGCATGTCCGCGTGATCCTCGGCGGCCGTCCAGGCCTTGGGCGCGGGGCTCGCGCCGCCCGACGGGGCTTGCGCGGCGGCCGGCAGCACGGTGAGGAGCGCGGCGGCACAGAGCGCCGTGCGGGCGGAACGGAGAGCGTGGTTTTCGATCATGGGGCGGCCTCGAGGTGTGGCTGGCTGTCGATCATCTTGGCGAGCTGGCGCAGCAGCTCCGTGCGCTCGCGAGCGCTGAGCGCGGCGAGCATGGCGCCCGCGTCGGAGCGGCGGGTCGCGACGACGAAACGATTGAGGGTCTTGCCGCGCCGCCCGAATCCGACCTCGATCACCCGCCGGTCGCGGGCCGCCTGCTTGCGTTCGACGAGACCCTTGGCGACGAGTTGGTCCACCGTGTACGTGGCGGTGCTCAGGGGCACGGCGAGCAGCGCGGCGACGGCGGCCATCGTCATGCGCCCGTCCGTGCCGAGCGCGCCGAGCACGCGCAGCTCGCGGGGGGAGCACGTGGGCTCGTTCGCGTCCTGTGGACGGCGGCGCGGGGTAAGGCGCTCGGACAGCGTGTCGAGCTGAACGAGGAACGCCTGCGTGTCTTCGTCGAGGTCGCTCGCCATGTAGCGTCGAGTATACGCGGTGCCGCTTGGGCGTTGACAGGCAGCCCCGTGCGCGTTTCAATCGTGCGCCGATACTTCAAGTCTGAAAGTAATTCGCACGGGGAGTGCGCGCTACAAAAAGGGGGCCTGCCATGATGCTTCTTGCTATCGCGCGGGCGAGCTTGCGAACGCTGCTCGCCGCCGGATTCGTTGCGCTCGTAGTGTCGCCCGCGTCGAGCCAACAGCGCGCGTCCGAGCGCTGGGTCGCGACCTGGGCCACCGCGCTCGTCGCGCGGCCGTTACCGCAGCCCGGGGCAGGGCCCGGCGGCCCCGGCGGTCCTCCTCCCGGCAACCCCGCCGCCGTGGGCGCGTCCTGCGCGGCTCCACGGCCCAGCCCGCCGCCGGGGGCGCCGGCCGGCAACGCGGGGCCGCCGCGCCCCCCTCCCTTCACGGTGACCAACCAGACGCTGAGGCAGATCGTGCATGTGAGCGTGGGCGGCGATCGCGTGCGCGTGGTGCTCAGCAACGCGTTCGGCACCGCGCCGCTCGAGATCGGCGCGGCCGACGTCGGGTTGCGCGACAAGGACGCTGCCGTCGTGGCGGGCTCGGTGAAGCCGCTGACGTTCGCCGGCAAGTCGAAGGCGACGATCCTGGCCGGCGCGACGCTCGTGAGCGACGCCGTGGCGATCAAGGTTGCGCCGGTTTCCGACCTCGTGATCGACCTCTATGTACCCGGCGACTTGGGCGTGAGCCCGTCGCCGGTCACCACGCACGGCGGCGCCTCGCAGACGAACTATCTCTCCGAGACCGGCGACCACACGGGCGAGCCCGGGTTCAAGGTCGCGGGACAGACCCGCTCCTGGTTCCTGCTGGCCCGGGTTGAGGTGCCGGCAAGCGCCAACACGCGCGCGGTCGTGACTTTCGGCGACTCGATCACCGACGGCGCAGCCTCCACCGTCGACACCAACAACCGCTGGCCCGACGGGTTGGCTCGGCGTCTCGCCGAGCAAAGCGGCGGCAGCGTCGCCGTGCTCAACGCCGGCATCAGCGGCAACCGCGTGCTCGGCGACGGCGCCGGAGTGAGCGCGCTCGCGCGCTTCGACCGGGACGTGCTGATGCAAACGGGCGTGACGCACGTCGTCGTGATGGAAGGTATCAACGACATTGGCGTCGCGCGCAACGACGCGAACCCGAGCGCCGACGACCTCATCGCGGGCCAGAAGCAACTCATCGAGCGCGCGCATGCGCGCGGCCTCAAGATCATCGGCGCGACGCTCACGCCGTATGACGGCGCGGCCTACTGCACGCCCGAGGGCGAGGCGAAGCGCCAAGCGTTGAACCAGTGGATCCGCACCAGCGGCGCCTACGACGGCGTGATCGATTTCGACAAGGCCACGCGCGACGCGGCGGCGCCGAGCAAGTTCGCGGCGACGGCCGACTCCGGCGACCACCTGCATCCGCGCGACGCCGGCTACAAGGCGATGGCCGACTCGATCGACCTGACGCTGTTCCGCTGACTCCCTCTGTCCCTCGGGTCAGACCCCACTCTGTCCCCAGGGTCTGACCCTGGGGACAGAGCGGCCCGCCCTTGACCGGCGGGCCGTGAGTCTTCAGGCTCTCGCGGCTTTACGGTCGCCGAAGCTCGAATGAACGTCTCCGCCGCCGATTCCCACCCGCGAGCGCTGAGCGGGCCGCTCATCGCGTTCGCGCTGATGGCGCTGCTCTGGGGCTACAACTGGGTCGTGATGAAGGTCGCGATGCGCTATTGCGGCCCGCTCGACTTCGCGGCGCTGCGCGGCGGCTTCGGCGTGCTCCTGCTGTTCGGCGTGCTGATCGTGCTGCGCGTGCCTCTCAAACCGCGCCACGTGGGAATGACGATTGCGCTCGGCCTGTTCCAGACCACCGGCTTCGTCGGGCTGATCTCGTGGTCGCTAACGGCCGGCGCCGCCGGCAAGAGCGCGGTGCTCGCCTACACGATGCCGTTCTGGATGATCGCGTTCGGCTGGCCGTTCCTCGACGAGCGCCTGCGCGGCTGGCAGTGGCCCGCGGTCGGGTTCGCGCTCGCGGGCCTCGTGCTCGTGCTCGAGCCGTGGAACAGCGACGCGACGCTCGCGAGCAGCGTGCTCGCGCTGGCGGCCGGCGCGTCGTGGGGCGTGAGCGTGATCATCTTCAAGAAAATACCCGTCGAGAGCCGCGACGACCTGCTGTCGACGACGACCTGGCAGATGTTCTACGGCGTGGTCCCGCTGATCGGGGCGGCACTCGTCGTCCCCGAAAGGCCGATCGAATGGAACGGCACCTTCGAGGTCGCGCTCGTCTTCAACATCGTTGCCGGCATGGCCGTCGCGACGCTGCTCTGGCTCTACATCCTCCAGCGGCTGCCCGCGACGATCAGCTCGTTGAGCTCGCTGGTGGTGCCGATCGTGGGCGTGCTTGCGGCGTGGCTGCAGCTTGGCGAGCGGCCCAGCGCCGCCGAGGGCGCCGGCATGGCGTTGATCCTGGCCGGCCTCGCATTGCTGGCGTTTCGGGAGCGTGGGACACAGCCTTGAGCCGCTGGCAATAGTACTTTGATCCGAATGCAGCCCGGCCGGGCGCCTCCTAGAGTGGCGCCATCCGGCCGCGGTCCGGTCACCTCGCGGTGCGCGTGCGTGAACCGCCGGCGCGGCCTCTCCACACGGGAGTACGTCGATGAAAGCTGCAAAGTGGTTGGTGACGATGGGCACCCTGGTGCTGCTCGGCGGCTGCGCCACGAGCGACTTTGTTTCCTCTTGGAAGGCTCCGGACGCGACGCCGCTGCAACTGGCCGGCGCCAAGGTCGCGGCGATCGTGATGATGCAGGATCAGTCCTCGCGCCGCGCGGCTGAAGACGCGCTCGCGAGGGAGCTCACCGCTCGCGGCGTGATGGGCGTGCCGCTCTACATGATCGTTCCCGACGCGGACGCCAAGGACGAGGCCAAGGTCAAGGCGGCCCTCGAGGCGGCGGGCTTCAACGGCGCCGTGACGATGCGGCCCGTGAGCAAGGACAAGGAGATCGTGTCGACGCCGGTGACCTACATCGGGCCGACCTACGGCGGCTTCTACGGCGGCTACTACCCGTACGGCTGGGGCGGCGCCTACGGCGGCGCCGTCGTCGGCGGGGACATCAGGACCAACACGATCGTGACGATCGAGACGCTGGTCTACTCGCTTCGCCAGAACAAGCTCGTCTGGGGCGGCCAGAGCAAGTCCACGAACCCGAGCTCGGTCGACAAGCTGATCCGCGAAACCGCCCAAAAGACCGCGCGCGAGCTCCAGCGCCAAGGCCTCATCCCCACCGCCTAGAAAATGGGGACATGTTTCATTTTTCGCCAGCGGACGGCTGGCGAATGGCGCCGCGCCGCGAAAAAGGCAACATGTCCCTATTTAATGGAGCCAGGCGTAGCTGAACTTCGCGAAGAACGTCCGGCTGGTGCGCGAGAGGTCGTCGAGCCGGTCGTCCTCGAAGCTGTTGTCGGAGTAGCCGAGATAGAGCACGGTCTGCGGATTCAGCTTGTAGGAGTAGAGCAACTGGGACGCGACCGTCAGCGTCTTCTCGTTGACGTTTGCGGCGACGAACAGCGGCACGTTGCGCTCGACGAGCTGCCGCTGCACCGAGAAGCGTAGGAAGCTGCGCACGTTGAATTGCCACGTGGCGCGGAAGTCGGTGAGATCCGCGTCGAAGATCTTCTGTCCGTCCTTGCTGTCGAGCCGCGACGTGGTTTGCCGCAATCGCAGCAGCAAGTGCTGATTGACGTTCCAATCGATGTTCGGCTGGACGCGGAGCTCCTCCGCAAGGCGTGAATTCGCGAAGTCGACCTGGTCGCCCTTGTTGATGCTGATCGAGAGGTTGATCCCGCCGCGCGGGCGCAGCTGGCTGAACAGGAACATGCCGTTGCCCTCGTAGAGCACGCCGTTCCAGAAGCGTTTGTTCGGGCCGCCGCCCACCTGAATGTACGACTGCATCGGCCCGCTGAACGACACGTACGGCTGGAGGTTGCGGTCGAGCAGCTTTCCGGCCATGTTCTCCGTGGTCGTGCCGTTCAGGCCGACTTGGATCTGACTCCAGCGCTGCTCGCCGCGCTGCCACGTATGGCCGCTCTCGAGCTGCGTCTGCTTCATGTCGACGCGTGCAACGAAGCCGGAGTCCGCGCGGAAGCCCGGCTCGTAGTAGCGGTAGCGCAGGTCCGCGTACCACTCGCGGCTGGAATAGTTGTAGCGCAGCATCGCCGCGTCGCCCTCGAACGCGCCGAGCGGCTGCGAGAACCTGGTGGCGGTGGCTTCGGGATACTCCGTCTCGGAGTGCAGCACCTGGAAGCGCAGGCTGTGCTGGCCCGTGATTCTGAGCCTGCCGTCGAAGCCCGCGACGTCGTTGCGGTAGTCGTCACCGTGGCGCATCGTCACGAGCGCCCCGACCTGCGAGTTGTCGAGCACGCTGCGCGAGAAGTGTCCCACGACGGTGTCGTTCGACTCGTCGAGCGAGGTCTGCTGCGACGTGAGAGGTCCGGGGAACAGCAGGTTGGTGACGGCGTCCTTGGCCGCAAACGTGCCGAACGCATTGTCGCCGGGCTGCCCCGTGAGCTTTGCGCCGAGGTCGGGATCCGCGACCGTGCGCGTGAACACCGCCTGGATCGGCGTCGAGAAATAGCTCGCACCTTCGAGGAAGAACGGCCGCGACTCCGGGAATTGCAGCGCGAACTGATTGTTGACGTTGAGCTGCGCGACGTCGGCCTCGACTTGCGAGAAGTCGGGATTCAGCGCGAGGTTCGCGGTGAGGTTCTGCGTAACGGCCCAGCGCACGTTCAAGCCGACTTCGGTCTCGCTGTCGCCGTGGACGAGCGGACCTTGGGGACTCGCACGCGCGTCGGTGCGCGAGCTGGTTAACGACGGCACCATCTCGAGATTCTTGCTGGCCTCGACGCCCGCGAGCCCGCTGAACTTCTGGAACTGGCACATGTAGCAGTTACGGCCGCGCTCGAGCATGTTGTTCGAGATCCGGTGGCGCATCGAGCGCGGATAGAACCGCAGCACGTCGAGGCCCCAGACGCGGTCGCCGGTCGTGCGCGCAAAGCGCAGCTGGGACAGCGGTATGGCGATCTCCACCGTGAACCCTTGGTCGCCGATCCTGCCGGCCGAATCCCAAATCGCGTCCCAGGAATCGTCCTCGTTGCCGACCACGTCGTCCTGCGTGAGGTCCATCTGCACGCCGAGCGGATTCACGAAGAACTCGTAGCCGTAGCGCGCGTCGTTGAACGAGTCGATGACGATGCCGACGAAATCGTCGTTGAACGCGCTGTCGCGGTCACGCAGGTAGGCGCGGATCTTGTCCGGCTCGGGGTCGCGGGCGTCGAACGCGATCAGGAGCCGCGAGCCGTCCTCGACGAGATAGGCGTGCGTCTCGACGGGAGAGGGGACGTTCTCGCCGGGGCTCGTCTCGACCACTAGGTCCACGACGAGCGCCTCCTTCCAGATGGCGTCGTCGAGCAGGCCGTCGATGGCTACGCTGGCGTCGGAATGCGGCAGGCGGGGCAGGTCGGCGCTCGCGCGCGCCACGCCCGCCGGCTCGGCGCTCGCGGGTTGGGCGGCCGCGGGCTCGGCGCTCGCAGACTGGGCAGTTGCCGGCCCCGTCTGCGCGAGCCAGACCGCCGCGAGCCACGCCGCGAGGGCGCTCGCTGTGCTCGGGGAGCGCACGCTCAAGGGATCCGGCGTCCGGGTGGACGGCAGCCTCGACGATCGCAGTGCACGAAACCCCCACGACAACGATACGGAACGGAGCTTAGATGCGCGGCCGACGGCATTGGTTACACGCCAGCGGCGGTGGTCGCCGCAGCGGCGCCTCGGATGTACCATCGCTGCATCGAGCCCCCGCAAATCTTACGCGTAAAGATGCGTAGCGGGGCGAGGGATGCGTCTCATGAATCGTCATACGTGGCACGCGGTCGTCGTGTCGATCGGAGCGCTCTCGGCGGGGCTGCTCGGCGGCTGCGGCGCCGGCAGCGAGCCGGCTGGGGCGGCCCAGGTCACCCGCGCGGCCGCCTCAGCGGCGTCCGCCGGCCAGGTCGCCGCCCGCGCGCCGACGTCGGGGTCCGCGAAAGCCACCGAGCTCGGGTTCACGGGCGTGTGGTTCCCTGTCGGTAGCTTCGAGAACCCGGCCGGCCCGGCACCCTGGTCCAACACGCCCTGGCCGTCCGACCCGCCGTTCACGGACTGGGGCCGGGCTGAGACCGCGCGGCTCGCGGACCACAGCAACTTCGTCGCGTGCTCGCCGGTGGGCCCCGTCTACCAGATGTGGGAGATCGGCCTGTTCCCGATCGAGCTCCTGCAGGCGCCCGATCAGATTGTGATCCTGCGCGAGTCGAGCATCTTGCCGCGTCGGATCTATACGGATGGCCGCGGCCACCCCGAAGATCTCGACCCGAGCTGGATGGGGCACTCGATCGGCACGTGGGAAGGCGACGTGCTCGTCGTCGACACCGTGGGCACGAACGGCAAAGCGCGCGCGATGAACGGCGTGGGCTCGAACGCCCGAGTCAGCACCGGCGACCGCGTGCCGCGGATGCCGGCGAGCGACCGGCTCCACGTGATCGAGCACCTGCGGCTCGTCGCCGCCGGCGAGATCCTCGAGGACGAGATCACGATCGACGACCCCAAGACCTACACGCAATCGTTCACGGTCAAACACTACTTTCAGAAGCGCCCCGACCTCGACGTGCTCGAGTACTACTGCGACGAGAACCCACGGGAGAGCGGCGATGTCGCGGAGCAGTAACCGCTTGCTGGCGCTCGCCGGGTTGGCGGCCGTAGGGGCGCTCGCGGCCGCGGCGCCCGCCGGCGCGCACCACTCGTTCGCGAGCTACGACCGCACCAAGCAGGTGACGCTCAACGGTGTCGTCAAGGACTTCCAGTGGGCGAATCCGCACGCGTGGATCCAAGTTGTCGTGTCGGACGCGCAGGGACACAGCACGCAGTGGGGCGTCGAATGCGGCAGCCCGAACATGATGGCGCGCACGGGCTGGAAGCGCACGTTGCTCATGCCCGGCGACAGCGTGGTCGTGGTCCTGAATCCGCTGCTCGACGGCCGTCCGAACGGCTCGCTCGTGCGAGTCACGCTCGCCGACGGCACCGTCCTCGGCCCCGGCGACGCCCCCAAGCCGCGCCCCCTCCCGACCGAAAAATAGGGACATGTTGGATTTTTCGTCGTGACGTGTCAGATCTCGACCGTTGCGACCGAAAAATCAAACATGTCCCTATTTTTCGCGTGGGTGAGCGCCGGGGGCCGCCAGAGCGTCGATGATAGGAGCGCCGGCTCGACGGGCAAGAGGGACGATCGTCCAATCCCGGGGCGCGCGCCGGGCGGCGATGCTCCTGACGGTAACCTCCGGAGGTCCCATGGCGATCCGCTCCGCTCTCGTTGCGTTGGCGTTGACGCTGGCCGCAGGCCTCGGTCACGCCCAACAGCCCATCACCTACAAGTCCGCGATCGTGGCGCTCACCGAGGATCCCGAGCTGCGCGCGCAGTTCGAGGACGGCTTGGTCAAGAAGGCGCGCGCCCACGAGTACGACGCCGTGCCGAGCTACACGATCGTTCGCGACATCCGCGAGGCGCGTAACGACCGGTTCCTCGAGGCGCTCGCGGCGCTCGGCGTGGAGGCGGTGCTGATGCTCCGGCCGGCGGCCGTAGGGCCGGGCGCCTCGCTCGAGTCGGTGCGTAACGAGGTCTCGCCGAAGCTCTACGCCGACATGCAGAAGTTCGCGAAGAAAGTCAGCACGTCGGGCGACCAAGACCTCATCGCGGTCGTGCACATGGCGATTTACATAGTGAAGGGGGGCAAGTCGGAGCTGATGTCGTCGGGCGCCGTCTGGCTCGACCAGCCGGTGACCGACCGGCAGGAGGGCATCGACCGCCTGCAGGACCTCATCCTCACGAACGTCGACGCCGTGCGGCCGGCGATTCGGCAGCGGCTCCGGTTGCCGCCGCTCGACGCGAAGCCGTGACGCAGTCGAACGCCCAGGCCTCAAGTTCTAGGCAGGAGGCGCCGAAGAAGGGATTGGACTGACCGGCGGTGCAGCGGCCTGGCTGGCACTCCTGCGTGTTGGCGGGCGGCTCTTGGCATGTGGATTGCAGGAGAGCTCGGTGCAGGGAGGGAGGGGAGCTGAGCCGAGCAGTGCAAGGAGCAACGCATGCGCAAGTCAGGACTCGCTCCGCTCTGGCTGTTGGCAGGACTCGCGGCGGCAGCGTGCGACGTGAGCGCGCTCGCCGGGCCGGCGCCGGGATCGCCCATGATGATCGGGGGCCGTAGGATCGGCTCCGCCACGGCGCGGCGCTACGGAGTCGGCCGCGACGTGCTGGCCACGGTCGCGCTCGTGAAGGGCGCCGGCGAGGCGCGCCGGCTCAGCAGTCGCGCCGTGCATTTACCCCTCGACGAGTACGAGCCGATCGCCGAGTTCGATTATGCGTTGTCGCCGGAGTGCGGGGGCTATGCGTTCCGGGTCTACGAGACGGCCCGGACCCAAATTTTGGAATTCGCATATTCGGACGCGGACGGCGCCACGTTCCTGATCCGCGACTACGTGCTCGGCGCGAATCCGTTCATCAAGCCGGGCCTGTGGGGCGCGTATGACCACACGGCCGACACGATCCCGTACATGCGGGCGGAGCTCGGCGAGACGCTGCCACCCCTGCCGCCCTACACGTATCTCAAGGCGCTCGTGACGGGCGATTCCGAGGGCCTTCAGCGCGAGCTCGGCATGGCATACAAGCGGGCGGTGCGGGCCGCGGTTCGCTGCCCGGTCGTCCCGCAGCTCGCCGCCGCCGTAACGAACTGACGCCGTCGAGCTCCGGCTCGAGGGCGCTCGCGTGTCGCCGATCGGCGACGCTCGGGCCGCGCACCTCCGGCGTATACTCGGCGCTCATCGGGGACGGTTCGGGGAATCCATGCAGTCGTCATTAGTCGGCGCGGCTTGTCTCGCCGCCATCGCCTCCGTAAGTCTTGCCGGGTGCACGGCCTTCGACGGGGGAAAAACGCAGGGCTCCTGGACGCGCGTCGCGCGGTACGGCGGCGAAGCTGACGTGCTCGCAACCGTCGCCGCCGTCAAGCGGACGGGCAAGGCGCAGAGCATCAGCAACCGCGCCGTCCGCTTGCCCGTGCAAGAGTTCTATCCGATGACACGGTTCGAGTACGAGCTGCCCGCGGCCTGCGGCAACTATACGTTTCGTGTCTACGAGTCCGGCACCACCGAGATCCTCGAGTACGCGCTCGTCGGCGCCGACGGAACCGAGCTCTCGATTCGCGACTACATTGCCGGGACCAACCCATTCATCAAGCCGGGGCTGTGGACGGCGCTCGACCACACGGCCGACAGCGTCTCCTTCATGATGACCGACTTCGCCGAGACGAAGAGCCTGATCATCCCCGAGGTGTATTCCAAGGGGCTCGTGACCGGCTTGCCCGAGAGCTTGCAGCGCGAGCTCGGCGCGAAGTACCGCCAGGCCGTGCACGCCGCAGCGCTCTGCGAAGGGCAGTCGGAGATCGTCGCTCGCAAGTAGCCCGCTCGTCGCGCCGTCGAGCGGCGGAGTCGTTGCGACTCCGCCGCCCGCTGCGAATCAATTCGCGGCGATCGCCTCGCGCGGGAAGACCGGGATCATCTTCCAGCCGCTGTCCGTGCGGATCAGCAAGAACTTGGTCGCTTCGCGGATCTGAGCCAGACCCGGATCTTCCGACTGATCCGCCGGCAGCTGCACGCACGGCTGCAGGCAGTCGACGAGGGCGACGTTCGGATCGAGGCCGGCCCAGTCGATGGTGACGAGGTCGTCCGCGGCGCTCACCGAGCCGACACCGGCGGCGATCGCCTTGTTGACCTTCGCGCTGACGGAGGTTCCCGCGCCGGTGGCCGACACGAGCGTGTTGTTGACGTTGTCGATCGAGTACCTTTGCCCGGCGCTCACCGTGATGAGGCCGGTCGCGGACGCTTCCACCACCACGGGGCTGCTGTCATCGCGGCCCACGAAGCCGCTCGCGTTCAGCGTTGCGTCGGTCGCAGCCTTGACGTCGGAGTCGCCGTCGTGCACCAAGTCGCCGCCGAGCGCCGCGACCGTGACGCTGTTGCCCTTGATCTGGCCGAGAGTGGCGTTGCCCGTGACGCTCGCGTTGACCGTCGTGCCCGCGTTGATGTCGAGCGTGATGCCGGCCGAAGTTGCAGGTGCGGTGAACACGATGGCCTGGCCACTGGTACCAACGGAGCCGCCGACGGCGGTCAGACTGGCGCTGCCGGCGGCGATGTTGGCCTGCGTCGCTGCACCGCTATGCACGATGCTGCCCGCGCTCGTCACGACCGTCACGCCGCTGCCCTTGAGCAACCCGAGGACCGCGTCTCCGGCGACGACTCTGACGTTGGCCGCGGCCGTGCCGGAGTCGATGTCGAGCGTGACGGAGCCGCTCTGCTCCTCGAGCACGACCGCGCCGCCCTGGATGTTTGCCGCGTTGACGTTGGTCTTGAGCGGGGCACTGGTCGAGCCGACGCCGCCGGTGGCGCCCGTGATCGTGAGCGTCCCGGCGGTGACGACCGCGCCGCTCGAGTCGGTGATCGTCTGGACGTTCGTCAGCGTGAGGTTGCCGCCGCTGACCGTGAACGCGCCTACCACGTCGGCCGTGTCGCCGGCGCCGCCGGTCACGGCGAAGTTGCCGGATTGAGTGCCGGCGCCGAACCTGAAGCCATCCGCGCCGCTGCCGCCGTTCACCGTGCTGAAGCTCGAGAAGGCGAGGGTGCGGCCACCCGAGGTGTACGTGCTCCCCGTATTGCCGGCCAGCAGCCACTGAGCGGCACCGGCGAGGCCGGTGATGACGTCGGCCGCCGTCGTGCTGCCGCGCACGTCGTCCACGTTGCGGAAGCCCTGCGTCACGCTCGCCTCGGTGCCGTTGAAGCCGTCCGTGCCTCCCGCCGCGGTGAGCACCACGTTGCGCGCCGTTTGGTAAGCCGAGAGATCCAGCACGTCGGTGCCCGCGCCGCCGTCCACGACGCCCGCGGTGACGTTGTTGGCGAACACGAAGAGATCGTTACCCGCGCCGCCGTTCAACGTTGCCGTAGAGCTCGCGTTGACGTTGAAAGTGTCGACCGCCGAGCCGCCGGTCAGCACCTCGAAGCCGGCGAGCGGCAGAGTGCTGCCGCCGCTCGCGTAGCTCAAGGCGGCGCCGAGGGTCCACGTGCTGGCCGCGTTCAAGCCGGTCAGCGAGTCCGTGGTGCTCGCGCCCGCGCGCAGGTCGTCGATGCCGGCAAAGGTGTCGGCGCCACCCACGGCCGTGCCCGAGAAGCCGGCAGCGACGGTGGACGCCAGCGTCACGTTGCGCGCCGTCGCGCTCGAGCTGAAGTCGAGGATGTCGGTGCCGAGGCCGCCGTCGACGCCGGCGAACGCATGGCCGATGTTGAAGGTGTCGTTGCCGTCGAGGCCTTGCAGATTCTCGAACGACGAGAACGTCACGCCGGCCACCGTGCCGGCGGCTGCGGCCGTGCTGGCGAACGTGTCGGCCGCCGTCGTGCCCTGGAGCACGTCTGCGCCGCTCGCGCTGCCGACGAGGTTCTCGATGCTCGTGTGCGTGGTGACCGCGATCGTGACGGGACCCGCCGACCCGGCGTAACTGACCTGGTCGGTGCCGAGCCCGCCGTCGATCGATGCCGCGCTGCCGCCGGTATTGATCTGGATCACGTCGTTGCCGCCGAGGCCCTGGACGGCGCCGGTGAGCGCGGCGCCGAGCGTGAACGTGTCGTTCTGCGCGCCGCCCGTGAGGTTGTTGATGTTGGCAAAGCCGCCCACGCCCGTCGCCGTGCCCGCGTTCGTCGCGGTGAGGACGAACGTGGTCGCCACGTTGCCGGCGATCAGCGAGTTCGTGCCGCCTACGCCGTCGATCGCACCCGCGAGCGTGCCGCCGTTCAGCGTGAACGTGTCGTTCTGCGCGTTGCCCGTGAGACTTTCGACGTTGCTGAAGCCGGCGCCGACGCCCGTCGCCGTGCCGCCGTTCGCCGCCGTCACGACGAACGCGTTGGCCACGTTGCCGCCCGTCAGGGTGTCCGTGCCGCCCGCGCCGTCGATGGCCCCCGTGAGCGTGCCGCCGTTGAGCGTGAAGGTGTCGGCCTGCGCATTG
>DASQOL010000158.1:0-2912 GCA_035644475.1 Gammaproteobacteria bacterium | reverse complement strand
TGTAGAGCCGATCGCCTTTGACGAAGGGGCTGTCGATGAAGCGCTCGGCGGTGAGCTCGGGTCGGTTCAGATAGCCGCGCGCGACTCCGGCGCCGCCGATGTGGATCTCGCCCGCCGCACCGAGCGGCACGGGCTGACGATACCCGTCGAGCAGATAAATCCGCGTGTTCGCAATCGGGCGGCCGATGGTTTGAGCTGGGTGAGCGTTGTTTCGGAGCGAGACGTTGTCGCACGACGACCAAATAGTCGTTTCGGTAGGGCCATACAAGTTCAATAGACAGTCAGCGTTATCGAGAAGACGAGGAGCAAGACCAAATGGCATTGCTTCGCCGCCGCACAGGATCGTCAGGTCTGGGGCCGGCTTCCATTGCGCATCCAGTAAGGCACGCCACGTTGCGGGCGTGGCTTGCATGATGCTTATGTGATGCGCGGATAAAGTGCGTCGCAGAGCAAATGGGTCAGCACTGTCACTAATAACTACATTTGCCCCGTTGACGAGCGGCAAATACAGCTCTAGTCCTGCGATATCGAATGAAATGCTGGTAACGGCGAGCAGTCGATCTTGGGCGGAGACACTCAATGTGCCCGATATGGCGTGCAAGAAATTGGCGAGACTTAGATGCTCGACCATGACGCCCTTGGGGGCGCCGGTGGAGCCGGAGGTATAAATAATGTAGGCGAGGTGGCGCGAGGTCAGGCCGAGGGCCTGCGGATCGAGATCGGTAGCGGATTCGTGGGCCCAGCGCTCGGCGTCGGCGACGAGATCGAGCGTCGCGGGCGCGCGATCCAGATTCGCGGTCGCTGTCTCGAGCGCTTCGCTCGCGGCGGCATGCGTGAGCACGACGTCGGGTGCGCAGTCCTCGAGCATGAACGCGAGGCGCTCGGCGGGATACGCGGGATCGAGCGGCACGTAGGCGCCGCCGGCTTTGAGCACGGCGAGGAGCCCGACGACCATCTCGAGGGAGCGCTCGACACAGAGCCCGACGCGGTCGTCGGGTCGCACGCCGAGTGCGACCAAGTGCCGGGCGAGGCGGTTGGCGCGCGCGTTGAGCTCGCCGTACGAGAGCGTCTGCTCCTCGTGGACGAGCGCGATCGCCTCGGGCGCGCGAGCGACTTGCGCTTCGAATAGCTCGTGCACGCAGAGTTGCGCGGGATACGGCGTCTCGGTCCGGTTCCACTCCGTCAGCAGCAGCGTGCGTTCCTCGGGCGCGAGCAGCTCGATGCGCATCACGGGCTGGCGGTCGTCGGCGACCATCGCACGGAGCAGCGCGACGAGGTAGCCGCGGTGGCGCTCGATCGTGGCCGCGTCGAACAGCGCCGTGGCGTAGCTGAGACCGCCGGCGATCGTGCCGTTCCATTCGGCCAAGGTCAGCTCGAGGTCGAACTTGACTTGACGCAGCGCGGTGGCGTGCGGTGCGACCTCGAGCTCCGGCAGATCGGCAGCGGGACGCTCGTTGTTCTGCCACAAAACCAGCGTGAACAGGACCTGGAACAGCGGGCTGCGATCGAGGCTGCGAGGCGGTTTGACGATCTCCACGACCTGCTCGAAGGGCAGGTCTTGATGGTCCTGAGCCGCGACCGCGGTGCGCTGCGCGCGCGCGATGAGCTCGGCAACGGAGGGCTCGCCCGACAGATCGATACGCAGCGCGAGCGTGTTGACGAAGAAGCCGATCAGGTCCTCGATCTCGCGCCGGCCGCGGTTGGCGGTGGGCGAGCCGATGATGAGATCCTGTTGGCCGGAAAGGCGCGCGAGCACCGCAGCCCAGGCGGCGAGCAGGGTGGTGAACAGTGTGGCCCCGTGCTTTTGCGCTAGATGCTTGAGACCCGCGGTGAGCTCGGCGTCGAGCCGGATCGGCAGGACGGCGCCGGAGAAGTCTTGCTGTGGCGGCCGCGGTCGATCGGTCGGCAGCTCGAGCAGCGTCGGTACCTCGGCCAAGGTCTCTCGCCAGTAGTTAGCCTGCGTCTCGAGCCGCTCGCCGGCGAGCCACCGGCGTTGCCACGCGGCGTAGTCGGGATACTGGATCGTGAGCGGCGGCAGCGCAGCCTCGCGTCCCTCGCGGAACGCGGCGTAGAGCGCGTTGAGCTCGCGCGTGAGCACGCTCATGGACCAGCCGTCGGAGACGGTGTGGTGCATCGTCAGGAGGAACACGTAGTCTTCCTCGCCGAGACGCACGAGGCGGGCGCGGATCAGCGGCCCGTGGGCGAGATCGAACGGAGTCGCGGCCTCTTCGGCCTGGAGCACGGCGAGTTGCTCTGGGGCGTCGGGCGCGTTGCGCAAGTCGTGCACGACGAGCGGCAGGCCGGCGTCGGCCGCGAGGAGCCGGACCTCGGGTCGGCCGTCGCGGGCGACGAACACCGAACGCAGTGCCTCGTGGCGGGCGAACAGCGCGTCGAGGCTACCTCGCCACGCGGCGACGTCGAGCCGTCCGCGCAGTCGACGCGCGGTGCAAATGTTGTAGACGGAGTTAGCTCCCTCGAGCTGGGCGAGGAACCACAGCCGCTCCTGGGCGAAGGACAGCGCCAGCGGCTCATCGCGCGAGACCGGGACGATCGGTGCGAGGGCTTGGCGCTCCCGCTGACCGATAGCGGCGGCGAGCTCGGCGAGCGCCGGGTGCGCGAACAGTGCGGCGAGCGGCACGCTCACCGCGAGCTCGGCTTGCAGCCGACTGAGCAGACGCACGGCGAGCAGCGAGTGACCGCCGAGCTCGAAGAAGTGGTCGCGGCGGCCGATTTGCTCGACGCCGAGCAGCTCGCTCCAGAGGCGTGCGAGCGTCTGCTCGATCTCGCCCTCGGGCGGCTCGAAGGCGCGGTGCGCGTACGCGGTGTCCTCGGGCGCCGGTAGCGCCTGGCGGTCGAGCTTGCCGTTGGGGGTCAGGGGCAAGGAGTCGAGCGCGACGTATGCGGCCGGCACC
>DASQOL010000157.1:0-28119 GCA_035644475.1 Gammaproteobacteria bacterium | reverse complement strand
CGCGAGATGGATCCCGAGGTGCCCGTGCGCGGCCCCGGCTCGCTGTCCGACGCGGTCGCCGAAGACTCGATCCAGCCGCGCTTCACGATGTCGCTGTTCGCGCTATTCGCGGCGCTCGGTCTCGCGCTCGCGATGGCCGGCATCTACAGCGTGCTGTCGTATCTCGTCGCGCGGCGGACGCGCGAGATCGGCGTCAGGATGGCGCTCGGCGCGGGGCGACGCGAAGTGCTCGGCATGTTCATGAGGACCGGCGCGCGGCTCGTCGGCGTGGGGCTCGCCGTGGGCCTCCTGGGCTCGCTCGGGCTCGCGCGCCTGCTGACGAGCCGCATCGACCTTTATCACGTCACGCCGTTCGACCCGGTCACGATCGCCGCGATAGTGCTGCTCCTCGCCGCGGTGGCCGCCGCGGCGTGCTACGTGCCGGCGTTGCGGGCGACGCGCGTCGATCCGATGGTCGCGCTGCGCCGCGACTGAGAAAGTGTCCCCACGCGCGCGTAGAGTAAGTTCCTTGCGACTTGGCCTAGAGCCACCGCGCCTCGTAGCACTTCGGTAGGAGAGTAACGTGTCCGAATCAGACCATTGCTGGCCGATCATCTACGTCCGCGGCTACGCGATGTCGCGAACCGAGATCGACGAGACCACGGCCGATCCGTTCTGCGGCTTCAATCTCGGCTCCACGGTCATTCGCGCCACGCCCGACCCGAAAACGCCGCCTCGCAAGCTCATCTTCGAGTCGCCGCTCGTTCGGCTGCAGTCCGACTTCGGTTACGGGGACGTCTACGAGGACGGAGTGGACATCGGCGATCCGGACTTCTCGGCGGAGATCGCGACGAGCTCCGTGATCATCTATCGCTATTACGACAAAGCCTCCACGCTGTTCGGCACGGGCGAGACGCCGAAAATCGAGGAATTCGCGACAGGCTTGAGCGACCTGATCCTGCGCGTGCGCGAGCTCGTGTGCGGCAATCCGAAGAACAAGGTCACCGCGAAGGAATTCAAGTGCTACCTCGTGGCGCACTCGATGGGCGGGCTCGTGTGCCGCGCCTTCCTGCAGAACGCCAAGCTCGGCAAGGACGAGGCGCGCCGCTGCGTCGACAAGTTCTTCACGTACGCCACGCCGCACAACGGAATCGAGATGGCGGGAATCAACGTGCCCGCGTTTTTGGGCCTCAACGACACCAACAACTTCAACAGGACGCGGATGGCCGAGTATCTCGACATCGCGCCGCTCTACAAGAAAACTCAGCGCGCCGACTGGATTCAGGAAGAGGTGTTTCCCTCGGAGCGAATCTTCTGCATGGTCGGCACCAGTCGCGGCGACTACGACGTCGCCGCCGGTTTGTCGCGCACGTTTGCGGGCAACGGCAGCGACGGCCTCGTGCGAATCTCGAACGCCTCGGTATGGGGCGTGAACAAGCAAGGCAAGGTCTCCGCGCCGTCGGCGACCGCGTATTGCTTTCGCTCGCATTCGGGTCGCTACGGAATCGTGAACAGCGAGGAGGCTTACCAAAACCTCGCGCGCTTTCTATTCGGCGACGTGCGCGTGGATCTCTGGGTGGACGTGCACGGCGTTCGCGTCCCGCAGGCCCTCGAGGCGGACGACGCCGCCGGCAAGGTCAACGCGCTGTACCAGTTCGAGGTGCTCGCGTCGCCGCGCGGCAAGAGGTGGTACCTGACGCGGCGGATCGCGGAGGAAGACTCCGTGGCGTGCAGGGACCATGCGGCCTTGAAAAAGGCTACGCCCGCGGCGCCCGACAAGATCTACTTGTCGACGGTCTTCCTCGCCAATCGCTACAAGGTGAACCCGAAGCTCCGAACGCTCTCGTACAGCATGATGCTCGCCGTGCGCGCGCCGGACTACGAGGTGAACAAGACGTTCTGGCCGGATCGTCATTTCGAGGGGGGCTACCTCTACCGCGATTCGGTGGTCATCGAGCTCAAGCTGCCTGCAAAAGAGGGCGCGCCGTGGCAGGTCGCCTACAGCTGGCAGAGCCGAGACGCCGGCCAAGCGACGATTCCGGTCGACGCCAAAGCCCTGGCCGACGGCAGCAAGGTCGAGGTCGACATCCCGTTCTCGAGCGCGGACGAGACACCGCCGCGGTCTCCCGGCATTTCCGGAAAGCTGCGCTTCGTCATCTCGTTGTGGAACCAGGAGTCTTAGCCCCGCGAGGTCTAGCCCCGGCGACCCGCCGCGCGTGAGTGGCGTTACGGAGTTGCCGCGGGCGGCCCCATCCCCTTGAACGCCCACCGGTAATACCGCTGCCCGTTGTTGACCTCGCCGAGGTAGAGATTCCCCTTCGAATCGATCGCCGCGCTGTGGATGTGGAAGAACTCGCGCGCGTTGTGTCCCGCGCGCCCGCCGACGTTGGCGAGGATCCCGAGGGTTTGCCGGTCGAGAATGCGCACGGTCTTGTTCGAGCCGTCGACGACGTACAGGAACCGCTGCGCCGCGTCCGGCGACAGCGCGAAGTGGTGCACGGTGCCCTCGGCCTGCAGCGTCCCGCGCGCGATGAATGCTTCCTTTACGAACGAGCCGTCGAGCTTGAACACTTGGAGCCGATTGTTCGTCCGGTCCGCGACGTAAACGAGGTCGTCGTTCGCGACGACCACCGAGTGCACGGGGTTGTTGAACTGCTGCGGCGCGGGCCCCTGCACGAGCTGCGCGCGCGCGGGGAACTGGTAGTCGTCGTCGGGCTTGTTGCCGTACGCGCCCCAGTGACGCTTGTATGCGCCGGTGGCGGCGTCGAACACGATCACGCGATGGTTGAAGTAACCGTCGGCGACGAACAGCTCGTTGGTCTTGCGGTACACGAACAGGCCCGCGGGCCCGCCGACGTTCTCGCGGTCGTTGCTGCCCGTGTTCTTTCCCGCGTGGCCAATCTGCAAAACCAGCTTGCCCGCGGTCGTGAATTTCAGGATCTGGTTGTCTTCCTTCGCGCTGCCGCTCAACCAGACGTTGTCCCGGTCGTCGACGAAAATGCCGTGCTCCGTGGTGAACCACTCGTAGCCCGGCCCCGGGCCGCCCCACGCCTGGAGGAACTTGCCGTCCGGCGCGAACTCGAGAACCGGCGGCGCGGGGATACAGCACTCGGCCTGCGGCGGGGCGAGCGACGCGGCCTTCTCGCCGTCCGGAATGCTCGCCGGCCGGTGGAACACCCACACGTTGTCGTGCGAATCGACCGCGATGCCGCCGACGGCGCCGGTGACCCACCGGTTCGGCAGCGCCTGCGACCAGAGCGGGTCGGGCTCGAGCTGTGGAATACTGGCGCCGGCTCGATCGCGCGCCGGGCCGCTGCCTTGCGCACTGCCGGTTTGCTCGAGCAGCGCGGCCGCGACGCCGACCACCCAAATCGCCACGAGACGCGCTCGCCGAGTCCACCCCATCGTCGTCAGCATCGGACGCTCTCCCCCGCGCAGGCGGCGCGAGTCGCAACGACCCGTGCCCGGCATCACCGATGATACGCGCGGCGGCTCGTTCCCCACGCGCTCGGTGGTACGAGAGCGGCCCGAAAACCACGCAAGCGTGGCCGCTGCATCCGAAGGTGGCCCCGGCGACGACTAAGACGTGAACCGCTCGCATCGTGCGTGCGATGGAGGTCTAAATGAACGGCGAGGTTCCCGAGATCTACTGGTACCTGTTTTGGGTGGCCGTCCTGGCGTGGGTGATCGTCTTTGCCACCGCCATGATGACGCTCATCCACCGGGGGCACATGAAGACGCTGGAGCTCTTGAGGCTCTATGCGGAAAAGGGAATCGATCCGCCGCCCGCGCTCGACGAGCTGCTCGCGAGATCGAGCGGCGGAGGCGATCCGAAGTGGGCGAGGACCCGGCGCGGGGCGCTGCTGAAGAGCTTCACGGGCATGCTGTTCACCGCGTGCGTGGCGGGCGGCATCCTCTGGTGGCGCATCGACGCCGGCGGGCCGCAGGCGCTGATCTACGTCTTCGGCGCTGCCACCGTGTTCTGGGGTGTCGGCGCGTTGGGGTTGCTGATCGCGGGTCTCTTCGCGTCCGACAAGTAGATGGACGAGGACGACGCAGCGCTGCTCGCCGCCGTGCGGGACGGCTCCGCGCGGGCCTTCAACACGCTGATCGATCGCCACCAGCAGGCGGTGCGAGCCTTCATCCGTCGTCTCACGCGCCCGGCCGACGCCGACGACATCGCTCAGGAGACTTTTCTCGCCGCCTGGATGCATGCGGGCTCATACAAGGGCGCAAGCGGCGGCGCGCGCTCCTGGTTGTTCGCGATCGCCTGGCGGAAGGCCAAGGACGACCATCGCCGCCGGTTTCGGCTTTGGCGGCGGGACGCGGCCTATCGTGAAACCGCAGCCGAGGACGACCGCCGGTCGGCGCCGGCGGAGGACGGGATCGCGCTCGAGCAGGCTCTGGCCGAGCTTCCGATCGACCAGCGCGCGGCGGTCGTGCTGTGCCTCGGCGTCGGCCTTACCCACGAGGAAGCGGCGGAGGTGCTTGGGCTCCCGCTCGGCACCGTGAAATCTCATGTCCTGCGCGGTCGCGAGCGGCTGCGCGGCATACTAGGAGAGCAACCATGACGGACCCTCTGCACAAGGCAATGGCGGAGCTCCTGCGCAAGGACTCTCCCGCCGAGCGCGATCCCCTGTTCCGGGTACGAGTGCTCGAGCGCCTCGAGCGCGCGCGGTACCGGCGGCGCCTCTACGCGTCGATCGCGAGCGCGGTCGTCCTTGCCGTGATCGCCGCGATCGGCGCCGGCGCCGGCCGTTCGGCGCGCGAGGCGGCGGGCGCTCTGCTCGTCGGCGCGGCTCTGGTGGCCCTGTACTTCGTCGTCGCGCCCGCGATGGCGCAGCTGTTCGTGCGCTTCGGCGGCGCATCCAAGAAACATTAGTCCCTCCTGCATCCGTGTGGAGGTCGGGCGACGACATCTGTTCTGACCGCAACGCACTATCGCGCGCGGGATCAGGAGAAGAGCATGCGAATCATTTCCAGACGTGTTGCACTCGGCATTTCGGCAGTGACGCTCATGACCGTGCTTGGCGTCCCCTCGGCCTGGGCTCATCACAGCGCATCCCGCTTCGACACCACCCAGACGGTCGTCGTTGACGGCGTAGTCACGAGTGTCCGGTGGGCGAACCCGCACGTGTATCTCGGCGTCCAGCAGACGACCGACGCGGGCGGGACGATCGAGTGGGAGGTCGAGACCGTCGGCCCCTCGGCGTTGTACCGCCTCGGCTGGACCCGCGACACCGTGGTCGCGGGCGATCGGGTCTCGCTCCGAGGCTACCCTGCGCGCGGCGGGGCCCGCAGCCTCAACCTCGGGTCTCTCCAGCACGGCGACCGCACGATCAACATCATGGGGCTCATCCGCGAATACACGAGCGTGACCGCGGCGCCCGCGACGGGGGCGACCAGTCTCGACGGGACCTGGGCGGTGCTGGCCAACTTCGCCCTCATCGGGCCGTTCCTGCCGCAGGGGCCGAAGCCGGCGCTCACCGAGGCCGGCGCCGCCGCAGCCGCGGCCTTCGACGAGCAGACCATGCTGCCCGCCCTCCAGTGCGTGGGGTCGCCGGCGCCCTACTTCATGTTCATTCTCGACGCCAAGCGGATCACGACGGGCGAGGACGCGATCAGCATCGTCGGCGACTACGACGGCGGCGAGCGCACGATTCACATGAACCTCGCCGACCACGCGGGCGCGACGCCGTCCGTGCACGGCCACTCCATCGGCCGCTGGGAGGGTGACACGCTCGTCGTCGACACGGTGCAGTTCACGCCGCGCGCGATGGCTCACGCCTACGGAGTGCCGTCGGGCGTGCAGAAGCATCTCGTCGAGCGGCTCACCCGCAACGCGGACGGAACGCGGATCGCCTACCACTTCGAGCTCAGCGACCCGGAGTTCCTCGCCGCGCCGATCGCCGGCGACGCCCAATGGGCCTACCGGCCGGACCTCGAGCTTGCCCTGGAGGCGTGCGATCCCGAGGCTGCGCGGCGCTTCACCGGGAAGTGATCGAAAAGGAGTGCACGGCGTACCCGGGACACTCTCGCCTTGACCGACACCGCGCACGCGCCGTAGGCTGACTACACGAGTAGTTGGATGGACTACATGACGTCAAAGCTCAGCAAGCTCGAGATCCGGATCATGGAAGCGCTCTGGCGCGGCGGACCGCTGTCCGTGCGCGAGATCCACGAGCGGTTCCCCGAGCGGCGCCGTCCGGCCTACACCACGGTGCAAACGATGGTCTATCGGCTCGAGGCCAAGAAGGCGCTGCGCCGCGCCAAGAAGGTCGGCAACGCGCTGATCTTCGAGGCTTTGGTCTCGCGCGAGGCGGCGCACGGCAAGCACGTCGACGACGTGCTCGCGCTGTTCGGCGGACGCCCGCTGCCGCTCATGGCGCACCTGATCGGCGCCGGCAAGCTCACGCTCGAGGACGTGCGAGAGGCCGAGAAATTGCTGCGCGAGCTTGCGAAGCAGGGGGGCGCGAAGTGATCCACGACGTCGCCGACCATCTGTGGCAGTCGACCGTGTTCGCGGCGCTGGCCGCGCTCGCGGCTCTCGCGCTGCGCAACGACGCCGCGCGTCTCCGGCACTGGATCTGGCTCGCGGCGTCGTTGAAAATCGCCGTGCCCTTTGCGCTGATCGTACGGCTCGGCGCGGCGCTCGCGGGCGTTGCGGCGCGGCCCGCGTTTCCGTCCGATTGGGCCGCCGCGATCGAGCCCATTGCGACGCCGTTCGCCGTTGCGGGCGGCGCGGGGACGGCACACCTGGCCGCCGTGGCGTCGAGCGCCGACCTTCCGCCCGCAGTCGCCGCGATCGTCTGGGCCTGCGGCGCGCTGCTCGTCGCGGCACCGCGGTGGATCCGCGCGTTGCGCGTGGCGGCCGTCGTGGCGCGCGCGGCGCCGCTGCCGATCGAGTTTCCGGTCCCGGTGAGGGCGTTGTCTGCGCCGTTCGCTCCGGCCGTCTTCGGCGTGCTTCGTCCCGTGCTGCTGCTGCCGCAAGACATCGAGCGGCGGCTGTCGCCGCGTGAGCTTTCGGCGGTGCTCGAGCACGAGCACGCGCACGTCCGACGCCTCGACAACTTTACCGCCGCGCTGCACGGTTTCGTGGAGGCCGCGTTCTGGTTTCATCCGCTCGTCTGGTGGATCGGCGCGAAATTACTAGCCACGCGCGAGCAAGCGTGCGACGAGGCGGTCGTCGCGGCGGGCCGCGATCGCCTCGCATACGCCGAGACCATCCTCAAAGTATGCAGGCACTACGCGGCTGCCCCCGCGCCGGCCTCCGCGGCGGGCGGCGACCTCAAACGGCGAATCGCGTGGATCATGACGCCCGCGGGCGAGCACCGCTTCCGCCGGTCGCGGCGCGCAGTCGTATTTGGCTGGCTGGCCGCGGCGCTGGCCGCGCCGTTCGCGCTCGGCTTGGGCCACGCGCAACCACGCGCGGCCGCGGCGCCGACGCCGGTGTTCGACACGCTGACGATTCGCCGCGCGTCCGGCACCCGCGAGCTCAGGGTTCTCGACCTCCCCGGCCGCCCCCAAGGCAACTTCAGCGGCCGCGCGAGCCTCAAGGAATTGATCGGGTGGGCGAGGTACGGCCCCGCGGGCGACCAGATTGTCGGCGGGCCCGCGTGGCTCGACAGCTACGGCTTCGACATCACGATGATGCTCGCGCCGGGCGGCGGCGACGGTCCGAGCGCGCTGCGCTACGTGCTCGAGCAGCGCTTCGCTTTGCGCGTGCACATCGAGAACGACCCCGTGTACGTGCTCGAGTCCCTGCCGGCGGGCTCGCGGCTGCGCGAAGTGCCGCGCAAGCCCGACACCGTCACCGAGCTCAACGAGACGCCGGGGCGGATCGCGTTCCGGGGCACGAGCCTGACGGCCGTCGCGGCCGCGCTGGGACGCGCGCTCGGCCGCCCGGTGCTCGACCACAGCGGTCTGCGCGGGCTCTACGACGGCGCGCTCGAGTGGCGGATCGCGCGGCCGCTGTCGGCCGACGCGGCTCTCGACAAGCAGAGCGCGCAGGAGGGCGAAGCGGAGGTGCTCGCGAAGGCGTTGCGCGAGCAGCTCGGGGTCGAGCTCACGTCGTTTTCGCGCGAGACGCTCGTGATCGATCGCGCCGAGCTGCCGGTCGAGGACTAGCGCCGGGCCTGTGCTCGTCGAGCGTCAGCGCGGCCGCCGCTCCACGATTTCGATCTCGTTACCCCCGGGATCGCGAACGACGAACGAGCGGCTCGTGCGCCACGGGCGTTCGGGCTGCGGCCCGTCGGAGTCAGCCACCGACGAGCTCACCGAGCTCGAGCGGTGGATTGCCGAGAACCTCACGGCGAACTTGAGCGTCGAGGCTCTCGCCGAGCGCGCTCACATGAGCCCGAGGAACTTCGCACGCGTGTACACGGCGAGGCGCAATCGCACTCCGGGCAAGGCCGTGGAGGCGATCCGCGTCGACGCCGCGCGGCGCTTGTTGGAAGAGTCGGACGAGACGCTCGGCCCTATTTCCGAGCGCTGCGGATTCAGAAACGAAGAACAGATGCGCGGCGCGTTCGTGAGAAGTATCGGCGTGCCGCCGCGCGAGTACCGTAAGCGCTTCACGCCGTACGGCAGCGACGACGAGATCGTGTCGGTGAGCCCCGCTCTCCGCGAGCGCGAGCCGTTGCTGAAGCGCGCGTAGGTTGCGGCCACGCGTCTCCGGTCGGCCCGTCAAGCCGCTCAGCGGCTCGGCTCCGACCGTGCGTGGACGCCGCGCCGTTGCACCCAGCGTACGAGCCACGGCGCGTGGCGATAGAGAAACACGATGAGCTTGCCGTGCGCGGTGACGATGCGCTCGCGGTCGCGCCGATGGATCGCGGTGACGATGTCGCGCGCGGCGCGCTCGGTCGGCATTCGTAGCCACGCGGGCACTTTGTCCGGAGCGTGCTCGTGCAGCACGCCGAGATTGTCGGTGCGCCGAATGTCCGAGTCGACGAAGCCCGGGGAGATCAGCGTCACCGCGATCCCTTCGGGCGCGAGCTCGCCGCGCAACGACTCCGCGAGCGCGCGGATCGCGAACTTGCTCATGCCGTAGGCCGACGCGCCGGGCTGCGGCACCCAGCCCGCCACGCTGCCGATGATCGCGATCTGGCCGCCGGGGCGCGGCAGATCGGCGAGCGTCGCGTAGATCGTGCGGAGCACCCCGAACACGTTCGTCTCGATCTGACGCCGGTAGTCCTCGAGCTCGAGCTTGCGCAGCGCGCCCGCCACGCCGAACCCTGCGTTCGCGATCACGATGTCGATCCTCGCGCCCGCGCGCTTCGCCTGCGCGACGGTCTCCTCGAGCGAGCCGTCGCGCGCGACGTCGCAAGCGAAGGTCAGGACTTCGCCGTGCGGCCGCGGGAGCGCAGCCGCGAGCTCGTCGAGCTTGTCGAGCCGGCGGGCCGCCAGCACGAGGTTGGCGCCTTCGGCCGCGAAACGGCGCGCGAGCTCGGCGCCGATGCCGGCGGAGGCGCCCGTGATGAAGACTGTGCGGCCTGTGAAGCGCATCGAGGTTGCGAAGGATAGCGCGCCGCGACGCCGTTCGCGCGTCCCAGCGGCACGCAATTTGCAATGTTGACCCGGGCCTCTATCGTTCGAGGTGCGTTTCTGGTCGCAGCTCTCGTCGAAGCATCCGTCGTTGCGCGCAAGCGGCGCGTGCCCCGGCTCGGCCTCGTTCTCGGCAGCGGCGCTGCGCGCGGCTGGGCGCACGTCGGCGTCGTGCGCGCGCTCGAGCGCGCGGGCGTGCGGCCGGACCTCGTCTGCGGCACTTCGGTCGGCGCTCTCGTCGGTGCCGCGTACGCGGGCGCCGCGTTCGATCGGTTTTGCGAGAGCACGGCCGGCATGCGGCGCCGCGACGTGCTGTCGTTCGCCGACCTAGGCCTAGACGGCGGCCTGCTCAAAGGCCAGAGATTCATGGCGTTCGTCGGCCGCGGTTTCGAAGACCGGCCGATCGAGGAGCTCCCGATTCCGTTCGCGGCCGTCGCCACGTCGCTCGAGAACGGTGCCGAGGTCTGGCTCAGGAAGGGCTCGACGTTGAACGCCGTGCGCGCGTCGCTCGCGATTCCGGGGTTGTTCACGCCCGTCCAAACCGACGACGGGATCCTCGTCGACGGCGCTCTCGTGAATCCGGTGCCGGTATCGCTCGCCCGTGCGATGGGAGCGGACGTAGTAATCGCCGTCGATCTCAGCTACGGCATCATCGGCCGCAACCTCGTCGTCCCCGACGCCGATGCGAGCGACGCCGACGAGCGGGGGTGGCTGCGAAGGAGTCTCGGCCGGCTCTGGCGCGCGAACGACGAGCCGCGTCCGCCGTCGCTGCTCGGCGTCGTCGCTGCCAGCCTCGACATCATGCAAGTGCGCATCACGCGCAGCCGCATGGCGGGGGAACCGCCCGACGTCATCGTCGCACCTCGGCTCGCGCACATCGGATTGCTCGATTTCGATCGCGCCGAGGAGGCCATCCGCGAAGGCGAGCGCGCGATGGAGGCGGCGCTCGACAGCCTCGCGGTGCTTGGCATCGAAACGGCGGCCTGCTCCTGAATCGCGTGGCCGGCGCAGGCGGTCCAACGCGTTCTCAAAATTTGGACGACAACGCGTGTGCGAGGCCGCGTCGCGCGGCCTGGAACCTGCACCGCGCCTCGCTTAGCCGTGGCATGCGCCTTGCACAAGGAGGGCGTCGAACGACTACCGAGGAGGTGTCGAAATGAACAAGCCCATGTTGACGGGCGTAGTGCTGGGCGTCGCCGTGGCGACCGCGGGCGGCGTGCTTGCGGGCTACAAGCTCTTGAACGAAGACAAGCAGCCGCCGGCGACGGCAGCGGCCGTTTACACGGAACGTTGCACCGAGGAAACGGTGACGACGTCGCCCGATCCGAAGGATCAGCACCGGATCGCCGGCACGGTGATCGGCGGTCTGATCGGCGGCGCCGTAGGCAAGGACGTCGGCCACCGCGACATCACGACGGCCGCGGGCGCGGCGGGCGGGGCGATCGCCGGCAACCAGATCCAGAAGAAGATCCAGGAACGGAACGCCACCACCACTACCGAGACGCACTGCGTACCGGTTCAACGCTGACGACCGAGACGAGCAAAGGCGGCGCCGGTTGCGGACGGAATCGCGACCGGCGCCGCCGACGTGGCCGCGCGCGGACGTCGAAGACACGTTACGCGATGGAGAACGTGCAGCTTCTCAAGTGGGAATGATCGGCCGCCGTCTTGCCAAGAGAATGAGAAGGCCGAAGCCGACGAGGCTGAGACTGCCGGGCTCGGGAACCGAACCGGTGGGTGGCTCCGGTAGCTCCGGCGTCATGAAGCTCGTCGCGTAGAAGAAGCGGCTGAAGTACTCGTTCTCGATGCCGCCGGTAATCTCCGAGACGCGGATCACGTTGAAGGCCACGGTGCTCTGCACGCCCCAGAACCCCCAGTTGTCATCGCTGGGTGCGAAGTCGAACGCAGCCACGCCGACGTTGCCGTTCTGCAGCGCGATCTTGTACGTGCTCTGGGCGCAGCCGAAGGTGTTGTCGATGGAGCACAACAGCCGCGCGCTGAACCCGCCGAGCGCGTCGTTGATCGGCTCATAGATGTTGAACCCGAAGGCGTAGAGCGGGTTCAGTGGCGGTGTCGGGCCCCCGGCCGTCCGATCAAAGCTTCGGATGTCGAATCTTTCGAAGTCCGAGATACCGAGGATCGGGTCGCCGATGGTGTCGGCAAGCCCCTGCAGGCAATGTTGACCGCCCGTGCACGACACCCAATGGGATTGATCGAATATATCCCATCGTCCGCCTGTGACGCCGCTGGTGACGTCGAGCTCCAACGTTGGGCCGATCTGCAGGAATCCGGACTGGGGGACGACCTGCGTGCCTGGAGCTTCCGCCGGTGTCGGCAGGTTCGCGAGAGTGGCGCCGGTCGCGGCCTGAAACGTCGCCTCGTCGTCGAATACGATCGTCACGCTGTTCGCCGCGATCGGAGCGGCGCTCAGTCCCACGGCCAGCAATCCCACAAGCTTTGACTTCACGTTGTTCCTTATTCTTCTTGTCAGTCGCGCGTTGAAGGGCGAGGGAGCATAGACGAGGCTGGCGCGCAGTGTCTGGAAAGCTTTCCGACACACGGCCGTCGCGGCGTTTCGGCAAAGCGCCGGCGACGGACGAGCGTTGTGCAGATTGTCTCCATAGTCCCCGGATTCTGCTCTCGTGGCCGTGAGGTCTCGCGGCGGATCATGGCCCGTGACCCACGACGTTTCGGCCGAGGCCGTCCTTAGCTAGAATTAGCTAAAGGAGGCGTCATGCGTAAGGTCAACATTCACGAGGCGAAAACTACCTTGTCCCAGCTGATCGAAGCCGCCGAGAACGGCGAGGACGTCTTGATTGCCCGCGCCGGCCGCACGGTGGCGCGCCTTACGCGTGTGAATGGGCGCCGAGGCATCAAGCTCGGAGCACTCAAGGGAACGTTCAAGCGCGTGAGCCCGGACTTCGATGCGCCGCTGCCGAAATCCGTGCTGGCCGACTTCGACGCCGGCCCGCTCGAGCCGTGAGGTTGCTGGTCGACACGCACGTGCTGATCTGGGCCCTGGAGGGCAGCTCTCGCCTGAGCCGAAAGGGCCGCGAGCTGCTTCGAGATCCGGAGCACGAACACTGGGTCAGCGCCGCGAGCGTCTGGGAGATCGCGATCAAGGCGTCAATTCGCAAGCTCACCCTGTCGCGTCCGTTGCGCGAGCTCGAGAGCGGGATTGCGGCGGCCGGATTCAGGCTGCTCGACGTGACCGTTCGGCATGCGGCGTGCGTGCCGGACATCGACGTGCCGCATGCGGATCCGTTCGATCGTATGTTGCTGGCGCAGTGCGAGGTGGAAACGCTGCGGCTCCTGTCGGCCGACGCCGCCCTCTCGGGCCTCCCCTCCGTGCTATCGATCTGAAGACGGCCAAAGCCCCGCCGCGACGCGGCTCGATGGCGGAACGGACCTTCCTTCTGGAGCCGCGGCAAAACGCGGCGTCGTCCTGGCATTCCCTCCGGGCGACTTCCGAGCGCATCCTATGCGTCGCGAGTCGAACAGAAGGGAACGAGCCATGGGCAAGCGCTACGACGACATTCTCGCGACGATCGGTCGCACGCCGGTCGTCCGTCTCAACAAGCTCGCGCCGGCGGGCGTGAATGTGTTCGTCAAGACCGAGTCGCGCAATCCGATGGGCTCGGTGAAAGACCGGCTCGCGCTCGGCGTGATCGAGGACGCGGAGCGGCGCGGCGAGTTGAAGCCGGGCCAGACCGTGATCGAAGCCACGAGCGGCAACACCGGCATCGGTCTCGCGATGGTCTGCGCGGCGAAGGGCTATCCGCTCGTCGTCACGATGGCCGAGAACTTCAGCGTGGAGCGCCGCAAGCTGATGCGCTTCTTGGGCGCGAAGGTGGTGCTCACGCCCGCCGCGGAGAAGGGCTCCGGCATGCTCGCGAAGGCCACGGAGCTTGCCGAGAAGCACGGCTGGTTCCTCTGCCGGCAGTTCGAGAACGAGGCCAATCCCGACATCCACACGCTCACGACGGCGGAGGAGATCCTCGCGGACTTCGCCGACACCAAGCTCGAGTACTGGGTCACGGGCTTCGGTACCGGCGGCACGCTCAAGGGCGTGGCGCGCGTGCTCAAGAAGCGCAGCCCGCAGACGAAGATCATCGTCTGCGAGCCCGACAACTCGCAGACGCTCGGCAGCGGCATCCCGCAGCCGCGCGCCGCCGACGGCTCGCCGTCAGCGAGCCATCCGCTGTTCCGGCCGCATCTCATGCAGGGCTGGTCGCCCGACTTCATTCCGAAGCTCACGGAAGACGCGGCGGCCGCGAAGCTCATCGACCAGATCGTGCCGGTGAACGGCGGGGAGGCGCTGCGCCTCGCGCGCGAGCTCGCGCAGAAGGAAGGCATCTTCGTCGGCACGTCGAGCGGCGCGACGCTCGCGGGCGCGCTCACCGTAGCCAAGTCCGCGCCGCCGGGCTCGAACGTGCTCGTCATGCTGCCGGACACCGGCGAGCGTTATCTCTCCACGCCGCTCTTCGCCGACGTCCCCGCCGACATGACGGACGAAGAGCTCGCGATCTCGCGCTCGACGCCGCGCGCGCGGTTCGACGCGCCGCCGCCCGCGGCCGCGTCCGCCCCGAAGCCGGCGCCGAAGGCGCCCGAGCCGCCCCCGCCGGTTACGCCCAAGGCCGCCGCGTTCCTCGCCGACGTCACGGCCGACGCAAAGGAGCCGGTGGTGATGTTCGCGCTCGAGTGGTGCGAGTTCTGCTGGTCGGTGCGCCGCATGTTCGCGAGCTACAAGATCCCGTATCGAACGGTGGACCTCGACTCGGTCGCGTATCAAAAGGACGATTGGGGCGGCCAGATCCGCGCGGCGCTCGCGGCGCGCACCACCTGGAAGACGATCCCGCAGATCTTCGTGGGCAACGAGTTCGTGGGCGGCGCCACCGACACGTTCGACGCGTGGAAGAGCGGCAAGCTGCCCCAGTTGCTCGCGAAGCACGGCGTGGCGCACAAGGGCGATCTTGCGGGGAATCCGTACGGCTTCCTGCCGAACTGGCTACAGCCGAGGTAACGCCGGGGCGACTATTCGCTCGGCCTGAGCAACTGCCTCGCGGGCGACGCCAAGAATCCGGCGTTCTGCCGAGAAATCGAGATCACGCGCTTCGCCCAACGCGGCGTAACGTCGGCACCACCGTCGACCCCCGTGACCTTAGCCCTGGCCGAACGCGTCGATCGCGAGGTCCTCGAAAGAATCGCCGCGCCGCCAGGCGTGACGGCCGCGGCCCGCGCGGCGAGCGGTGAGGGTCGATCCGGCCGAGACGCTGCGCGCCGAGTGAAGCGCGCCTTCGGCGATCGTTTGTTACGATGAGCTCGGCTCGCCGGCGTTCAGGGGGAAAGATGAAGGCTCGGAACGGCTTCGTCGTTGCGGCCGCGCTCGTTGCGGCGCCCGCGGCAGCGCATCACGGAGTCGGCACTTTCGATACCAAAAGAGAAATCACGATCAGCGGCGCCGTGACCGGCGTCGATTTCGTGAACCCGCACGCGTACGTGTATCTCGATGTAACGGGCGCCGACGGCAAAGCCGCCGCGTGGCGCTGCGAGATGCGCTCGGCGACGACGCTGCGCCGCTCCGGGTGGTCGCCCGAAATGTTCAAGCTGGGTACGCCCGTCACGATCACGGGTGCGCCCAATCGCAACGACCCGAGCTCTTGTTACCTCTCGACGATCGTCTTTGCAGACGGCACTTCGGCCGACCGCTACGGCCAGCTCTCGAGCGCGCCCGCGCCTCGTCCCGCGGCCGAGCGCGCGGCGCGCCTGCCGTCGGGCGAGCCGAACCTCTCGGGCGATTGGGCGCCCGAGCAGCTCGTGATGACGGACCCGCGCGGCCGCGGCGGCGCGCTCGTCCCGCTTTCTCAAGCGCCGGTCTTCGAGTCCGGTGCGAATCCGGCCGAGAACGCGCGCCAATACCGCACGCGCGAAGTTGCACTTACGCCGGAAGGCCAAAAAGCCGCCGACGCGTTCGAAACATACAACCCGCAGCACAACCCGCGCCTGCGCTGCGAGACGACGAGCGTCATTTTCGATTGGACCTACGACGGCGCCGTCAATCGCATCACACAGACGGCCGACACCGTCACGCTCGAGTACGGCCAATACGGCTTCACGCGCACGATTCACCTGAAAATGACCGAGCATCCGGCGACGATCGAGCCGTCGCGCGCGGGTCACTCGATCGGCCGCTGGGAGAACGACGTGCTCGTCGTCGACACCGTCGGCCTCGCGCCCGGCGTGCTGTCGCCGCCGGTTCTGCACACGGATCGGTTGCACGTCGTCGAACGCTTCTCGCTCGACCCGGCCGGACCCACCCTGCTGCGCAGCTACACGGCCGAGGATCCCGAATATTTTGCCGGCACGTACAGCGGCAGCGACATGCTCGCGGTGGCCGACGTGGCGTACTCGCCGGACAGGTGCAACGAGCTCACGTTCGTCGACTATTCGAAGGAAGAACAACCCCAGCCCAAAGCGCCGGCCCCAGCGAAACCTTGGTGGAAGTTCTGGGACTGAGCGAGCCGTGCGCCGCGATTTCTGGGGAGAGCGGCGAGAAGCGACTCCGCGTGACGGTTCGCAGTGCACCCTCTCTTGCAGTTGGCTCGTCGTTGCTACACCCGGCCGCTCAAGAAAATAACGACGTTTCCACGCACTGGCTCGCGCGGAGCAGGCGACTTGAAACCGCTATTGGCGACTCTCGGACTATCCGCCATCCGCTTACCGCATCCTTGCATTGCTGGAGCGGTACTCCATAATTGCAAGGGTGATCAACCGGCTCCTCCTGGCAGACCTCAGCACCGCCCTCTCAGAAGCGCCGGCCGTGGCGCTGCTCGGTCCGCGACAGGCCGGCAAGACCACGCTGGCTCTCGAGGTCGCCAAGAATCGGCCGTCTCTCTACCTCGATCTCGAATCCGAAGGCGACCGCGCGAAGTTGGCCGAGCCGGAGCTCTATCTTGCGCAGCACGACGACAAGCTCGTCATCCTCGACGAGATCCAGCGCACCCCGCAACTCTTCAGCATGCTCCGCGGCCTCATCGACAAAGGCCGACGTAGCGGGCGCGGGAAGGGCCGTTTCCTCGTCCTCGGCTCCGCGTCGATAGACCTGCTCAAGCAGTCCAGCGAGTCGCTCGCGGGACGCATCCGCTATCTCGAGCTCGGCCCGCTCGATGCGGGTGAGGTTGGCCGCGAACGTCTCGACTCGCTCTGGCTGCGCGGCGGTTTCCCAGAAAGCCTGCTCGCCGCGTCCGACGCCGCGAGTCTTCGCTGGCGCACGGACTTCATCCGCACGTACCTGGAGCGCGACATCCCGCAGCTCGGTCCGCGCATCCCCGCGGAGACCCTGCGCCGGCTCTGGACGATGCTCGCGCACCAACAGGGCGGTCTCCTAAACGCGGCCGCGCTTGCGCGAGCGCTGGCCGTCGACGGCAAGACGATTGCGTCCTACCTCGACCTGCTCGTGGACCTGCTGCTCGTGCGGCGACTCACCCCTTGGCACGCCAACGTCCGCAAGCGGCTGGTCAAGTCGCCCAAGGTCTACGTGCGCGACGGCGGACTGGTCCACGCGCTGCTCGGCATCGCTGACCGCGAGGCGCTGCTCTCACACCCGGTGTCCGGCGGGAGCTGGGAGGGCCTAGCGATCGAGTCGCTCATCGCGGCGGCGCCGGCCAACGCCGACGCACACTTCTTTCGCACGGCCGCGGGAGCGGAGATCGACCTCCTGCTGACGCTCCCCGGCCACCGCAATCCGTTGGCAATCGAGATCAAGCGCGGGCTCGCGCCCAGGTTGGAGCGCGGCTTCCAGCTCGCCTGCGAAACGGTGCGACCGGACCGGCGCCTCGTAGTGTATGGCGGCACCGAACGGTTCCCCCTTGCTGAAGGTGTCGAGGGCGTATCGCTCGTCGACCTGTGCGAGGAACTCGCGGCGGCATGAGCCTAGGACGGACATGACTGATCGATCGGGCCGTGCCCGACGCGCGGAACCAGGGTCGGCAACACCGGTAGCCAAGCGATCAGCTCGCTGTCTTTCCCTGGGAAAGCATGTTCAGCGCATGCTCCATCGATCCGGCCCGAATCAAGTGCCCGGCATTGACGAAGAAAATCTCGTCGGCCTTCTTGATCGTGCTCAACCGGTGCGCGATGACGACCCTCGTCATTCTGCTGGATTGCCGCGCCAGCGCCGTCTCCAGCAGCTGCTCGGTGACCGTGTCGACGTTGGCCGTGGCCTCGTCGAGGATCAGCAGCTCGGGGCGCCGCAGCGCCGTGCGAACGAAGGCGATGAGCTGCTTCTGGCCGAAGCTGATCGAGTCTCCGTCCGACGTCACCTCCGTATCGAGCCCACTCTCGAAGCGCGCGACGAGCATCGACAGCCCGAGCTCGTCGAGCGCCGCGCCGAGGGCTGCGCGCGAATAGTCGCGGCACTCCGGATTGCCGTAGACGATGTTGTCTCCGACGGTGCCGCTGAACAGAAACGGCTCCTGCAAAATGAAGCCGACACGCCGGGCGCGATCCGCGGCCGAGTACGAGCGGATATCCCGGCCGCCGAGCAACACCTGCCCCGCTAGGGGATCGTAGAACCTCGCCATCAGGAAAGCCGTGGTGGTCTTGCCGCCGCCCGTAGGCCCGACGAGCGCATACGTCTTGCCGCGCTCGAGCGCGAAGTCGACGCGATGCAGGACCTCCCTCCCTTGCGTATATCCGAACGAGACTCCGCGAAATTCCATGACTGCGCTCGACGAGGTCTGGCTGGCCGGCACCACGACCAAGTCCGATTTGAGCGCGAGCAACTTCGAAAATCGATCGAGCGACGCGAGCGCGACTTGAAACAGTGGCCACGAGACTCCCACCTGTGCAAGCGATTGGTAAAAGCTATTGACGTAGAGCAGGTAGCCGACGAGAAGCCCCTTCGTCATCGATCCGGCTGCGATCAGCGAGAGGCCAAAGACGAGCACCACCAGCACACCCAGGTGATAGGCGAGACCGTTGAGTGGGCCCAAGATCGCGCCGGCGATGCCCGCCCGTACCGATGCCCTGAAATTGGCTTCATTCGCAGCGCGAAATCTCTGCCGGAAATAGTCGGCGCGATCGAATGCCACGACGACCTTGAAATTGGCGAGGCTCTCCTGAACCTCACCGCTAAGGTGGCCGAGCGCTTGCATGCTCTCGAAGCTGCGCTGCTTCACCCTACCAGAGACTAGGTACGTGACGACGAACGTACCGGCCGCCGGCGCGAGCGCAGCGAGCCCGAGCCAAGGGTGAAGCGACACGAGCACGATGCCGGTACCTGCCATCAGGAACACGCCGGTCACGATCTGGATCAGGCCCAGCACGATGAACTGGTGCAGTCGGTCCGTGTCGTCGTTGATACGCGAGATCAGGTCTCCCGACCGGTTCTGATAGAAAAAGGCGACCGGCATTTCTTGTAGCTTCGCGAATAGCTCGTTTCGAAGGTTGAACAGGATCCGCCGCCCGGCGGCACCAATCGCCCACCGCTGCACATATCCGGCCACGAACCCTACAAGGTAGAGGGCGACCAGCACCGCGGCCCATTTGCCAATCCCGGCGAGGACGCCCCGCGCGATGTACGTGTCCACCGTACGCCCGATGATGAACGGGGCGGCGAGCGCCGCGGCTGAAGCCACGGGGGTGGCACCGAACGCGATGGCGATTGCACGCCGCTCGGGCGCCATGAACGCCAGGATCCGCTCGAGTGCGGCGCGGAACGGCAGTCCTTCGTTCTTGTTCGCGTCGGATTCGCTAAGCGCGTAGCTCATAGTCGTTCGTGCTCTGTTGCGAATCGTAAATTTGCCGATACTCGGGCGAACGCTGCATGAGCTCGGCGTGCGTGCCCTGAGCCAGCACCTGCCCTTCCATCAGCAGCACGATATTGTCGTAATCTTCGACGGGCTCGATCTTCTGAGTCACCGCGATCAGCGTAACGTCCGGATAGTTCTTGCGGACGTTGGCGAGGATCCGCTCTTCGGTACGGGTATCGACCCGCGCCGTGAAGTCGTCGAGCACGAGGATCCTTGGGCCGAGCGCCAAGGCACGCGCCAACATCACACGCTGCTTTTGACCGCCCGATAGCGAGGTGCCGCGCTCCGACACGGGTGTATCGAGACCGTCAGGCAGCGTTGCCACGAAGCCGGCGAGCTCGGCGGTCTCGATCGCCTTGGTCACGCGCTCGTCGTCCACCGCCTCGGAAAAAGCGATGTTCTCTCGCAGCGTGAGATTGAACATCGCGCTTCCCTGGAACACGAGGCCGATCTGCTTATGCAGCGCCGCGAGGTCGTACCGATCGATGTGCGCGCCGTCGAAAAGAATCTCGCCGGACTGCGGCCGAATCAGACCCGCGAGCGCGTCGAGCAGCAGCGTCTTGCCCGCCCCGGTGGGCCCCAGAATAGCGGTGCGCGTCCTCGCCGGAGCGTGGAACGAGACGTCGTCGAGCACTGTGCGCGCACCGATCTTCAGCGTGAGGTGAGAAACGGCAACGTCGCCGCGCAGCGGCGCGGTGATCTCGCCTCCGCGTGCGAGTGGTGGAGCCGTCAGCATGGCAGCGACGCGGCCGTAGGCGGCCGAGGCCTGCGCGACGACGTCGCCCAGGGCACCGACCACGAATATCGGTGCGACGAGTAGCGCGACGTAGGAGTTGAAGGCTACGAAATCGCCGAGGCTCAATCGGCCGAAAACTACGAAGCGGCCGCCGAGCGTTAGGATCACGAGCGTGGCGAGACTGGTCCCGAGGGCGGTCACGGGAACGAGCCCCGCGACGAGGCGATTGACGCCGAGACTGACATCGAGCGCCGCCGAGTTGACGGCCAGAAACTTCTCGCGCTCGGACTGCTGAGAGTTCAGCAGCCGCACAAGGGCCGCGCCGACGATACTCTCGTTGATCACCCCATTGAGCGCGTCGATGGCCGCGCGGGAACGCACGACGAGATTGGCCACGCCCCGAAAGACGACGAGATAAACGGCGCCCACCACGAGCACTACGAGCAGCACGCTCAGCGCGAGGGCGGGGGCGATCGCGAACATCAGCGCGCCGGCACCCACGCTCACGAACGCGGAAGACACCATGGATACGATCGCGCTTGCCACGAAACGCCGGATCGCGTCGATGTCCGAGGTCAGGTTCGTGAGGATCCTCGGAACGCCGACCCTTTGCACATACGCGTGGTCTTGCCCGGAGATCTTCGCGGCTACTCGGTTCCTCAGCTCTCGCGCAACGAGCGCCGACGTATAAGTCTGAGCAATCGACTGGAAGCAAGCGAAGACGAAGATGCCGGCGAGCACGACTCCGAATACGATCGCGATCCCTTCGACACGAAAACGCCCGGCAGTATTGCTGTCGATCGCCCAGGCGATGAGCTTCGGGATGACGAGGTACAGCGCATTGACGAGCAGCGTGAGCAGAACCAGGCCGGCGATGCGACGCCAGTAGGACCGGACGAGACCGGTGAGTCGCGCAGCGGCCTCGCTCACGTCACGACGGCCAACTCCGCCGGCGCCCGACGGCTGGCCTCCGCCGACATCACGGAAGCAAGGATCGCGTTCTGCACGTGCAGGCGCCCAGAATCATGACCCTAAGCGACACGGTCGTGACCTAGCTCAGCGTGCACGGGCTCGTACGGCCCCGCGCGACGGGGTAGGGCCGGGTCCTGGTCGAGCGCGCGCAGACGCTCGGCGGGCCACGTGATCTTGCGATGCCTGGGGAGATGACGTTGCGTGCTCTCGAAATAGTCCTGAAATCGTCCGTCCTGATGCGCTCGATAAGCCTCCTTCCAGTGCCCCGAGTAACGATATTTCGTCCAGTAGTTCGTGAAGGCCGCGCCCTTCAGAATCTTGTCGCGGTATTGATTGAGGCTGCGTGCGTGATAGTGATAGAGCCAGAGCGAGGTGTGCTGGACAGCGGGCTGTGAGCTCTCCCCGAAATGGTTGCCGTTGTCCGTCCTGACGAAAGCGTTCGCGGAGTAGAACGTCTTGGCGAAGCCGTTGTAGGTGTCGCCGAAGAACTCGTAGCTGGTGACGCTGAAGTCGGTGAGCGACCGGACGGGAAACGCAACGTCCTCGATCGTGGGGATGACCTGATAGGTCAGCGCGAATTTGAAGCGCCCGTAGCGGCGCGTATCCAGTCGTTCGAATTCCGCGCGAATGCCGTCGCGGTCCCAGCTGTTCTGCAGGCCGATGAACTCGTCGCCATCCAATGGGACGAGCAGATCGCAGTCGTTGCGGTGCTCGTGCATCAATGCGGTGATCAGCCGACCTTTGGGTTGTTCATCCGCGCTGGCTTGCACCGTTCGAGACCAGACTACGTCCCGATAGTTGTGTAGCACCGCCTCCGTGCCATCGTTCGACTCATGGTCGAGCACATACACGTTGCCAGGGCCGAAGATATCGAGCGCGTAGCGGAGCCAGTCCTCGATGAGATCGATTTCGTTCCTGACCATGCCAAAGCACTTTATCCGCACTGCAGGCCACCTCTGCGGTCGTTCGCACGTCCGTTATGAAGCGCATGGATGGTGGTTGAGGCGTCGTGGCAGATCAAGTCGCGACACGCGGAGTGATATCGAGCGCCCGCCGCGCCACTTTTGCGTGAGCAAAGTGTGCAAGTGGTTAGTAGGTCAAGAGATTCTCGTGCCGATAGAATCACGCGACGAATTCCGCGTGGACCACACGACGTGATGATTGCTAGTCTGAATCCGTAAATCAGCGTGCAAGAAGCGCACGATGCGCAGGATGAATGAGGCGAATGTGTTGCTCCGGCCGACATGACCGACGAGGAGCTCGCGATCTCGCTCTCCACGCCGCGCGCGCGCTTCGACGCGCCGCCGCCGGCGGCCGCGTCCGCGCCCAAGTCGGCGGCTCGCTGGTCATTGTCGACAACGGCAAGGTCATCGAACAGCGCGGATGGGGCATCGCGTTGGAAAGCCCTCGGCTCAACACGCACGAAGCCGTGACCGAGGCGACCCGATTTCAAGCGGCATCACTCTCAAAGACCGTGAACGCCCTCGTCGTACTCAGCATGGTGCGTGACGGGCTGCTTTCGCTCGACGATCCCGTCAACGCGCATCTACGCACATGGAAACTGCCGGGCGATGCTGAACGCGTCACGCTGCACCGCTTACTCAGTCACACCGGTGGGATCAGCGTGCATGGGTTCCAGGGGTATTGTTACAAAGACCCGCGACCCACTTTGGTAGAAACGCTGGAAGGTACGGAGCCGGCAAATAACAAGCCGATACGCATTGCGACCAAGATCGGCGCTTATTCCTACTCCGGCGGCGGCAGCACCATCCTGCAGCAGCTCCTCATCGACCGAACGGACAAGCCATACGCTGAACTGGCGACCGAGCGCGTTCTCAAGCCTCTCGGAATGACGGCGTCACACTTCGATCAGCCCCCGCGCGACGCGGGCCATCACGTTGAGGGCTACGACGAGGACGGCGAAGTCGGCGGCTATCGTGTGTACCCCGAGCTCGCTGCTGCCGGGCTCTGGACGACACCGTCCGACTTCGCCCGTGTCCTTTGGGCGATCGCAGATTCAGTGAAGGGCTCGCCTGGGGCTTTGCTGCCAAAAGCGCTTGCCCGTGAAATGGTCACGCCCGTCGCGGAAGATTCGGCGCTTGGAATTTACGTGGATGGTCGAGGCCGCTACCATCACACCGGCACGAACCACGGATTCAAAAGTTGGTACCGCATCAGCCCCGGCACTGGCCGTGGCGTCGTCATAATGACCAACGGCGAAAATTGCGGCCTGGTTTGCAAGGCACTTCGCAAGAAGTGCGCCATGCTTTACGGCGTGTAGCATGGCCTTCTGCTTTTCGAAGTCCCTCAACCTCTTCTACGTTCCCGTGCCGAAGAATGCGGGCACGTCGATGCGCGCCTGTCTCTTCGAGATCGACAACGGTTTTCCGTACCGCGACATGATCGTCAACGGAAAGACCGTACCGCTTTGGTCGTTATACGGTAGCCCGGAGGCCTTCACGCCACTCGCTTCGCTGCCGCCCGGCGCGATCAAGGTCGCCATCGTTCGCGACCCCTGGCTGCGGCTGGTTTCCGCCTATCGAAACCGCGTGCTTTTTTATCAGGAGACCAACCCGCGGCTCATGCAGCATCACGGGGTTGATACGCGCTTGTCACCGATGCCAACGTTCAGGAGCTTTGTCGAAAACCTGACCGAGTACCGGAAAATTCCGGCGATCGCGCATCACACCAATCCGCAGGTCTATTTTCTTGGCGATGACCCCGCTTACTACGACCGCCTCTTTCATGTGGAACGATTGGCGGAGCTCGAGGATTTCCTAAGCACGCGGGCAGGGAAGCAAATCGCACTGCCCCGTTTGCGAAAGGAAGGCCCGGCGCTCGATGCCGCATCGACGGAGGGGCTGGACCTTCGCGCCATCGTCGCGGAGCGCTACGCCTCCGACCATGCTTTCTTGGCGCGGGCACTCGCCGCCAAGCCGCAAGAGGCAAAGGTGGCCGTGGCGGGGTGCCTTTGATAACTGCGCCTACTCGTACCTCAGAATCGACTGCGGATCGATCTTCGCTGCTTGCCGCGCAGGCACATACGAAGCCGCGATCATTACTCCCAAGAACGCAGCGCAGACGACCAGGTAGGTCGCGATGTCCAGGCTGCCGACCCCGAACAGCATCGTCTCGAGGAACCTGGTGAGCACCACGGAGCCGGCGAGGCCTAGACCTACGCCCACCCCACACAAGACGAGGCCCTGGCGCAGCACGTGCACCAGCACCTGGGTTCCGCGCGCGCCGAGCGCCATGCGGATCCCGATTTCTTGTCTCCGCTGCGTCACGAAATAGGCTTGAACGCCGTACAGTCCGGTCATCGCGAGCACGAGCGCCGCGACGGCGAACGTTCCGAGTAGCACGGCGTAAGACCGGGGCGTAGTGATTGAGTTGGAGACGACCTGATCCATCGTGGCGACGTTGTCGATCGCGAGACCGGGGTCGAGATTGCGGACGATCGCGCGGATCTCCGGAACGATCGCGGTGGGGTCTCCTCGCGTGCGAACGGCGAAGTAGTTGCCTCCCTCAGCTACGCCGATGACCCCGCTGTGCTCGGGGTCCACGAACACGATCGGCTGAGGCTCCGAATCGATGCCCATGTGGCGGACGTCGTCGACCATGCCCACGACTTCGCCGGGCGGCATGAACCGCGAAAACGCGAGCGGCCCCCCCACGAGACTTCGACCCTGGCTGTAGGCTTTGGCGAAAGCGCGGTTCACCACGTAGGCCGGTTGTGTCCTGGCGCGGTCTTCATCGACGAATCCGCGCCCCGCGGCCAGGCGCATTCCCATCGCGCGAAAATAGTCACGACTGACCGTGAACACGTCCGCGCCGAACGTCGCCGTCGGCGAACCCTGCGGCTGGACTTGCACGGTGAGATGCATCTGAACCATCGGCAACGCGTTCGTGTACCCGGCGGCCTGGACGCCCGGGATAGCCGCGAGACGTTGCGCCACCTCCTGCTCGAAAGCGTTCCGTTGCCGCTGAATAGCGATGTCACCGATCGAGAGCGGCGGCTGCGGAATGTTGAACGTCAACACGTTGTTCGGATCGTAGCCGAGGTCCGTATTCGTCAGATTCACGAAGCTCTTGACCATCAACCCGGCTGCCAGCAACAGCACGAGCGTGAGCGCGACCTGCCCAACCACCATCACCGTCCGCAGAGACTTGAAGGCAAGCTTCGACGCGCCCCTGCCCAACAACTCGGCGGTGTGAACGGTTTTTGTTCGAGTAATGTGAAACGCGGGGATCAACCCGAACAAGACGCCGGTGGCGAGCGTGACGACGCACGTGAACAGCAGCACGTTCACGTCGACCGTGATTTCGTTCAGGCGTGGGATCGAGTTGCCGATCGAGTCGAACCGGTTCAACGCCGCCCTCGCGAGACCGTGGCCGAAAGCGACGAAGAGCTGTCCCCCGATCGCCGCGAGCCCGATCCCGACGGCTCCGCCGAGCACCGCGAACAACATGTTCTCCGTGAGAACCTGGCGCAGCACGCGCCCGCGGCCGCCGCCCAGCGCCATTCGGATCGCGATTTCCCGGCTTCTGGCCGTGGCGCGCGCGAGGAACAGGTTCGCGACGTTCACGCACGCCACTAGCAGCACGAAACCTACGGCCACCGAGAACACCAGCAGCGGCAACCGTATCGGCGCGACCAGCTCCTCCTTGATGCTCAGGAGCTGAATGCGGGGCAAGCCCGCCGGTTGCGGCGCGTCTGCCGAAGCCCCTCGGAGCTCGCGGCTGAAGGCGTTGGCCTCGGCTTCCGCCGCGGCAATGGACACGCCGTCTTTGAGGCGGGCGATGACCGGCAGTCCGAAGATCTCCGTGTCGATCGGCAATGCGAGCGGCTTCCAAAAATCGGTCTGCGCGTTCGGATACGCAAACTCCTTCGGCATGACGCCGACCACGGTATAGCTTGCGGTGTCGAGCGTGAGCGTCTTGCCGAGTATGGACGCGTCGCCTCCGAAGTATCGCTGCCACGCGCCGTAGCTCAAGACGACGACGTTGTCGGAGCCCCGCGTCTCTTCGTCCATTGCGAACACACGCCCGAGAATCGGCCGTGTGCCCAGGATCGAGAACAGCGCGGGCGACGCCTCGAAACCGGCCAATCGGACCGCCTCCGAGCGGGATAGCGTCATGGCCACCGATCGTTCCATCGACATCCCGGCCAAGGTCGTCGAGCGGGATCTCCACTCGACGAACATGCCGGGACTCATCCGGGTGGTTCGTTCGGGTCCGCCGCTGAACGATTCTTCGGCCGGGACGTTTTCGACGATCCTCACGAGGCTGTCCGAGCGCTCGTAAGGGAGCGGCTTCAACAGGATGGCGTCGACGATGCTGAAAATCGCAGTGTTGGCCCCGATGCCGAGACCGAGGGTGAGGATGGCGACGATCGCGAAGCCCGGGTTTGCCGCCATCTGGCGCCACGCGTAACGCACGTCTTGCACGAACCGATCGCTCACTTGTCACCGACGACGATCGTGTGCCCGTCCGGTAGTTGCAGCTCGATTCCGTGCACGAGCCGCCCCGCTTTGGCGGCTTCGTGCACTTCCGCGGGTGCGGACGGGATCGCGGCGACGAGGTTGGCGTCGGGCTTTGCGCGGTACGTCGTTATCGTCATGGCCATTCCAGGGGCGGCGGCTCGTCGCGTGAACCCGGCTGCCCCTAGTTTCGCCTGGGCGTCGAGCTCGACCACCCAGTGCGTCACTTGGCTCCCGGCATCCTGCACGTCCAACCACAGATAGGTGTGCGGCGCGCTGAAGACGATCTTTGCCGCGACCCCTCGCAGCGTCACCACGTTGCTCGTGTCGTAATTTGCGGCGGTGGGGTGATGTGCCGACGACGGTCCACCGTACAGGCAGCAGCCGAGAACGGCGGAAATCACGGCGCTATTCCTGAAAGTCATTCAATCACCTCTTGTTTGGGCTCGCCGAGCATCTCGAGCGCGATCGCGGAGCTGCACGCCGCGATCACGCGCTTCGCGGTGGGCAGCAAGTCGCGTGCCAGTGAGCAACGAGGGTTCGCCGCCCGCGGCGAGCGCCTTGCGCGGGTCGCGTCGTCCCGCAAACGGACATCCGGTCCCGGCACCGGGAACTCGAACGCGAGATCGCGCTGCGCGCACTCTCGCTATGGCCGGGTGAAGGGACTCTCGTTCGAGGCCGTGGAGCTCGGCAGGCTGAGACCGCCGAGCGGCCGGTGTCGAAGCACCTCGCGATGAGCTGGGCGCAGCGGCTCAAGCGCGTGTTCGCAATCGATATCGAGAGCTGCCGGCGCTGCGGCGGGAAGCTGCGTGTGATCGCGAGCATCGAGGACCCGGCTTTCATCGAGCGGATTCTGGCGCACCTCGAGCGGCCGCCCGCGAGCGACTCGCCGCGTTCCCTGTTCACCCCTCGGGCACCGCCGCAGCCGTTGCCGCTCTGCTGATCATTGTTCGCTGGAGTCCCGAGCCCGCGCTCACGGCCGGTCGCTCGAGCGAGGCGCTGCGACCGCCGACCGCGTGCGCCGCGATTTCTGGGGGAGACGAAGAACGTCGCTCGATGACCTGGACAGCGCCCTTTACGATGGAATTCACTCTCCATCGGGACGACGATTACGGTATGTTCGAATACGCGTGCCATGAAACCAGGCGCTCCGGGACATCCTGAGCGGCGCACGTGCGACCGAACGCGCCAACGTGGACGCGGCCGTGCGGCCGCCGTGCTGATCCGGACAAATCTCAATAGATCATTGCGCGTGACTTCTGCACCATATAGGCCGCCCTTTCAGGAGGATTGACGTGCCCAAAACGAGAACAACCCCGGCTGACGGGGGTCGACTAGCTCTGCACCTGCAACCGGGCGCCAAGGCGACGCGCGTTGCGCTGTCCTGCCTCATCGCGCTCGCCTGGACCGCCGGCGCTTCGGCGCAGTGGGCGCCCGTGCCCGATCCCAAGCTGCCGCGGGATAAGGACGGCAAGGTGCTTATGGACGCGCCGGCGCCGAAGACTGCCGCCGGAAAACCGGATCTCTCCGGCCTCTGGATGCGGGCGAACAGCGGACCGCCGCCGCGGAACGGCGGAGGTGGCGGTGGCGGCCCTGG
>DASQOL010000156.1:0-40459 GCA_035644475.1 Gammaproteobacteria bacterium | reverse complement strand
GCTGAAGAAGCTGTTCTCGCCGGAGTTCCGCAATCGGCTCGACGCGATCATCCCGTTCGAGCCGCTCGACGAGCTATCGGTGGCCCGCGTCGTCGACAAGCTCATCGTCGAGCTCGAGGCGCAGCTCGACAAGAACCAGGTCACGATCGAGCTCCATCCCGCGGCGCGCGAGTGGGTTGCGAAGCGCGGCTACGACAAGAAGATGGGTGCTCGGCCGATGGCGCGCGTGATCCAGGAGCACATCAAGCGGCCGCTCGCCGAGGAGCTGCTGTTCGGCAAGCTCACCCAAGGCGGGCACGTTCGCGTGGAGGTTGCGCCGGGCGGCGAGGGCTTGGTGCTGATACCGGAGCCGCTCACGCCGGAGCTCGAGCACTTGCCGGAGATCATCGAGCCGGGCGCGGCAGCCCGCGGCGGTGCGCCAAAACCGTCGTCCGACGGGCCCGCGCCGCGCCGCGACGGCGAGATCGCGCGCAATTCGCTCGACGAGCTGCGCAAGCTCGTCAAGGACGGCAAGCTGGTCGAACGCGAGGACGGCGGCTCGGAGAAGAGCTAGCGCGCGCGGTAGACGATGCGACCTTTGGTGAGATCGTAAGGCGTGAGCTCGACGGTGACCGCGTCACCTTTCAAGATACGGATGTAGTGCTTGCGCATCTTGCCGGAGATGTGTGCAGTGACCACGTGGCCGTTCTCGAGCTCGACGCGAAACGTCGTGTTCGGCAGTGTCTCCACCACCGTGCCTTCCATCTGAATTGCTTCTTCTTTTGCCATTTCGCAACAGTCGCGCGCCCGAGGCGCGGCGCATTGTTGCATACCGGAAGTGAGCGCGGCAAACGCGCGCCGCCCCGCGCGAGCCGTTCGCAAGGCCGCTAAGGAATGGGCGCCCGCCAGACCTCCGGCGGGCCCGCGGGCTCGCAGTAGCGCTCGAGCAGACCTAAGAATTCGCGGCGTGGGATCGCGCGCGCGCCGAGACTCGCCATGTGCTCCGACGCGACTTGGCAATCGATCAACGCGAAGCCGCGCTGCTCGAGAAACCGCACCGTTCCGACGAGCGCAACCTTCGACGCGTCGGTGACGCGCGCGAACATCGATTCGCCGAAGAACACTCGGCCGATCGCGACACCGTACAGCCCGCCCACGAGCTCGCCGGCCCGCCAAGTCTCGAACGAGTGCGCCCAACCCATGCGATGCAGGCGGCCGTAGGCGCGCGCCATGTCCGACGTGATCCAAGTGGCGTCGGTGTAGCGACGCGGCCCCGCGCAGCCGGCGATCACCTCGTCGAACGCGCTGTCGACGCGCAGCTCGAACCCTCCTTTAATAAGGGAGCGCCGCAGGCTGCGGGACACACGGAGCTCCGCGGGCCAGAGCACGGCGCGGGGATCGGGGCTCCACCACAGGATCGGCTGGCCCTCTTCGTACCACGGGAAGATGCCGCGGATGTAGGCGCCGAGCAGCCGGCCGGGCTCGAGGTCGCCGCCCGCCGCGAGCAAGCCGTTGGGCTCGGTCAGCGCGGCGTTCGGGCTCGGAAATCGGTCCACGGCGTCCGCCCGCGTGAGCCACCGCGGCACGCTCATGGCGGGAGCCGGCTCATGTCGGCGCGACGCCCGCGTCCTGCCGATACGGCACGTGCTCGTCGAGCTCCTCGATGTAGGCGTCGACGTGGGGCGTCTCGCGCAGGAGGAAGTCGGCCACCGCGGCGTGGAACGCCGGGTCGCGGAGCCAGTGGCTCGACCAAGTCGCCTGCGGCGTGAAGCCGCGGGCGATCTTGTGCTCGCCCTGCGTGCCGGGCTCGAACGTGCGGATGCCTTCGCGGATACAGTACTCGATGCCTTGGTGGTAGCACGTCTCGAAGTGCAGGCTGTGGAAGTCGGCGGCGCTGCCCCAGTAGCGGCCGTAGAGCGTGTCCGCGCCGCGAAAGCAGATTGCTGCGGCGATGGGCTTGCCCTGATGCCGCGCGAGCACGATCAGCACGCTCTCGGGCGCCGTGCGCGCGATCTCGTCGAAGAATGCGCGGTTGAGATAAGGCGGCCGACCGCGGCGCAGGAACGTGCGCGAGTAGAACGCGAAGATCGCGTCCCATTCCGCGCGCGTGGGTTGGTCGCCGCGCAGATGCTCGAACACGACGCCCGCCTCGGCCACGCGGCGGCGCTCGCGGCGCGCCTTCTTGCGCTTCTCCGAGCTGAATCGCGAAAGAAAGTCCTCGAAGTCGGCGTAGCCGTCGTTGTGCCAATGGAACTGACAGCCTTTGCGGGTCAGGAATCCCTCGCCGTCGAGCAACCGGCGCTCCGCGTCGGTCGGGAACAGCACGTGCACGGACGAGGCGCCGATCTCGCCCGCAAGCGATCGTGCGCCGCGCACCAGGGCCGCTCCGACGGCGGCGGCGTCGCATCCCGAGCGCGTCAACAGGCGCGCCCCGGTGGCGGGGGTGAACGGCACGCCCGCGACGAGCTTTGGATAATAGGGGCGTCCGGCGCGCTCATAGGCGTCGGCCCACCCCCAGTCGAACACGAACTCGCCGCGGGAGTCGTGCTTGACGTAGAGCGGCATGGCTCCGGCCGGCCCCCGCTCGTCGCGGGCGAGCAGATACGACGGCAGCCAGGCCGTGCCCGGCCCGATGCAGCCGCTATGCTCCAGCGCGGAGAGGAACTCGTGTCTGAGAAACGGCCCGCCGTCCGCGAGCGAGTTCCAGTCCTCGGGCGCGATGTCGCGGATCGTCGATAGTTGCTCGAGTTGCAGGTGCATGGGCGGCGATGCGAAGCGTCGACCTCGGATGGTAGTGCCTGCGTGGGTCCGGCGCGAGCGCGGCGGAAGCCGCCGCCGATTTGATTTGTTGACGCCGAGTGGTCAGTATAATCAGTCGATTAAGCGCAGTTACTGCCGCACAACTTGAATAGCCCCATAGTCCGTCTTGAATAGAGCCCGTGTTGAATAGAGCAAAGACCAGCGCGACCGCAGACACCTTCTTCGTGCCCCGTATCCGCGGGCTTCGCGAGTCCGCGTTCTGGGTGCTCGCGGGCGTGGCGTTGATCCTGCTGCTCGCGTTGCTCTCGTACAGCCCCACCGACCCGGCCTTCAGCCTGTCGAGCGGCGACAGCGCGGTCAGCAACCGGATGGGACCAGCGGGCGCCTGGTTCGCCGACATCGCGTTCCTGCTGTTCGGCGAGTCCGCGTACCTGTTCCCGGTGCTCGTGCTGATCGCCGGCGTGTTCCTGTTCCGCAGCGAGCAGCTGCCGGGTAAAGGCCCGCTCATCTATCGAAGCGTCGGCTTCGTGCTCGCCGTGGCCACGAGCTCCGGCCTGGGCACGCTGCACTTCGAAGCGCAGCAGATGCGCGAGACGGCGGGCGGCATCCTGGGCCAGGTCGTGGGCCGCGGCCTCGAGCAGGGGCTCGGGCTGCTCGGTGCCACCGTGCTGCTGCTCGTGCTCTGGCTCGCGGCCGTGTCGCTCGCAACCGGCGTCTCGTGGGTTGCGGTTATGGATCGCACCGGCCGTGGCGTTTATCGCGGCGTCACGCGCCTCAGGGAGCTCTGGAGCGTCGCGCGGATCTGGCTCGAAGGGCGGCGCGCGAAGCAACATCGCGACGAGGTGGTGGGCAAAGTCCGCGCGAAGCCGAAAGCGAGCGCGCCGAGGATCGAGCCGACGATCGAGAAAGTCGTAGTCAGCGCGCGCGCCGAGCGCGAGAAGGAGCGTGAACGTCAGGTGCCGCTGTTCGAGCCGCCGGCGTCGACCGAGCTGCCGTCGATGTCGCTGCTCGACGATCCGCCGCCGAAGGTGGGGGGTTACTCGGCCGAGGCGCTCGAGGCGATGTCGCGGCTCGTCGAGATCAAGCTCAACGATTTCGGCGTCGAGGCCGAGGTCGTGGCCGTTCATCCGGGCCCGGTCGTTACGCGCTTCGAGCTCAAGCCCGCGGCCGGCGTGAAGAGCAGCCAGATCAGCAGCCTCGCGAAGGACCTCGCGCGCTCGCTCGCTACCGTTAGCGTCCGCGTCGTCGAGATCATTCCGGGCAAGCCGTACGTGGGTCTCGAGATCCCGAACGAGGCGCGCGAGATCGTCGCGCTCGGCGAGATTGTGAAGTCGCAGGTCTACGACGAGCTCAAGTCGCCGCTCACGCTCGCGCTCGGCAAGGACATCGGCGGGCAGCCCATCGTCGCGGATCTCGCCCGGATGCCGCATCTCTTGATCGCCGGCACCACGGGATCGGGCAAGTCCGTGGGGCTGAACGCGATGGTGCTGAGCTTGCTCTACAAGTCCACGCCCGAGCACGTGCGGCTCATCATGATCGACCCGAAGATGCTCGAGCTGTCGGTCTACGAGGGCATCCCACATCTGCTTGCGCCGGTCGTCACCGATATGAAGCAGGCGGCCAACGCGCTGCGCTGGTGCGTGGCCGAGATGGAGCGCCGTTACGCATTGATGGCCAAGCTCGGCGTCCGCCATCTCTCGAGCTACAACAAGAAGGTGGCCGAGGCGATCGAGAACGGCGAGCCGCTCAGAGATCCGACGTTCAAGCCGGTGCTGGAGACCGACATCGCGCCCGATCTGCAGACGCTGCCGTACATCGTCGTCATCATCGACGAGCTCGCCGACATGATGATGATGGTCGGCAAGAAGGTCGAGGAGCTGATCGCGCGGCTCGCGCAAAAGGCGCGCGCGTCCGGCATCCATATGATCGTCGCGACGCAGCGGCCGTCGGTGGACGTGATCACGGGCCTGATCAAAGCGAACATTCCGTGCCGCATCGCGTTCCAAGTGTCCGCGAAAGTCGACTCGCGCACGATCCTCGATCAGAGCGGCGCCGAGGCTCTGCTCGGCCACGGCGACATGCTCTACCTGCCGTCGGGCACGTCCACGCCGATTCGCGTGCACGGCGCGTTCGTGGCCGACAACGAGGTGCACGCCGTGGTCAAGGCGCTGCGCGCGAGCGGCGCCCCGAGCTACATCGAGGACGTGCTCGAGGGGCCCGTGGGCGAAATCGCCGGTCTCGATGCCGAGCCCGGCGCCGCCGGCGAGTTGGACGGCGAGCAGGATCCACTCTACGATCAAGCCGTAAGAATCGTGACCGAGACGCGCAAAGCCTCCATTTCAGGCATTCAGCGGCGTTTGAAGATCGGCTACAACCGAGCGGCGCGAATGGTCGAAACCATGGAAGAGGCTGGCATCGTTGGCAGTCTGCAGACGAATGGATTCCGCGAAGTCTTGGCGCCGCCGCCTCCCGGCGTCGATTGAGCTCCGTCTCGCGCTCTTCGTCGTCGCCGCTGCGTTCGCCGGCACGGCCGCGGCGCAGGCTGCGTCCGACGGCAAAGCCGGCGCCACGCTAGACGCGTTCCTCGCCGACGTGCACAGCCTCACGGCCGAGTTTCGCCAGGAGATCAAGACCAACGACGAAAGCGCGCTCGACACGGGCACGCTCGAGTTCAAGCGGCCGAATCGCTTTCGCTGGGTGTCGCGCAAGCCGAACGAGCTCCTCGTGGTCGCCGACGGTAAGAAGGTTTGGACCTACGACGTCGAGCTCGCGCAGGCCACGCAGGCGCCGTTCGACGAGTCGATCGCGTCGAGCCCGGCCATGCTGCTCGCCGGCGACCGCGGTGTGCGCGACGGATTCGACGTCGTCGACAATTTCGAGCGCGACGGCCTCGAGTGGATCAAGCTCGCGCCCAAAGCGGACGGCGCGGACTTCAGTTCCGTGCTCATCGGTTTCAAAGGCCGCGCGCCGCAGAGCCTCGAGCTCGTCGACAGCTTGAATCACGTCACGAGCATCGAGCTCGATAAGGTCGTGTTGAACCCAGACCTCCCCGACTCCGACTTCGAGCTCGAGCTGCCGAAGAACGTCGACGTGATCGGCGGCGAGAGATAGGCCCTTGCTGCCGCTGCGTTACCCTTGGTTGTGGATGATCCCCGGCTGGGTGCTCGTGCTCGCCGTGGCGACCGGCACGCTCGTGCCCGGGCCGATGATTCGCGCCGTCGCGTTCAACGACAAGCTCGAGCACGCGGGCGCCTATTTCGTGCTGATGATCTGGTTCGCCGGCCTCTACAGCCGCAAGCGTTTGCCGCTGGTGGCGCTCGGGTTGTTCGTGCTCGGCTTCGCGCTCGACGCTCTGCAGCTCACGACGAAGACGCGGACGTTCGACCTGCATGACGTTCTCGCCAACGGTTGCGGCATACTAGCGGGCCTCGTGCTCGCGGTTGTGCTGATCGGAGGGTGGTGTCAAAGCGTCGAGCGCCTCTGGGCGCCGAGCGCCTGAGCCGCGATGGCCGCCTCGGCACGACCGGCGGCGAAACGTTTGACGCACCGTTCTTATGCTCGATCCAAAAGCACTACGCCAAGACCTCGACTCCGTGGCCGCGAACCTCGCGCGCCGCGGCTTCAAGCTCGATCGGGAGCGCTATCTCGCGCTCGAGGCCGAGCGCAAAGAGCTCCAGGTCAAAGTGGAGAGCTGGCGCCAAACCCGTAACGAGCGCTCGAAGGCGATCGGCCGCGCGAAGGCGGCCGGCGCCGACGTCGAGGCGCTCAAGCGCGAGGTCGGCGAGCTCGGCGACTCGCTCGCGGCCGGCGAGGCGCGGCTCTCCGGCGTTGCCACCGAGCTCGACGAGTTTCTCGCCGGACTGCCGAACTTGCTGCACGAGTCCGTGCCGGCCGGCGCCGATTCGGCCGCGAACGTCGAGGTGCGGCGCTCCGGCTCGCCGCCGAGCTTCGACTTCGAGCCGCTGGATCACGTCGCGCTCGGCGAGGGTCTTACGCTCATGGACTTCGACGCCGCGGCAAAGCTCTCCGGAGCGCGGTTCGTGGTGCTGCGCGGTGCGCTCGCGCGCCTGCACCGCGCGCTCACGCAGCTCATGCTCGACGTACACACGCGCGAGCACGGCTACAGCGAGACCTACGTGCCGTATCTCGTCAACGACGCCGCGTTGTTCGGGACCGGCAACCTGCCGAAGTTCGGCGCGGATTTGTTCGCGGTCGAGGGAGCCGACCGCAAGCTGCGGCTGATTCCGACGGCGGAGGTCTCGCTGACGAATCTCGTGCGCGACAGCATCGTCGAGCCGAGCGCCTTGCCGATGCTGCTCACCGCGCACACGCCTTGCTTCAGGTCGGAAGCAGGCTCCTACGGGCAGGACACGCGCGGCATGATCCGCCAGCACCAGTTCGAGAAGGTCGAGCTAGTGCAGATCGTAAAGCCCGCGGACTCGTACGCCGCGCTCGAGACGCTCGCCCGGCACGCGACCGCGATTCTCGACCGGCTCGCGCTGCCATACCGCGTGGTCGGGCTCTGCGGCGGCGACATGGGCTTCGCCTCCGCAAAGACCTACGACATCGAGGTCTGGCTGCCGGGGCAAGGCCGCTATCGCGAGATCTCGTCTTGCAGCAACTGCGAGGCGTTCCAGGCGCGACGCATGCAGGCGCGCTGGCGCAACCCGGAGACGAGCAAGCCGGAGCTCGTGCACACGCTCAACGGGTCGGGCCTCGCAGTCGGCCGCACGCTGATCGCGGTGCTCGAGAACTATCAGCAGTCCGACGGCTCGATCCGTATTCCGGAAGCGTTGCAGGCCTACATGGGCGGCGAGCGCACGATCGGTCGCGGCTGAGAGTCGCGGCCGCTAAGCCGCCCGTGGCGCGCTGGCTCACTTTGGCGGTTGGCGCCGAGGTAGCGTCGGCCGCACCTCGAAGGGTCTTCCCGAGACACGCCGGAAGACCATCCCTGGGGCTCCGCGCGGCACATCCCTGTGCCGCGAGGGTCTCGGGAAGACCCTTCGAGGTACGTCCGACGCTGCTGCGCGCATCGCGACCAAAGCGAGCCAGCGCGCCACGGTTTTCGTGCACGGGTGAGGTCCACTCACGTCGGCGGCCGCGCTGGCGGGGGGTCGATTCGCTATACTCGAGCTCGCTCCGCTGCCGCTGCGATCGAATGACCCTGCACGTTGCGCTGAATCACGTCACCCGCTACGACTACGACCGTCCCGTTCAGATGGGCCCGCAGGTCATCCGGTTGCGGCCCGCGCCTCACAGCCGCACCCCCGTCCTGAGCTACGCGCTCGAGGTCGAGCCGAGCGGGCATTTTCTGAACTGGCAGCAGGATCCGTTCGGCAACTTCCTGGCGCGCGTCGTCTATACGGAAAAGGTGCCGTGGTTTCAGGTGTCGGTCGATCTCGTCGCGGACATGGCCGTTCGCAACCCGTTCGATTTCTTCGTCGAGCCCGAGGCCGAGCAGTTTCCGTTCGCGTACGACGCGGCGCTGCGCAAGGACCTCGAGCCGTTTCTCCTGACGATGCCGGCCGCGCCGCTCACGAAGAAGCTGCTGCGCGAGCTGCGCGCGCAGCCGCCGGGCCGCACGATCGACTTCCTGGTCGGCGTGAATCGGCGGCTGCAAGAGGAGATCCGCTACACGATCCGGCTCGAGCCCGGCGTGCAATCGCCCGAGGAGACGCTGACGCTGCGCTCGGGCTCGTGCCGCGACAGCGGCTGGCTGCTCGTGCAGCTGCTCCGCCACCTCGGGATCGCGAGCCGCTTCGTCTCGGGGTATCTGATCCAGCTCGTGCCCGACGTCAAGGCGCTCGACGGCCCGACGGGAGCCGACCGCGACTTCACGGACCTGCACGCCTGGTGCGAGGCGTACTTGCCGGGCGCCGGTTGGATCGGCCTCGACCCGACCTCGGGGCTGATGGCGGGCGAAGGCCACATCCCGCTCGCCTGCACGCCGCATCCCACGAGCGCCGCGCCCGTCGCGGGCGCCGTCGAGGAGAGCGAGTCGACGTTCGCGCACACGATGAGCGTGCGCCGCATCCTCGAGTCGCCGCGCGTGACGAAGCCCTACGGCGACGAGCAGTGGCAGGCGATCGACGAGTTCGGCCGGCGCGTCGAACGGCAGCTCGCGGTCGACGACGTGCGCGTCACGATCGGCGGCGAGCCCACGTTCGTCGCGAGCAGTGATCCCGACGCGCCCGAGTGGAACACCGCGGCCGTCGGCCCGACCAAGCGCAAGTACGCGACCGAGCTGATCCAGCGCCTGCGCGCGCGGTTCGCGCCGCAGGGCCTGCTGCACTACGGCCAGGGCAAGTGGTATCCCGGCGAGCAGCTGCCGCGCTGGGCGTTCTCGCTGTATTGGCGCCGCGACGGCAAGCCGCTCTGGACCGACGGCGCGCTCGTGGCTGCCGAGCACAAGGACTACGGCGTCGCGGCGGAGCACGCGCGCAAGTTCCTCGAGGGCGTGGCCGCCCGCTTGGAGGTAGACAAGCACGCGATCACGCCGGCGTACGAGGACCCGTGGCATTTCATGGGCCAGGAACGCAAGCTGCCCCAGAACCTCGATCCCGCGACCAATCGCCTCGACGATCCGATGGCGCGCGCGCGGCTCGCGCGCGTGTTCGAGCGGGGCTTGGGCAAACCCGCGGGGTACGTGCTGCCGGTCCAACGTTGGAACGCAAAGGCCGCGCCCGACGCGCGCCGCTGGGTCGCCGAGCCGTGGTCCACGCGCGCGGGCAAGTTGTTTCTCATGCCGGGTGACTCGCCGATCGGCTTTCGCCTGCCGCTGCCTTCGCTCACGTATGTCCCGCCGCTCGACTACCCCTACGTGTGGCCCGGCGATCCGTTCGCGGAGCGCGGCGATCTGGCCGAGCCGGATCCGCAGCGCCAGCCGTTTCGGCGCGGCGCGCGCGTGCCAGGTCGCTCCCGTGCCGAGAGCGTCACAAGCCAGTTGTCGACGCCTGGGCGGCACGTGCGTACCGCCATCGCGGTCGAGCCGCGCGACGGCCGGCTCTGCGTGTTTCTGCCGCCGGTGGTCGAGCTCGAGGACTACATCGACTTGATCGCGGCCGTCGAGGATGCGAGCGCCGAGCTCGAGCTCCCGGTGCACCTCGAGGGCTACGAGCCGCCGAAGGACTCGCGCCTCGACGTCATCAAGGTCACGCCGGATCCCGGCGTCATCGAGGTGAACATCCAGCCCGCGCACTCGTGGGAGGACATGCGGCAGATCACCGAAGGCATCTACGAGGACGCGCACCACACGCGTCTCGTCACCGAGAAGTTCATGCTCGACGGCCGCCACACCGGCACCGGCGGCGGTAACCACGTCGTGCTAGGCGGCGCGCGACCCGCGGACAGCCCGTTCCTGCGCCGACCGGACTTGCTGCGCAGCCTGATCACCTACTGGCAGCACCATCCCGCGCTGTCGTATCTCTTCTCCGGCATGTTCATCGGGCCCACCAGCCAGGCGCCGCGCCTCGACGAGGCGCGGCACGATTCGCTCTACGAGCTCGAGCTCGCGTTCAAGCAGGCGGACAACGCGGAGCAGCCGGCGCCGCCGTGGCTCGTCGACCGGTTGTTCCGCCACCTGTTGATCGACGTCACCGGCAACACGCACCGCGCCGAGATCTGCATCGACAAGCTCTACTCGCCCGACGGGCCGACGGGCCGCCTCGGCCTGGTCGAGTTCCGCGCGTTCGAGATGCCGCCGCATCCGCGGATGAGCCTCGTGCAGCAGCTCCTGCTGTTGGCGCTCGTCGCGCGCTTCTGGCGCACGCCGTACAAAGGCGACCTCGTCCGCTGGGGAACGCAGCTCCACGACAAGCTCATGCTGCCGTTTCACGTGTGGCAGGACTTCGAGTCGGTCGTCGCCGACATGAACCGCGCGGGCTACGCGCTCGACGCCGCATGGTTCGCGCCGCACTTCGAGTTCCGCTTTCCGCGCTACGGCACGGTCGGCTTCGGCAGCGTCGAGATCGAGCTCCGCCAAGCACTCGAGCCCTGGAACGTGCTCGGCGAGGAGGGCGCGGTCGGCGGCACGGTTCGCTACGTCGACTCGTCCGTCGAGCGCCTGCAGGTGAGCATGCGCGGCGCGAGCGCGGGACGTTACATAATCGCTTGCAACGGCAAGTGCGTGCCGCTCGTGTCGACCGGGCGCGCCGACGAATTCGTCGGCGGTGTGCGCTATCGCGCGTGGCAGCCCGCGTCGAGCTTGCACCCCACGATCCCCGTCGACTCGCCGCTCGTGTTCGATCTCTACGACCGCTGGTCGGGCCGCGCCGTGGCGGGCTGCACCTATCACGTCGCACATCCGGGCGGCTTGAGCCACGAGCGCTTCCCCGTGAACTCCTACGAAGCGGAGAGCCGCCGGCTCGCGCGGTTCGTCCCGTTCGGCCACACGGCCGGACCGTACAGGGAACCGCAGCCGGTACTGCGTCCCGAGTTTCCGTACACGCTCGATTTGCGCTGGTCGCACTGAGTTACACTGCGGGGCGAGTGGGGTGACGACCTAACGCATGTCGGCAAGCAACAGCGCAGCGGGCGAATACGCGTCACGTGAAGCCAGGCTGCTCGAAGGTTATCGGCGCTCACCGGGCGTGTTCGACGAGCTGACGGCGGGTGTTGGCAAGGTCCGCGAGCGCTGGCGGCCGGTGCTCGAGGCGTTCGCCGCGATGGGCGGCGAGGCGACCAAGGCGGCTCAGGACAAGGCGCAGCGCCTGTTGCTCGAGAACGGCGTCACGTTCGTGGCGCCCGACGAGCGCGAGCATGACGGCAGCCGGCCGTGGCGACTCGATCTCTTTCCGCAGCTCGTCGCGCCCGACGAATGGAGCGCGATCGAGCGCGCCGTCATCCAACGCGCACGCCTCCTGAACGACCTGCTCGTCGACCTCTACGGTGCGCAGCGCGCGCTCAAGGAAAAAATCGTTCCGCCGGGCCTCGTGTTCGGCAATCCGCAATTCTTGAGGCCGTGCACGAGCGTCGCCCTGCGCGACAATCGGCACCTGCATTTCATCGCGTTCGACCTCGGCCGCTCTGCCGACGGCCGCTGGTGGGTGCTCTCCGACCGCACGCAGGCGCCGTCGGGCGCGGGCTACGCGCTCGAGAATCGCGTCGTGTCGTCGCAATGCCTGCCCGAGCTGTTCGGCGAGCGCAACGTGCGGCGGCTCGCGAGCTTCTTCCGGGCGTTCACGGAGCATTTCCTGAGCTTGTCGAGCCGCGACCAGCCGCTCGCCGTGTATCTCTCCCCGGGACCCACGCAGCAGAACTACTTCGAGCACGCGTATCTCGCCCGGTACTTGGGCTTCAGCGCCGTGGAGGGCTCGGACCTCACCGTGCGCGACGACCGGGTGTACTTGAAGACCGTCGCGGGCTTGAAGCCCGTCGACTTGATCATGCGGCGCATCAGCGCGGAGCTCTGCGACCCGCTCGAGCTGCGCACCGATTCGTCGATCGGCGTGCCGGGGCTGCTCCAGGCCGCGCGCGCGGGCAAGGTCACCATCGGCAACGCGTTGGGATCCGGCCTCGTCGAGAGCGACGGATTCTTGAGCTTCCTGCCGAGCCTCTCACGTTTCTTCCTGGACGAGGACCTCGCGATGCCGAGCGTCGCGACCTGGTGGTGCGGCCAGCCGCGCGAGCGCGAGCACGTGCTCGCGCATCTCGACGAGCTCGTGGTGCGGCGGATCTCGACGCCGAGGAACCTGTTCGCGACCGGGCAGGGAAGCCTCATAGGTCCGGAGACGACGGCCGTCGAACGCGAGCGATTGATCCACGAGATTACGCGCAGCGGCTACGACTTCGTCGGCCAGGAGCCGGCGGCGTTGTCGACAGCGCCCGTGTGGTCCGGCGCGAACGTGCTCGAGGCCGCGCCGATCACGCTGCGTGTCTACGTCGCGGCGACCGCGAAGGGCTTCCAGGTGATGCCCGGCGGCCTCACGCGGCTCGCGGTGGGCGCGGACCCGCGCGCGCCGTGGCTCGAGGCCGGTGACGTCAGCAAGGACACCTGGGTGCTGTCGGATCAGCCGGTGGAGCAGTTCAGCCTGCTCGCGCAGCGGCAAGCGAACCAGCGCCTGCACCGCGGCGGCCGCGATCTGCCGAGCCGCACCGCGGACAATCTATTCTGGCTCGGCCGCTACACCGAGCGCGCCGAGGTCGCCGTGCGGTTGTTCCGGAGCCTCGTGATCCGGCTCGGCGGCGAGATGGGCTCCACGCGCAATCTCGTGTCGCCGGAGCGCGTGGTGTCGATGCTGATCGTACAGAAGCACCTGTCGGCCCGCCGCGGCCGGCGCGCGATGCAGGAGGGGCGCGAGGCCGTCGAGCGAGAGCTCTGGACGATCCTGTTCGATCCCGAGTGCCGCGACGGTCTCGCCACGATGCTCGGCAGCGTGCGGCGCAACGCCGAGGCCGTGCGCGAGCGCTTGTCGTTCGATACGTTCCGGATCCTGCGCGACCTCACCGAGGTGATTCACTCTTGGGAGCTGTCGCCGGGCCACGAGACGGACGATGCGCTGCGGCTCCTGAACCGGCTCATCCAGTACCTCGCCGCATTCAACGGCATGGTCATGGAGAACATGACGCGCGGCTACGGCTGGCGATTCTTGGACATGGGCCGGCGTCTCGAGCGGCTGCGCGCCATGATCCAGTCGATCCAGCAGCTCGCGGTGCGCGGCGAGCCGCAGGACGACGGCGCGCTCGAGCTCCTGCTCGAGCTCGCGGACAGCACGATGACCTATCGCGGCCGCTACCAGGCGGCGCCGCAGCTGCCCGCGGTGCTCGACCTGCTGTTGTCGGACGAGACGAACCCGCGCTCCGCCGTGTTCCAGATCGGGCGCCTCGCCGACCACATCGCGGCGTTGCCGAACTCGGGCGACGACGGCCTGCTAACGCCGGACCAGCGGCTCGTCACGCGCCTCGGCAACGACCTCAGGCTCGCCGATCCCACCGAGCTCGGCGCGACCGTGAGCCGCTTCGACGCGCGCGTGGAGCTCGACCGCCTCGCGCGCCGAATCGACCGCGACGTCCATCAGCTCTCCGATCACATCGCCGAGCGCTTCTTCAGTCACTCCTCCGCGCGGCGCGTGGCCGGCGCGCGCCGAGTCGAGCCGCAGTGATCTACGACATCCGGCACCGAACCACCTTCACGTACGAGGACGTCGTGTCGGTGTCTCATCACGTGCTGCACTTGGCGCCGCGCCGCCATCGGCGCCAGCGTTGCCTGTCGTCGGAGATGCTCATCGACCCGGCGCCCGCCATCGACTCATCGGGGGAGGACTACTTCGGCAACCCCGTGCATTACCTCACGGTGCAGGAGCCGCACGAACGGCTGGTGGTCGAGTCGCGTGCGCGCGTCGAGGTGCTGTCGAACGGCGCGGCCCTCGATCTCGGCACGAGCAAGCCCTGGGAAGAGGTCCGCGAGCTGCTTGCCGAGGGCGCCGCCGACGACCTGCTGCTGCAGACCTACGAGTTCACGTTCGACTCGCCCTATTCGACCGGCAACGACGACGTCCACGACTATGCGCTGCAGTCGTTCGTGCCGGGACGCCCGATCCTCGAGGCGGCGATGGACCTCACGACGAGGATCTACGACGAGTTCGAGTATCGCGGCGGCGTCTCCGACGTGTCGACCCCGGTGCGCGACGTGTTCGCGATGCGCAAGGGCGTGTGCCAGGACTTCGCGCACCTCGAGATCGCGTGCCTGCGCAGCTTGGGGTTGGCGGCTCGCTACGTCAGCGGCTATCTGTTGACGCACCCGGCGCCGGGCAAGGAGAAGCTCGTAGGCTCCGACGCGTCGCACGCGTGGCTGTCGGTGTGGTCCGCCGAGGCGGGCTGGGTGGACTTCGATCCGACCAACAACATGATTCCCGACCTCGAGCACGTGACCGTCGGATGGGGCCGCGATTACGGCGACGTGAGCCCGATCAACGGCTTCATCGTCGGCGGCGGCGCGCACCAGGTGTCCGTGGCCGTGGACGTCAATCCGGTCTCGTCGGCAGCGGGATGACTGCGCCGTTCTGAACGGCAGGCCACGGACAGGTGCACTTCACGATCGTGCCGCCGCCCATGCGGCTAGCGATGCTGAGCTCGCCGCCGATGCTGCGCGCGCGATAGCGCATGATGTGCATGCCCATGCCGCCGCCGTCGGCGCTGTTTTCGCTTAAGCCGACGCCGTCATCGCTCACGGTGAGCACGAGGTCTTGTTGCATCCGCTCGCAGGAGAGCTCGATGCGCGTCGGTTTCGCGTGCTTGGCCGCGTTGGTGATCGCCTCCTGGGCGATCCGATAGAGGTGGGTGGCCGCGTTGTCGCTCAACCCGGCCGGAATGTCGTTCTTGATCACGTCGCAGCGCACGCCGAGCAGTCCCTGCGATTGGCGAGCGAGATGCTTCAGCGCGTCGCCGAGCCGGCCGCCCTTGCGGATGGGGCTCAGGCCCTGCGCGAGCTCCCCGGTCTGAGCGATCGCGCGCGTCACGAGCGCGGCCGCGTTCGCCGCTTCGCGCGCGTGCTTCGAGCCCGTGACCGCGAGCTTCTCCTTCAACGCCTCGAGCATGAGCTTCACGCCGATCAAGAGTTGCGCGAGGCCGTCGTGCAAGTCGTGGCCGATTCGCGTGCGTTCGCGCTCGCTGCTCGCGATCACCTCTCGCTCGAGCCGCACGCGGTTCGTGATGTCGCGCACGGTGACCACGATCTCGTCTTCGCCGCTCTTGACGAAGCGGGCCTCGAAGTAGCGCTCGCCGCCTATCGTGTTGCGCGCGTATTCCCAGCGCTGGACCTCGCCGGTCGCGAGCGCTCGCAGGCGGTGATACCGGTGCTGACGGGCGAACTCCGGCTCGAAAATATCGCTCACGTTGCGACCGATGAAGTCCGCCGGCGGCCGCGGCAGATAGAGCGTGAGGGCCGCGTCGGCGTAGTGGAGGTCGAGGTAGCGGCCGTCGCGGTGCACGCGCACGACGAGGTCGGGATTCGCGTCGAGCAGCGCGCGAAGCCGAGTCTCGGATTCGCGCTGCGCCTGCTCGGCGCGCTTGCGCGCGCTGATGTCCGCCAGCATCAGCAGGGCGCCGACGACTTTGCCGGCGCCGTCCGTGATGGGGGATGCCGAGATGCTCAACCAGATGTCGGCGCCGTCGCGGTGACGGAGGGGAAAATCGAACTGCTCGGCGAGCCCCGTGTGCCGCCGCTCGCGGATCTTGAGCGCCTCCGGATGCAGGGACTCGTCTATGAACTCGAAGACGGCGCGGCCGAGCACCTCGTCGGGCTTGTACCCCAGCATCTCGGCGGCGCGCTGGTTGACGTAGGTGGTGACGCTGTCCAGGTCCACCACCCAAATGCCCTCGTGGGCGGTGTCGACGATGGTCCGGTACTTGCTCTCGCTGTCGCGCAGCGCTTGCTCCGTGCGGCGCTGCTCGGTGACGTCGTCGGTGTGCAACACCACGAGCTCCGGCGACAACGGCACGAGGCTGATCACGAGCCGCCGCACCGTTTGGCTGCCGATGAAGCGGTAGTCGACCTCGCGCCGGATTACGGTGCCGCGCGCGGCGGCGAGGCCGAGGTCGCGACGCAGGTCGTGGCCGCTGCCGGCCTGCAGGTCGCCGCAGCGCATGCCGAGGTACTCGGCCACGTTGCTGTGGCGCAGCGACGCCGCTGCCGCGTTGTACGCGACGAGCGCGAAGTCGTCGTCCAGACGCTGCCAGATGTACGCCGGGCCGGGCAGGCTCTCGAAGTGGGTGCCAAAGAGATTGTCATTGGGAAGCGCCGGCGTGCCCGCCGTCGCTCTCTCAGTGCCGTTCGCCTCAGCGCTGGTGAGCATCTCACTTCCCCGGAGCGTACTTTAAGGGCGCTCGCGCCAAAGTGTCTAGCAGTTGAATATAGTACGTACGCCACGGTCTGTCTGTGCGCGACGGCGGCGGCGCATCCGGACGGCAGCCGCGCCCGCCGGGCGCCGACTGCGCGGTGACGATGCCGGTGCTTTGGCGCAAACGCTCAGCCGCTTGAGCGGATTCGCTAAGTAGTGGCGGCGAGGGCCACCCGGCACGCGCTCTCCAGGCGCCCGCGTGGGTTCTATATGTTGCAAGATCAGCGGCTTACATTTTCATCGAATGCTTGGCACGGATTCTGCTAAGTGCTGGACCTCGTTCCCGGCAACAATGCGAGGCCGCGCGGCGCGGCGACGGGCGAAGCTCCGTGTAACAGTGGTCATGCCGCAAGCGTCTTAGGGTCTTGGGGAGGTTACGTGTCGGATAGAGCAGTGCTGCTCGATCAGCTCCGGATCGAGCGACCCGCCGAGGCGGATGTCGCCGGACCGCGCTGGTGGGTGTGGATCGTCGTCGCGCTCGTCGTCGCGGCGCTCGGCGCGTCCGGGTGGTGGTATTTCACGCACCGCGGCGTCGTAGTGGGCGCGGCAACGGCGCAAGCCGCGCCGGCGGACATGCCGGTGGGCCCCGGGTCCATCCTCGACGCGTCCGGGTACGTGGTCGCGCGGCGGCAGGCGACCGTCTCCTCCAAGATCATGGGCAAGGTCGTCGAGGTGTCGATCGAGGAAGGGCAGCGCGTCGAGCGCGACCAGATCATCGCCCGGCTCGACGACACGAACGCGCGCGCGGCTTTGGCGCAGTCGCTCGCCCAGCGCGAGCAGGCCAAGGCCAACTTGAACGCCGCCCGGGTCGCGTTCGAGAACGCGCAGCCCACGTTCCAGCGCAACCAGCAGCAGTTGGAGCGCGCGGTGATCAGCGCGCAGAGCTTCGACACCGCCAAGGCGAGCTACGACGCCGCGCGCACGAGCCTCGACGTCGCGGGGCGCGCGGTCGAGGTGGCCGAGGCCACCGTCACCTACGCGCAGCGCAATCTCGAGGATACCGTGGTGCGCGCGCCGTTCGCGGGCGTCGTCACCGTCAAGGCGGCTCAGGAAGGCGAGATGCTGTCGCCGAACTCGGCCGGCGGCGGATACACGCGCACCGGCGTCGGCACGATCGTCGACATGCAGTCGCTCGAGGTCGAGGTCGACGTCAGCGAGAACTTCATCAACCGCGTGCATCCGGACCAGAGCGTGAGCGTGAAGCTCAACGCCTATCCCGAGTGGGACATCCCGGCGCGCGTGATCGCGATCATCCCCACGGCCGACCGCGCCAAGGCCACCGTCAAGGTGCGCGTCGGTTTCGAGGTTCGCGATCCGCGGATCCTGCCGCAGATGGGCGTGCGGGTCGCGTTCCTCGACGAGCCCGCGGGCAAGCCCCAATCGGCGGCGTCGGCGACGCCCCGGTCCTCGCAAGCGGTGATCGTGCCCGCCGAGGCCGTCCAGGGCAGCGGCGACACCGGAGTGGTGTTCGTAATCGCCGACGGCGCCCTCGAGCGGCGCAGCGTGCGGCTCGGCAAGCGGATTACGAGCGGGCAGGTCGTCCTGTCCGGTCTCACCTCGGGTGCGCGGGTCGCGGTCGGCGACCTGTCCAAGCTCGCGGACGGAATGAAGGTTCGAGTTGCGAATCGCTAAGGAGTGGTCATGGCGGCGTTGGTTTCGATCAGGAACGTGGTCAAGGGCTATGTGCGCGGCAAGCAGCGTGTAGAGGTTTTGCACGGCCTGAACCTCGACGTCGAGGCGGGCGAGTTTTTGGCCCTCATGGGGCCGTCGGGGTCCGGCAAGACCACGCTGCTGAACTTGATCGGCGGGCTCGACCGGCCCGACAAGGGCGAGATCGCGGTGGCCGGGCAGCGCATCGACCAACTGTCGTCGGGCCAGCTCGCGAAGTGGCGAGCCCGGCACGTCGGCTTCATCTTTCAGTTCTACAACCTGCTGCCGGTGCTCACGGCCGAGCGTAACGTCGAGGTGCCGTTGCTGCTCACGAAGCTCTCGAGCCGCGAGCGCAAGCGCAACGTGCACGCGGCGCTCGAGCTCGTGGGGCTCGCCGACCGCGCGAAGCACAAGCCGTCGGAGCTCTCGGGTGGCCAGCAGCAGCGCGTCGCGATCGCGCGAGCGATCATCGCCGACCCCACGCTGCTCGTCTGCGACGAGCCCACGGGCGACCTCGACCGCGACACCTCCGAGTCGATCCTCGATCTTCTGCAGATGCTCAATCGCAACCACGGCAAAACAATCGTCATGGTTACGCACGATCCACGCGCGGCCGATCACGCATCGCGCCGGCTGTACGTCGACAAGGGCACGTTGACCGATACCACCCTCGGGGCGGCCGCATGAGGTATCTGCCGCTGATCTGGGCCGGCCTTTGGCGCAAGCCCGTGCGCAGCGTGCTCACGTTTCTTTGCGTGCTCGTGTCCTTCTTGTTGTTCGGCGCGCTGCACGGCGTGAGCGCGGCGCTCGGCGACATCGTGAGCTCGATGAGCGACACGCGCTTGAGGATCCAGAGCCGCGTGAACATCAGCGAGCCGCTGCCGTTCGCGCATCTCGCGCGGATCGAGCGTGTCGACGGGGTGCAGGGCGCGGGCTACTACAACTTCTTCGGCGGCTACTACCAGGAGCCGAGCAACAGCTTCAGCAGCGGCGCTGTCGACATCGCGCGCATGGGCATCATGTTCCCGGAGATCAATCTCGCGCCGGACGTCGTCGAAAAGATGAAGAGGACGCGCGACGGAGCGGTTATCGGCGAGGATCTCGCCAAGGAGTACGGCTGGAAGGTCGGCGATCGGATTCCGCTGCGCTCGAACGTCTGGGTGCGCAAGGACGGCGCGCCCGAATGGTCGTTCGAGATCGTAGGCACCTACACCTGGACCAACAACATCCCGAGCAACGAGCTCTGGATGAACTACGATTACTTCGACGAGGCTCGGACGTTCGGCAACGGCACCGTGACGCTCTATTTCGCCCGGATCGCCGACGCGAAGCGCGCCGCGGCGATCTCGGACGAGATCGACAGGCTGTTCGCGAACTCCGCGTTCGAAACGCAAACGCAGAACGAGCGCGACTGGATCCGCGGGCGCATGAGCCAAGCCGGCGACATCGGCTTCTTCATCAACGCGATCATCGCGGCGATCATGAGCGCGCTGTTGCTCGTCACGGCGTTCACGATGATGCAGTCGGTGCGCGAGCGCATTCCGGAGCTCGCGGTGCTCAAGACCTACGGCTTCGGCAACGGGACCGTGGTCAGCCTCGTGTTCGGCGAAGCCCTGTTGATTTGCGCGCTCGCCGCCGGCCTCGGCCTCACGGTCGCGTACTTCGCGGAGCCGCCGATCTACCGGATGATCGGCGCCGGCGGCTTGAGGTTGCCGTGGAGCGTGATCGGCGCGGGGTTCGCCCTCGCGGCTGCGCTGGCGGTGGTGAGCTCGGTGCTGCCCGCGAGGCGCGCGCAGACCCTCAACATCGTGGATGCACTCGCGGCGCGCTAGTTCACGCGAAGGAACCAATCGCATGGGTACGTTTAGGCAGATCGGCGCCGTCACGGCGATGAACCTGAGCAGCGTTCCGAGCCGGATCGGCGCGTCGAGCGTCGTGGTGATCGGCATCGCCTGCGTGGTCGGCGTCGTGATCTCCGTGTTCGGCATGACGCGGAGCCTGACGGGCACGCTGCGCGACTCGGCTCGTCCGGACCGAGCGGTGGTTCTACGCAGCGGCGCCAGCAACGAAACCGCGAGCACGCTGCTCGTCGACGCGATCGCGACGATCAAGGACGCGCCCGGCATCGCGCGCACTCCGGACGGCGACGCCGCGGCGAGCGCGGAGATGATGATCGCCGTGAGCATGCACCGCAAAGAGGACGACACGATGGCGGGCGTCACGGTCCGCGGCATCGAGCCCGCGGCCGCGACGGTGCGTCCCGAGGTGCGGCTCGTCGACGGGCGGATGTTCCGCCCCGGGTTGCGCGAGGCGATCGTCGGCCGCGGCGCGAACGGCGAGTTCAAGGGCCTCGGGATCGGCGATCAGGTCGCGCTGCGCGACAGCCAGTGGACGATCGTCGGCACGTTCGAGAGCGGCGGCGACGCGCAGGAGTCGCGGCTCCTCGTCGACGAGTCGACGCTGCTCTCGGCGTATCAGCGCACCGCCGCCAACAGCCTCACGGCGCTGCTCGAGTCCGAGGCCGCGTTCGACGAGTTCAAGGCCGCGCTCACCACCAATCCGACGCTGAGCGTCTCGGTGGAGCGGGAGACCGAGTACTACGCGCGCCAGTCGAAGAGCATCAACCAGCTGCTCGACTTCGTCACGTACTTCGTCGGCGGCATCATGGCGCTCGGCGCGCTGTTCGCTGCGCTCAACACGATGTACTCGGCCGTGAGCACGCGCGCGGTGGAGATCGCGACGCTGCGCGCGCTCGGGTTCGGCTCGACCGGCGTGGTGGTCTCCGTGCTCGCCGAGTCGCTGCTGCTCGCGGCCGCGGGCGCCGCGATCGGCGCCGCGGTCTCGTGGCTGTGGTTCGGCGGCAATACCTTCGCGATGGGCAACGGCACGAGCTCGCTCGTGGTCAAGATGCAGATCACGCCGGCGTTGCTCGCGACCGGCATGGTCTGGGCGGTGACCGTGGGCTTCTTCGGCGGCCTGTTCCCGGCGCTGCGCGCGGCGCGGTTGCCCGTGGCGCGGGCGCTGCGCGCCGTCTGATCCTTCGCGTCGAGACTGCGCGCCGGCGCGAGCTTCGCGCGCTGATCGACGTACTGCCGTAGCCTCGCCGGGACGGGTGCGGCCGTGCAACTCGCCCTCGTGGGGAATAAGATGGCTCCGGCCAAACAGAGGCTGGCCGGGGGGCGAGAATGAAAAGAAGAGACGTGCTCGGCGGTGTAGCCGCAGCGGGTTTGGTGGCCATGCTGCCGGCGGCGGGTCAACAATCGGGCGGGGCCCGCACCGGGCAGACGCCGCCCGCGGGGGCTCAGCCGGCGCCGGCCAAGATCCCGCGCAAAGGCCGCATCAAGCAGGGGCTCTGGCGCATCAACTTCGGCGCCAACACCACCCTCTCCTTCGACGACCAGTGCCGCGAGGCCGCGCGGGTCGGCGCCTACGGCTTCGACCTCATCGGGCCGGAGGACTGGCCCACACTGCGAAAGTACGGCCTCGAGCCACTACTCGCGGGCGCGGGCCCCGTCACGTTCCCGAACGGCTTGATTCACTCGGAGGTCCACAAGGATCTCGAGACGGCGATCCGGCCCTACATCGACTCGCTCGCCAAGGAGAAGATCCGCACGTTCATCTCGATCGGCGGCCAGAAGCGCGGCATGCCGCCCGAGCAGGCCGCGGACAACGCGGTCGTGTTCTTGAACAAGATCAAGAGCCAGCTCGAGGACAAGAACGTCACGATCGCCGTCGAGAACATGAACAACAAGCGCTTGGACCCGAACTACGGCCGCGAGGACCAAGTGTTCGGCCATTGGGAGTGGGGCGTGAACGTTTGCGAGCGCGTGAGCTCGCCGCACGTGAAGCTCGTCTGCGACCTCTACCACTTGCAGATCATGGACGGCGACATCGCGGAGAACCTCCGCAAGTCGATCCAATGGATCGCGCACTTTCACACTGCCGGCGTGCCGCAGCGCACCGAGATCGACTACACGCAAGAGATGAACTACCGCTACATCGCGCAGGTCATCGCCGAGCTGCCGTTCAACGGCTACGTGAGCCACGAGTGGCGCGTCACTCCGGGGCGCGACCCGATCCGCAGCATCGAGGAAGCGCTCGCGATCATGGACGTTTGATCCGAGCGCTCGGCGGCTAGTTTACGAATCCGAACGCACCCGACCCAGAGGAAGCTAATGAATACTCGAAGCCGCAGTAACTGTCTGCGTTTCAGGCTCCGCGCCGCTTTCGCCGCAGCGGCTTTGTCGTTCGCGGCCATCGCGGCCGCGGCGCCGCGCGTAATGCCCGAGGGCTTCATCAGCGGCACCGTGAAGAGCAGCAAGGGCGCCGAAGCGGGCGTCTGGGTGATCGCGCAGACCGACGAGCTGCCAACGCCGTTCGTGAAGATCGTGGTGACCGACGACCAGGGTCGCTATGTGCTGCCGCAGTTGCCGGACGCGACTTACAACGTCTGGGTCCGCGGCTACGGCCTCGCCGACTCCGACAAGGTCGAGGGCCGGCCCGGCGACACCAAGCTCGATCTCACCGCGAAGGTCGCGGCAGACGCGGCCGAGGCCGCGAAGGTCTATCCCGGCAACTACTGGCTGTCGCTGCTGCAGCCGCCGGCGAAGAGCGAGTTCCCCGGCACGGGCCCGAGCGGCAACGGCATCCCGCCGGAGCTCAAGGTGCAGGGCCAGTGGATCAACAACATCAAGAGCCAGTGCAACTTCTGCCACCAGCTCGGCAACCAGATCACGCGCTCGCTCGGCCACATGGATCACCTGGGATTCAAGACGCCGGAGGAGGCGTGGATCTATCGCACGCAGCTCGGCGTGCGCGGCACCTACATGGCCGGTCAGTTCGCGGTGTTCGGCATCCAGGCCGGCGCGAAAGTATTCGCCGATTGGACGACCCGCGTAGCGAACGGCGAGCTGCCGCCCCCGCCGCCGCGGCCCGCGCCCGGACCCGAGCGCAACGTCGTCGTCACGCTCTGGGACTGGGGCGTGGACAACTCGTTCATGCACGACGAGATCTCGACCGACAAGAACGACCCCACCGTCAACGCTTACGGCCCGGTGTACGCCGTGTCGGCCGGTCACGGCCGGCTCGCGGTGCTCGACCCCATCGAGAACAGCACGCACGAGATCACGATTCCGACGCGCGACGACCCGCGCAAGGTCTCCTCGCGCTTCCCGCCGCCGGCGATGCCGTCGAACTTCTGGGGCATGCAGCATCTATGGGGCCTCGAGAACCCGGCCGATCCGCACAACCCGATGATCGACCGCAAGGGCCGCGTCTGGGCGACGTCGAAGGTCCGCGAGAACGAGGCGGACTGGTGCAAGGAAGGCTCGAGCAACAAGTTCGCGAAGTACTATCCGCTCACGTTCAGCGCGCGGCAGGCGTCCGTGTACGACCCGGCCACCGGCAAGTTCAAGCTCATCGACACGTGCTTCGGCACGCACCATTTGCAGTTCGACACGGACCCGGACACGACGCTGTACTTCAACGAGCTCACCGGCCCGATCGTCGGCTGGCTCAACGTGCGCGAGTACGACCGCACGGGCGACGAGCAGGCGTCGCAGGGCTGGTGCCCGCAGATCGTCGACACCAACGGCGACGGCAAAATCACGAAGCCGTGGAACAAGCCCGGCGAGACCAATGCGCAGCGCGACACCGAGGTCCGCCATAACCTCTATTCCGTGATCCCGAGCCCCGTCGACAACTCGGCGTGGGGCGCGTCGGAGGACTTCCCCGGCTACATCATCCGCGTGGACCGGGGCGCGAATCCGCCCGAGACTTGCGTCACCGAGGTCTACAAGGTGCCCGATCCCGGCATCGACCCGCGCGGCATCGACATCGACAGCAACGGCGTGATCTGGACCGCGCTCGCCGCGAGCAGCCATCTCGCGAGCTTCGACCGCCGCCAGTGCAAGACGCCCGCGAAGCTCGACGGTACGGGTTGCGCCGAGGGCTGGAAGCTCTACCTCTCGGACGGCCCGCGCTTCAAGGGCACGGACATCCCGTCGGACTTCCACTACTACAACTGGGTGGACCAGCACGACGTCGCCGGCTTCGGCCCCAACACTCCGCTCGCCACGGGCAGCAACTCCGACGCGATCCTGATTCTCGATCCCGCGACCGGCAAGTGGACGAAGCTCCGCGTGCCGTACCCGCTAGGCTTCTATCACCGCGGCCTCGACGGCCGCATCGACGATCCCACCGCGGGCTGGAAGGGCCGGGGACTCTGGGCGAACTACGGCACGCACTTGATCTGGCACATCGAGGGCGGCAAGGGGACGCTCGGTAAGCTCGTGCACTTCCAGATCCGGCCGGATCCGCTCGCGCACTGACGGCCGACGTGCGCGCCGGGGCACCCCCCCGGCGCGCATTTCCGATGAGATCCTGCTGACAGACAGGCGCGGGCCACCTCGGCCAGGCGAGCACCTCGAAGCGGTTGCATCCCGTTCGGCCGATGCTCTCGCAGTCGACGAGGTTGCCAAATCTATTCGAGCCGCTAAGGAGTGTGAGCCGACTCACAGTTGAGCGCCCCATTGCTCAAGAATGGCGCATTCCGCCCGACTTCGGTCTATGGAACAGCCGAGGGGGAGTCGGTGGACGTCTCTACGAGCCTGGGAATCAATCTCGAAGCCGACGCTCAGCGCACGCTGGAGCGGGTCTACGAGCGGTTGCCGGTGATGATGTACGCCGCGAACTCGGCGGGCAGGATCGTCGACGTCAACACCTATTGGCTCAAGCGCCTCGGCTACAAGAAGGAACAGGTGCTCGGCCGCTCGTCGGCCGACTTCATGCCCGCGGGCGACACCGCGGAGCGCCGCGCGGTCTGGGCGCAGCTCATGCGCGGCGAGGAAGTTACGGACTGGTCGATGCAATACCTGAGCGCCACCGGCGAGGTTGTCGACGGGCTCCTCTACGGAGCACCCGTGCTCAACGCGAAGCTCGAGCTCACGGGCGCGATCGCAACAGTGTTCGACGTGACGGAGCTGCGCGCCGCAGAACGTGCGCGCGATCAGCTCGAGACCGAGCTAAGGCTCAGCCAAAAGCTCGAGGCGATCGGCCAGCTCGCGGCCGGTATCGCCCACGAGATCAACACGCCGTCGCAGTACGTGAGCGACAACCTCACGTTCCTCCAGGACGCCGTCACTAACCTGCTGCCGCTCCTGAGCGCGTTCGAGCCGCTGCTCGCGCTCGCGGCCAAGTCGGTGGAGGCGAAGCTCGCGCCGCTCGGCGCGATCGACGACTACCGCGCGCTCTTGAAGGACGCCGATCTCGAGTACATCCGGGGCGAGATCCCCCTCGCGATCCAGCAGTCGCGCGACGGCGTCGGCCAGATCAAGAAGATCGTGATGGCGATGAAGGAGTTCTCGCATCCGGGCGCCGACGAGAAGGAGCCCGTGGATCTCAACCGCGCGATCCAGGCGACCGTGATGGTCGCCCGCAACGAGTGGAAGTACGTAGCCGACGTCGTGCTCGAGCTCGACGACACCATCCCCGTAATCGAGGCGATTCCGTCTGCCGTGAACCAGATCGTGCTGAATCTCGTCGTCAACGCCGCGCATGCAATCGAGGAGGCCGGGCGCGGGGAGGGCGAGAAGGGGAAGATCACGATCTCCACGCGCCGCGACGGCGCGTTCGTCGAGCTCACGGTCGCGGACACCGGCTGCGGCATTCCCGCGGAGAACGTGGCTCGCATCTTCGACCCGTTTTTCACGACGAAGAAGATCGGTAAGGGCACGGGCCAAGGTCTCGCGATCGTGCGCCGCGTGGTCATCGATCGGCATGGCGGCGCGCTCGACGTGCAGTCGACGGTCGGCGAAGGAACGCGGTTCCACGTGCGCCTGCCGATCGAGGGCAGCGTGGCGGCGTTGGAGAGGCTGACGGCGTGAGACACATTCTCTTCGTCGACGACGAGATCAAGGTCCTGCAGGGCCTCACGCGCATGTTGCGCCCGATGCGCAACGAGTGGGACATGACGTTCATCGACGATCCGCGCAAGGTGCTCGAGCTGCTCGAGCAGCGTCCTTACGACGCGATCGTGGTCGACATGAAGATGCCGCAGATGGACGGCGCGGAAGTGCTCACGAAGGTCCGGGAGCTCAAGCCCGGCATCGCGCGGATCGTGCTGTCGGGCCATGCGGAGCGCGAGGGGTCGCTCCGCTCGGTGGGCCTCGCTCACCAGTTTCTCGCGAAGCCGTGCGACGCCGACACGTTGCGCGCCACCGTCTCGCGCGCGTGCGAGCTCCGGGGCTTCCTCGTCGACGCGGGGCTCGCCGATACCGTGTGCCAGCTCGGCAAGCTGCCGAGCCTGCCCAAGCTCTACCAGGCGATCACGGACGAGATCGCGCGCGAGGACGCGTCGCTGGCGCGGGTCGCGGCGATCATCGGCCAAGATCTTTCGATGACCGCGAAGGTGCTGCAGCTCGTGAACTCGGCCTTCTTCGGTCTCGGGCGGCGCGTCGCAGATATCGACCAAGCGGTGAGCTACTTGGGCGTGGACGTGATCCGCTCGCTCGTGGCATCGCACTCGGCGTTCTCCGCGTTCGAGACGGTGGACCTCGACTTCTTCCAGCAGCTGTGGCGGCACAGCTCGCTCACGGCCGCGCTCGCGAAGGCGATCGCGCAGCTCGCGAGCGACGACCCGATCGTGCACGCCGAGTCGTTCCAGGCCGGCATGCTGCACGACATCGGCGCGCTGGTGCTCGCGGCGCGCTTGCCGAACGAGTATCGCGACGCGCGCCGCCACGCGGAGAGCGGCAAAGGCTCGCTCGCCGCGCGCGAGCTCGAGGTGTTCGGCTGCGATCACGGCCGCATCGGCGCGTACTTGATGGGCCTCTGGGGGCTGTCGGACCGGATCGTGGAGGCGATCGCCTATCACGACCGGCCGAGCGCCTGCTCGTACCAGAAGATCGCGCCGCTCACCGCGGTGCACGCCGCGAGCGCGCTCGTGCTCGAGGCGATGGGGAGGGAGGGGTTCGAGACGAAGCTCGACCTCGATTATCTCGAGGTGGTGGGCTGCGCCGGCAGTCTACCCAAGTGGCGCGAGGAGGCTGCGCGAATCGTGGCCAACACCGATGACCAAGACCGCGATGAGCAAGACGGCGATGAGCAAGACTAGCAAGGCGAGAGTGCTGTTCGTCGATGACGAGGAGAACGTGCTGAACGGCGTGCGCCGCAGCCTGCGCGGCGACTTCGACGTGCACACGGCGCTGTCCGGCGCGGAAGCGCTGCAGCTGCTCGAGCAAGGCGAGCCGTTCGGCGTCATCGTGTCGGACTGCCGCATGCCGGGCATGGACGGCATCGAGCTCCTGCAGCGCGTGAGCGACGTCTCGCCTCTGTCGGTGCGCATCATGCTCACCGGCAACATGGACCAGGAGACCGCCGTGCAGGCGGTCAACGCGGGCGAGGTGTTCAAGTTCTTGAACAAGCCGTGCGAGGCCGATGCCCTCAGGCACGTCGTGGGACTCGCCGCGCGCCAGTACGAGCTCGTGACTGCCGAGAAGGAGCTGCTCGAGCAGACCTTGAAGGGCAGCATCAAGGTGCTCGCAGATCTGCTAGCGATCGTGAAGCCGGAAGCGTTCGGGCGCACGGCGCGGCTGCGGCGCAAGGCGCGCGAGATCGCGAAGCACGTGCCGGGGGTGAAGGGTTGGGAGCTCGACGCGGCGGCGCTGCTCTCGCAGCTCGGCTGCGTGACCATGGCGCCCGAGATTCTCGAAAAGCGCGCGCACGGCGAGGCGCTCACCGACGGCGAGGCCGACGAGTTCGCGGCGCACCCGCTGCTCGGCGCGGACCTGATCGGCCGCATCCCGCGGCTCGGCCGAGTGGCCAAGATCATTCTCTATCAGAACAAGAACTACGACGGCACCGGATTCCCGAGCGACGACGTGAAGAAGGACCGGATCCCGGTCGAGGCGCGGATCCTGCGCGTGGTCTTGCGGCACGACGAGCTGCAGCAGCAGGGTCTGTCGGAAGCCGCGATCGTCGACAAGCTCAAGAAGAGCCCCGGCAAGGTCGACCCGCTCGTGCTCGAGGCGCTCGCTAAGTCCGACCATTTCGCGAGCGCGCGCGAGGTCGTGCGCGTGTTCCCCGAGGAGCTGGAGCTCGGCATGGTGGTGCAAGAGGACATTCATACCGATCACGGAGTGATGCTGCTGATGCACGGTCAAGAGATCACGCCCGCGACGCGCGAGCACCTGGTGATGTTTCAGAGAAGCGGCGAGCTTACCAAGCGCGTGCTGGTCGCGAAGCTCGCGGCCGCCGCAGGGGAGGGCGAATGAGCGAAGAGTCTTCGTTGCGCGCCGCCGCCGACGCGCCGGGCGCGCCGCGGCCCGACACGCTGCTCCTCGTCGACGACGAGCCGCACGTCTGCTCGTCGCTCGCGCGCATCCTGCGGCGCGACAACTATCGAGTTCTGACGGCGAACAGCGCCGACGACGCGCTCGGCGTGCTCGCGAAGAACACCGTCGACGTCGTGCTCTCGGACCAGCGGATGCCGGGTAAGAAGGGCACGGAGCTCCTGGCCGCCGTGCGCGACCTGTATCCCAACACCGTGCGCCTGATCCTCTCGGGCGCCGCGGAGATCCAGGACATCACGCAGGCGATGGGCACCGGCGCCATCTACAAGTTCCTGACCAAGCCGATCGACCCGGCGCTGCTGCGCGCGAACATCGCGGAGGCGTTCTCGCGCGCCGCGTCGCTGCGCGCGACGGAAACACCGGGCTTCGCGGCGCGCGACGCCGCCACCGGCCTGCCGACGCGCGCGTATCTCAAGCGGCTCTTCCCGAGCCTGGTCGCGGGCGCGCGGTCCGACAGCGGCTCGGTCTGCATGCTCATGCTGCGCATCGATCAGTACCCGAACATCGTCGCGAGCTTCGGCCAGCAGTTCGGCGAGGAGTTCTCTCGCGCCGTCGCCGCCGTGCTCTCGCGCGGGCTCGCGCAGCACTATTTCCTCTGTCCCGACGGGCCCGGCAACTTCCTCGTGCTGACGACGGACGACGACCCGACCGACCGCATCGCGCACATCGAGCGCAGTCTCGACGAGCTCTTCTCGCGGCCGATCCCCGTGCTCGATCACCGGATCACCGTCACGGCGAGTCTCGGCGCCACGGTGTCGGCCGCCGACGAGCCGCAGTTCGACGACCTCGTCGACCAGGCGCACACCGCGATGATGACGGCGAGCAGCCGCGGCGGCGCGACGATGCAGTTGTACCAGCAGCATCTCGTCAAGGCGCTGCGCGGCAAGCTGCAGCTCGAGTCCGATCTGCGCGAGGCCGTGGCCGCGCGCGCGTTCCACCTCGTGTATCAGCCGCAGGTGGAGATCACTTCGGGGCAGATCGTGGGGCTCGAGGCGCTGCTGCGCTGGCAGCATCCGCAGCGCGGGCTCGTGAGCCCCAAGGAATTCGTGCCGGTAGCGGAGGAGCTCGGGCTCATCAACGAGCTCGGCGGCTGGATTCTCGACCAGGTGGTCGCGCAGTTCATGCTCTGGCGCGCGCGCGGGCTCGCGCCGCAGGACGTGGCGATCAACGTGTCGCCGCTGCAGCTCCGCGACCGCGCGTCGTTCGTCGAAAGGGTCGAGGCCGCGCTCGCGCAGCACCGGCTGCCGCCGCAGTGCCTCGTGCTCGAGATCACCGAGTCGGCCGCGATCGAGCAGAACGAGGCGATCGCCAGTTGCCTCGCCGGCCTGCGCGAGCTCGGCGTGACGCTCGCGATCGACGACTTCGGCACCGGCTACGCGAACATGAGCAACCTCACGCGCTTCGCGTTCAAGAAGCTCAAGATCGACCGGTCGCTGTTGCCGCAAGGCCGTGACGAGCGCTCGAAGAAGCTGTTCGCGAACGTGGTCGCCATGGCGCGCGAGCTCGGCCTCACGGTGGTGGCCGAGGGCGTGGAGACGCCGACCGAGCTCGCGACCGTGGCCGCGGCGCGTTGCGCGGTGGTGCAGGGCTACTTCTACAGCCCGCCCGTGAGCCCCGAGCGGCTCGACGGCCTACTCAGCGCCCGCTTCCCCGAAGCGTGAAAACAGGGACAGGTTACTTTTCCGAAGAAAATAGGGACATGTTGCCTTTTTCCGGTGGCGACGGGTGTCGCCGTACCGGAAAAGGCAACATGTCCCTACTTTTAGTAGCGGTCGTGGATCGGGCCGAGCGCGGTCTTGAGGTGCTCGGCGAACTGCATCCACCGCTCGCGCACCGACTTCTTCACGCGGATGCTGGCGCCGCCGAACAGCACGAATCCTTCGATCACGATCGTCGGCGCGCCCGGGCGCTGCATCCCTCCCGAGCGATTGTCGATTCCGCCGAAGATGCATATCGCCTTCGAGAGCACGTTATGGTCCTCGGCCACGCGGATTTCCGCGCCGCCGAACAGGCACAGCAGCTTGATCCGCGTCACCGGCTGCGTGAACACCGCCTTGCTGAAGTCGAGCTCCCCGCCGCCGAAGATGTTGAACATCCGGATCTCGGGGGGCACCGTCCACGCTCCGCGGCGGTTACTGCCGCCGAAGATGTGGAACATGTGCTCGATTTCGTGCGCGCCGCCGGAGGGTGCGTGCGGCGCCAGCTCCTCGCGCTTGGCCTCGGAATAGGCCTTGTCGGTGGTGAGCTCGAGGTCGGCCACGAGCGGCAGCAGCTGGTCCGCCGTCTTCGCTTCGAGCGCCTGGTCGAGGCGGCGCTCGAACGCCTCGAGCGAGAGCTTGCCGTGACCGTAATTCACGATGAGCCGGTCGATCGTCTCCTCGCGCACGGACGCGACCGGGCGGTCTTGCGGTGCCACTGGCATATCGAGATCCCCCTGACGGCAACGATGGTTTCCGAAACGGAAGGATAACCGGCGGCCGTCCGGGAGGGAATGGATTGGCCGCCTCGATGAGGGGGCTGCCGAGCGGGGTCAGTTGGGGTCAGTGGGGTCAGACCCCAGTGCCAGGCACCCCAGTGCCAGGCACCCCGGCCTGACGCCGCCGGCGGGTGGGCCGCGCTCGCCCGGTCAGCTCGCCAAGCTCTCGGCGCGCAGCGGCACGACGTTGCTCACCTCGGGGGTCGCGACCGGCTCCTCGCCCTGCACCCACTGCACCACCGGCAGGAACTCGCGCTGCTCGGCACCGCAGATGTCTACGGGCATCTCGAACACGCCGAGCCCGTTCTCGGCGGCGTCCACGTACGCGTCCGAGTCGCTGATCTTGGTGAGGAACGAGATTTGGAGCGACGCGACGAACTTCTCGAGCGGCGCGTAGACGGGCCGCGCGCTGCGCACGCGGTTCGCGACCACGGCGACGCGGATGTTGCGAAAGCGCACCTGCCCGACCAGCAGCAGCTCCTTGATGAAGTTCGCGGTCGCATGCACGTCGATCGCCGACGGCGCCACCGGAATCAGGATCGCCTGCGTTCGGGCCAGCAGGTCTTGCAGCAACAGCCGCGACGGGCCGGCCGGCGCATCGATGATCAACTGTTTCGTCTCGCGCGGGATCTGGCGGCGCGTGATCGAAGCGCCCGGCGCGCCCCGCGGCGACAGGTCCGCGCCGTGAACCTTGAACGCGTCCGGCGAGCGCTGTTGGATCCAGTTCAAGCTGGAGCCTTGCGGGTCGCAATCGGCGATCGTCGTTGGGATCCGGCGCGACGCGAAGTAGCTCGCGAGATTGGTGACGACCGTCGTTTTGCCGACGCCGCCCTTCGCGTTGATGACCAACGTGGAGTTCATTCGTTATGTCGACTCGGTAGCGGCCCCGCGGCAATCCGCAGGGCTCGAGTGGAATCATAGGTGCCGCGGTTCCGAGAAAAGTAGGACGCCGGTCACAGCCGCGCCGTTGCGCGGCGTTCAAAAGGCCAAAAACTGCCGCCTACCGCCCTCCCGATCCGGGCCCGGAATCGGTAATGTGCTCGCCATGCGCAGTTCGCTAGCCGCAGTTATCGCCGCCCTCGTTGCAAGCGGGCCGTGCGCCGCCGAGGCACCGGTCGCCGTGCCGCCCGACCAGCCGGTCGCGGGCCTCACGCAGGCCGCGTGGTCGCAAGCCTGGTGGCAATGGGCCGCGTCCTTCGACAGGCGCGACAGCCCGATCGCGGACGAAACCGGGGAGCGCTGCGCGAGCCGCCAACAGGGCGACGTCTGGTTCCTCGCGGGCACGTACGGCACCGCCCGCACGATCCGCAAATGCGTCGTGCCGCGGGGCAAGTTCCTGTTCTTCCCGCTGATCAACTACGTCGTGATGCCTCGCGACGACAGGGCGAACTGCTTCGCTTTCATAGCGGAAGCGGCTCGAATCACCGACGCCGTGAGCTATTTGATCGTCGACCTCGACGGACGCCGGCTCGAGCACCCCGAAGCCTACCGGCAGGCGACGCAATGCTTCGACGTGGGCAGCCTCGCGCGCCCCACGGCGCGCATCTATCCGTCGGCGGCGAACGGCTACTACGTGATGTTGAGGCCGCTCGAGCCCGGCACGCACGAGCTCAACTTCGGCGGCGTGCTGCCGAGCATGCGCCAAGCCGTGACTTACGCGCTCGTGGTCGAGTGATAAATGGGGACATGTTTGCTTTTCCGCTCGAACCTTGCCTGAGACACGACTCGACACGATCGGACAGCTGAGCCCCGGCCAGAGCCTCTGGGCGGTCTGCAAGAGCTGCGACCGCCGCACGCAGCTCGACGTCCGGGCGCTGCTCGGCGAGCACGGCGCGTTCATGACGTTGCGCGAGCTAGCGAAGCGCGTGACTTGCGGCCGGTGCGGCAAGCGCAGCGGTCGCATCGAGCTGCACGGTCGCTGAGGCGCGTTCCGCGGAATCTCGGAGTGTCGTGCACATGACAGACGGCCACCCAAGGTTCGTGCACACTTCAAAAGGTATAACTCTAATAACAACTCTGAGGGCATGTGCGTGCGCAGCATCGCGATCGTGCTGGTCATGGTTGGCGCCGTCTTAGCCGGTGACACCGCTTACTCGCATCCGGGCGCTACCAACGCGGACGGCTGCCATACCAATCGCAAGACCGGCGAATATCACTGCCACAATCCGAAGCCCCGAGTTCCCGGTACGGTGACCTACTGCCACGTCATCAAGGGCGAGAACCGTTGCGGCTACGCGCTCGGCACTTGCTCCGATCTGGTGTCGAAGTTCGGCGGCTCCTGCAAGCCGCAATGACTCACACGCTCTGCGGACGTATCCGGAGCGGGAGCAGCCAACCGAAGAACAACATCGCGCACACCGCGCCCGCGAGCTCGGCGGCGACGAAGGCCGGCACGTCCGTGGGCCGGATGCCGGTGAACGTGTCGGTGAGCGATCGGGCGATCGCGACCGCGGGGTTGGCGAACGACGTCGAGGCGGTGAACCAGTAGGCGGCGGCGATGTACAGGCCGACCACGTACGGCACCGCCGCGGGGCGCGACCGGCGCGTCGCGAGGATCGCGCCCACGAGGCCGAACGTGGCGACGACCTCCGAGAGCCACTGCGCCGGCCCGCTCCGAGCCCTCGTCGACAGCTCGACGAGCTCCGCGCCGAACATCGCGTGCGCGAGCACGACCCCCGTCACGGCTCCCGCCAGCTGACTCGCTGCGTACTGGAATGCGCGTGCCGGCGGCAGCTCGCGGCTCAGCGCGAAGACCAGGGTTACCGCGGGATTGAGATGCGCTCCGGACACCGGCGCCAGCATCTCGATGAGGACGGCGAGAGCCGCGCCGGTCGCGAGCGTGTTGCAGAGCAGGGCGAGTGCCGCGTTCCCGCCGGCGAGGCGCTCGGCCATGATGCCCGAGCCGACCACCGTCGCGAGCAGCAGCGCCGTGCCCACGGCCTCGGCCGCGAGGCAGCGGGCGAGATTGCCGCTCACGTGCGTCTCGGGTCGTCGCGGCCGATCTCGTGCAGAGTGCTCTGCAGGCTCAGCTTGTCGAGCGACGCGATCGGGAGATTCGTGAACGTGCCGATGCGGTTCACGAGCATGCGCAGCGTGCTCGCGAAGGCGAGGTGCTGTTCCGCCGGCGTGCCGTTGACGGCCGCCGGATCCGGAAGCCCCCAGTGCGCCGTCATCGGCTGACCCGGCCACACGGGGCAGACCTCGCCGGCGGCGTCGTCGCAGACCGTGAACACGAAGTCGAGCCGCGGCGCACCGGGCGTCGCGAGCTCGTCCCAGCCTTTCGACCGCAGCCCTTCGGTCGGATAGCCTTGGCGCTCCAGCAGCTCGAGCGCGAACGGATGCACTTGGCCTTTCGGGAAGCTGCCGGCGCTGTACGCCTTGAACCGGCCGCGGCCGAGCCGGTTGAGCACGCACTCGGCGAGGATGCTGCGTGCCGAGTTCCCGGTGCAGAGGAACAGCACGTTGTAGACCTTGTCGTTCACCGCTCGAGCGGCTTCGTCTTGCGCGGCTTCGCCTCGCCGTAGCCGCAGAGCTCGGGCTGGCCGCCGCAGCAATCGTTGACGAGGAATCCCACGAGGCCCTTCGTGCCCTCGGCGTTGACTGCATAGACAATGCGTTGCCGCTCGCGCCGGGAGCGCAGCAGGCCCACGCGCTCGAGCTGTGCGAGGTGGGTGCTCAGCGTCGAGGCCGGGACCTCGAGCCGCAGCGCGATCTGGCCCGCGGGCAGGCCGTGCGGGGCCTTGGTCATCAGTAGGCGGAAGACGCGCAGACGCAGGTCGTGGGCGAGGGCGGCGAAGGTCTCAGGATTCATATTTCGGAGTTTCCCGAAATAACGAACCGGGGTCAACCGCGGCCGCGATGTCGTACATTGAGCTGTCACCACCGGAGGTATGCGCACGCCATGAACGCCTCGAGAAAAAGCTCCGTCGTCATCGCCTTCGCCGCGTCGCTCGCCGCCATCGGCGCGGCCGCACAGGCGCCGGCGGGCTTGAGCGCCGACGACCGAAGCGCGATCCAGGCGCTCACGGCGAGCTACTTGCAGGCGCTGTCGGGGTGCCGCGCGGAGGAGCTCGCCGACCTGTTCGTGCCGGAGACCGGCTACTTCGCGAGCGGGTTTCGCGGTCACTTTGTCGGGCGCAAGCAGCTGGTCCTCCTGGTGCAGAGCGAACGGCACTGCACCGCACCCGCGGGCACGGCGCAGGCCGCGCGTCCGGGCGGCGCGAACGTTCCCACCGTCGCGCTCGAGGTCACGCCGAGCGGCGTGCGCGGCACGGCGGATCTCGGCCAGGCCGAATATCAAGATGAATATGCGAAGACGCCGCAGGGTTGGCGGTTCGCTTCGCGCACCGTGCTCATCGCAACCGAGAAGGCCGCCGGCCTCGGCGCGACCGATCTACTCGCGATCCACCGGCTCGGCGGCGCCAAGCTCGGCGATCACTACGTCGCGGATCAGAGCGGCGTCGAGCGGTTGCTGAACTCGGGCGTGCAGGTAAGCGTGTCCGGCGCCGAGGTCACGGGGCGCGCGTATCTCAAAGACGGCGGCTACGACGATCAGGTCTACGAGAAGGTCGGGCCCGGGCAGTGGCGGGTGAAGTCGAGCACGCACGTGGCGGCCGAGGCTCGCTGAGGCAGCTCGAAACGGCTGAGGCTATCGTTCTCGCGGCGCGCGCCTTGGCCAGCCCTTCGTAGTTGGCATCATCGAGCGTCGGCGCGGTGCTCAGTCATGCGGGCTGATGTAGATGGCGCGATCGTTCGCGCATCGAAAAATCGTGACACTGATCGATGCGACTCGGAGTGCTCGCGCGTACTGTGCGCGCCGCATCCCACCCCGAGTGCCACATGACGAACCGACATCAAATCGACGAGAGCGCCGACACACTGGAGCTCCGCAAGCTATCGAGTGCATCGACCGACGACGAGACGATAGAAATACGCTCGCTTACGCCGCAGGAGCTCGAGCAGCTATTGCGAAACGAGCATCAGGGATAGCGTCGAAGTCTCATAGGTCGGCGAGGCCTACGAATACGCAGTTCGAGCCTATGCGGAGCGTCTGCGTCCGCGGGCTATTCCGAGCAATCCGACGAGCCCGCTGCCCAACAGCCAGAACGCGGCAGGAAGCGGGACGGGGGCGACCTGCGTCACGGTGAAGAACAACGCGCCCCCTCCGTTGGCGGATGCGTCGTCCTCGACCCACGACCCTTCATTGATGAAGGAAAAGCTGGCGGGATTCAGAGAATCCAGAACCGCTCGCGCCCCGTTCGTCGTGTTGTCGAGCACACCTTCGGGGATCGCGGACGGTACGCGGCCGGGGACGGTCTCGCGTGCTACGAAATTCAGGTAGAAGTCGCGATCCGAGTTGGCGGCTTGCGGGAGCTGCAAATGGTAGACAATCGAATCCTCCGTGCAGGTTGTGCCACACCGAAAGTTGTTCAGGAACCAAAGGGCAGCGACCGCGTCGGTCGGGTGCGGCACTGATACCCAGCTCAAGTGGATCGAACCATAGTCGAGTGTCGCAACGAACGAGGATGTTAGCGGCCCATTCGGAGGCCAATAGCTGAAGAAGGCATCCTCCCGATACGCGTTGGGTGGCGGAACAAGCAGGTTAATGTCGGCGAGCTCCGTGTCGAACGCGAAGGTCCCGTTGACTTCCAGGGATCCCTGCCCGGAGAAGATTCCGGAAGAGCTCGTGACCTGTCCCTGAAATCGGTAGGTCACCGGGCTCGCGGAAGCCGAGTGCGCGAGCAAACCGGCGGCCAGAGCCAATACGACGCGGCGCATAGTACCCCCCGCGGGATGGTGGCGATCAGGGCAACGAGAATAACCAACGCCGATGTAGTGAACGTGTACCGTGTGTGAAGAACAGGCTGCGCTCGATCGCTGCAACCCGTGCAAAGGCGCAGGTCGGACCGCACCAACCGACTGTGTGCCGGACAAGGGCGGTGTACGCACGCGGACGGCATGTGTTTCACAACCGTACAGTTACGTGGCGACCGGGCTTGCCAAATCCTCGATTAACAGACCTCCCCGCGACCCGGCATCAAAGTTGCTTCTAGGGCGTCGAGCAGCGAAAGACTCCCTCGGAGGGAAGTCGCTTTCGTCGCGCGCAGCGCAAACCGAGAACGCATTCAGCAGCTTGGCGGGGAGAAAGAATGTTTAGGCGCTATCTGAACATCGCCGGCCGAAACCTGATCCGTCAGGGACGTTACTCGTGCATCAACGTCGTCGGGCTCACGCTCGGACTCGCATGCTTCATGGTCATCGCGCTGTTCGTCCACGACGAGCTGAGCTACGACAAGCAGTGGACGAGCTCCGATCGCATCTACCGTGTGTCGCGCGACTTCTTCGCCTTTGAGGAGACACGCACCGAATCGCACCTCGCACCCATTGCCTCACAGGCGGCCGCCCTGCTCAAAGAGGATTTTCCGCAGGTCGAGAAGGCCGGGCGTTTGCTTTGCTGCGGCATTGTCCTTCAGAGAGAAGACGGCACGCAGTTCGTGGAGTCTCGATTTGCTGAAGCAGACCCGGAGCTACTCGAAATATTCGACTTCGACTGGTTGCGTGGAGACCCCAAGACCGCGCTTAGCGAGCCGTTCGCGCTTGTCCTAACCAAGACCGCCGCAAGCAAGTATTTCGGCGATGCCAATCCGATTGGCCACACATTGTTCACCAGCTTTGGCGGCGCGCAGTCGGCTCGGGTAGTGACCGGCGTCATCGAGGACTTGCCGAAAAGCACACACTTGTCGTTCGACATGCTCGGTTCGATGCTCGCACGGGAGTCCCGACCCGGCGCGGACTCGAGGTTCGACAACTGGCAAGTGAACGCTTTTCATACCTACGTGCTCCTGAAGAGAAGCGGCGACGCTGCAGAGATCCAACGCCAATCCGGGCCGTTTTTCGAGCGCCATCAACAGAAGGGCTCGAGCAAATTCACCGGGTACACTTTGACGCGCGTGAGGGACATCCACCTGTGCACCAATCGACAAGGCGACCTGAAAGCGAGCGGAAGCCTCGTGACCGTATACGCGTTTGCCGCCATCGCAACGTTTGTTCTGCTCATTGCCTGCATCAACTTCACCAACCTGGCCACGGCACGCTCTGCCGACCGTGCGAAGGAAATCGGTGTTCGCAAGTTCCTCGGTGCGAGACGCGCGCAGGTTGCAGGCCGGTTCCTTATCGAGTCTGTGCTCGTAGCTGCGATTGCGGCTTTGGTGGCCGCCTCACTGGTGGAGCTCACTTTACCGCTGTTCAACAGTTATCTGGATTTGAGCTTGGATCTTGTCGGTATCGGCGCGACAAGAGTTTTCGCTGGCCTGGCACTCCTCGCCCTCGCGACCGGACTGATCGCCGGTGTAGGGCCTGCTGTCTTTTTTTCGGCGCTGCCGGCAATCGACGCCTTGCGAACCGGCTCAAAAGGCGCCGGCGGCCCCCGCAAGTTACGCCAGACTCTCGTCGCTCTTCAGTTTTCGGTATCGACTACGCTTCTCATCGCCACTGCGGTCGTCTACGAGCAAATGCAGTACGCACGCAATATCGAGCTCGGTTTCGATAGAGAGGGCGTTGTATACGTTAGTCCTGCGAATGTTGGCGGAGAACAGTGGGAAACGCTGAAGCATCAGTGGCTGAAGAATCCCAACGTTATTGCCGTGACGGCATCAGACTCGCCACCGTTCAGGCCTAACCGGTCTACCACCTACGTAGGTCGCGACGGTACGAGCTTCGACAGCGCCACCCCAATGCAGTCCCTGCGAGTCGACTACGGATTCTTCGAGACGTACGACGTTGAAGTCATAGCGGGACGCACGTTCGCCGAAGAATTCGGAACCGATCGACTGACGGTCCAGGCGGACGACAGAGGCCGCCCTACCGGCGCCTTCGTCTTGAACGAGCTTGCGGCGCGCACACTTGGCTGGACGCCGGAAGAGTCGATAGGACAGCGTCTTCAGGAGGCGACCGAAAACAGCCGAGGGCCAGTCATCGGCGTCGTAAAAAACCTGCACTTCGAGTCGCTACATAGCGAAATCGCGCCGACGATCTATTGGGTTCCCTACTCTCCGCTCCGTACCATTTCGCTGAAGCTGTCTGGGCGCGAGCTCGGCGACACACTGCGATACATCGACGAGACTTGGGACGAGCTGGTGCCGAATTTACCTATCGTGCGGCAATTTCTGGACCAGGATTTCGAGGCTTTGTATCGGACGGAAGCGCGGCTAGCGACGATGTTCGCATCCTTCTCGGCGCTCGCTATCGAGGTTGCTTGCCTTGGCTTGATCGGTCTCGTGTCATTTGCAGCGGAGCGACGCGCCAAGGAGATCGGCATCCGCAAAGCCATGGGCGGCGGGGTTCGCGATATCGTTTGGTTGTTTACGTCAGAATTCATGCTGCTCGCGCTGGTTGCCAACGTAGTGGCGTGGCCAGCGGCGTTCATCTTGATGCGGCGCTGGCTCACTGGTTTCGCATACCGCATTGAGCTGGATCCTTGGGTGTTTTTCGCGAGCGCTGCGCTTACGCTCACCATCGCGATGGTGACAGTCGGATCCATTGCGACGTGGATAGCTAACACCAAACCAGCGAGTGCACTACGGTATGAATAGTATGTGACCGCCGTATCGGTCGTGTTTGCGGGCAGACGCAGCCGTGGCGCATGCTGATCGATCCCGCGCGCATTGCTCGCAGTCAGCCGTGACAGTCGCCGCGCACGAGATCCGCGAACTGGCCGGCGCCGAGCTTGCGGGCGTATCGCGGAGGAAATTCGAGAAGTTGTGGCCGCGGAAACTGCGCGCCAAGTTCATAGAGCTAGACGGCAAGCTCTATAACTTCCGCTGCGAGAAAGAGCGTAAGGAAGCCATGGAAGGCTCGATACGCGGCAACGCCTCAGCGCAAGTGCGCTGGAAACAGCACAAAGAGTCGAAGCAAAACGCGACTAAATCTCACGAGGAACCATTTCCGCGATCGTAAGTGTCTGGCTACGTTAGAAACGGGGAATGCTCTTACAGACTTAAAGACGGACGGACCGAAGGGACGGACGGACGCATGTATAGAGCGAACCCAGCCAGGGAGCAAACGAGGCTATGGAGCTGTCGCCGCCGACGTTTTTGGCTCGGGCGTTGGAGTGGGCTGCTGGTGAAAAATATCTTCGCCATTTGGCAACAGCGGCACCTTCTCTAGTTGGTCGGCACAGGTGTTCACTGTGCGCCCGACGAAGGCTTCGACTGAGCTTGGGTCTTGTAGCACCGGGAACTGCGGGTCGATGTAGGCTTGATAGGCGGAGATTCTGGCGATGGGATCATTGCTCGCGTAGTTCTTAACAACGTAGAAGTGTGACCACTGGCCGTCATGCTTACGAAGCTCGATAAACTGCCCGTAGTGGCCGCCTTCCGTCCGAATGTCTACGGCATAAGTCTCTCTGTCGT
>DASQOL010000155.1:0-6789 GCA_035644475.1 Gammaproteobacteria bacterium | reverse complement strand
GTATAGCCCGGGGCCGAGGTCGCGATCTCGCAGATGCCGCCCATGTTCACCGAGTGATGATTGCGGCCGGTCAGCAGTGCCTGGCGTGTCGGCGAGCAGAGCGCGGTCGTGTGGAAGCGCGTGAGCTTCAAGCCGCCCTTCGCGAGTCGCTCGGCGTTCGGCGTCGGGATCGGCCCGCCGAACGCGCTCGACGCGCCGAAGCCGCAGTCGTCGATCAGGATCACGAGCACGTTGGGCGCCCTCGACGGGGGGCGCAGCGGCTCGATCGGCGGAAACCGCGCATCGGGATCCTTCGCGTCGTAGGTCGTCAGGCCGACGTACTGCGCGTTGGGGATCGGAAGAATCGATCGTTGGAGCGTGTCTCGGTGGCTCATGGGGGTTCCTTGTCGATCTTGTTCGCGGTCGCGCGAGCCCTCGCGACCGGGGAGTCGGGGGCTAGCCGAAACCCTAGCGGCGGTCCCGCATGCCTCCCATTGGCTGAAAGGCGTACGCGGCCTCGAGCGCGAGCTCGGCGGCTCGAACGTCATGCGCGTGCACGCACGGTTCGAAAGCGAGAGCCGCTCGCCGTGGACGATCGCCGTCGACGAGTTCTTCAGCTAGCAGACCGGACGGTCGCTCGTCATGCGCCGGCACGGTGGGGTGCGGGACCATCCAGATCCGTGGGCGGCTCCGCAAAGGTGTCCGTCTCTTTGCTCCGGAACGTCACGTCTGCCACAGGCAGAATCGACGCGAGCAACGCGCCAACGACGAGTCCGACTCCATGCCCATCTCGCGACACCAGCATGAGCACCGAACAAAGCAGCCCCGTGCCGGCGATGAACACAAACGGGAGTAGTAGCGCTTTTCGATTGCGGACGATATAGATGAGCAAGCTTCCCATGAGGCCGAAGATGGCCGGCGACGAGCCCCCGCTCCCGGAGTCCCAGAAGTAGTTGACGGTGGTGCCTGCGAGTCCTGCTGCGAAATACGCGACTAGGACACTTCTGCCGTAGAGTCTCTCCGCCGCCGGCATGAACGCGAGTATCAGGAATCCATTTGCGACGCATTGACTGATGCCATTCGGTTGCACGAACAGAGCTGTCACCAGCCGCCATAGCTCGCCGCCGCGAATTGCCTCTGGGTCGCGTCGCAGCGCTGCCAGAAGCTCCGGATAGACAAACTGCAATCCCGAAATAGCCACGGTAACTCCGATGACCAGGATGCTGGACAACGGCAGCTTGGCGCGAGGGATCGGTCGACATGCGTAGTACAGGTACGACATGCAGACGAGCGTCGTGACCACGGCAACGGCGTTGCTGAATATCCAAACTATTTTCATGCCGTGAGCCACCCGTATCGGCCTCTCCGCGAAGCCTGACGCGCGATCCTATCCTCGCCGTCCGGAGCGGTCTACGGTAGGATCAGGCGCGTCGCGGCTTCGAGGCCCATGGTTTTGGCACAAGCTCCACCGGCGCGGCGCGCGTTCGTAACCGCGTTGCTCGCGCTCGCGGTCGCAGCGCCGTCGCACGCGCAGGAGTCCACGGGCGGCAAGGACGGCACCGGCGCGCGCGGCCGCTACATCGCGCCCGCCTCGCAGGTCGTCGCGATCCGCGCGGGCAGGCTCTTCGACGCGCCCAGCGGCACGCTGCTCGCGAATCAGACGATCCTCGTGCGCGGCGACCGGATCGCCGAAGTCGGCGTGAACGTGTCGATCCCGCGCGGCGCGCGCGTGATCGACCTCGGCTCGGCGACCGTGCTGCCCGGCATGATCGACGCTCACGTGCATGTGAACACGGGCGGCAACGAAGGCGGCAAGTCGCCGGCCGAGCGCGCGTTCATCGCGCTCGCGAGCGCGCAGACCGACCTCTTCGCGGGCTTCACGACCGTCGCGGACATGGACTCGCGCGGCGGTTTCAACACCGTGGATCTGCGCGACGCGATCAACGTGGGGATGGTGCTCGGTCCGCGCATGCAGGTGGTGGGCCAGTCGCTGAACATCCGCGCGAGCAACGCGTACGCGGACGAGAGCGGCGAGCGGTTCTACTCCGAATTCACGGAAGGCAAGAACGTGAACTCGCCGTGGCTCGGCCGCGCGGCCGTGCGCGAGGCGAAGCTGCACGGCGTCGACTGGGTAAAGATCTACACGTCGCAGGATTTCGAGGGTCCGTATCACCTGTATTTGCCCGACGGCAGCCTGATCGCTACGCCGTCGCTCACGCCGGAAGAGGTCGACGCGATCACGGACGAGGCACACCGCCTCGGGCTCAAGGTGGCCTGCCACACCTACGGCGGCGAGGGCATGCGGAGTTGTCTGAACGCGGGCGTCGACGCGCCGACTCATCTGCTCGAGCTCGACGACGCGAGCATTCAGACGATGCTCGCGAAGAAGCTGCCGTTCGTCTGCACGCTCGACGATCTGATCTACCAGAAGTCGGAAGACCTGAAGGCGAGCGGCGGCAAGTCGTCGCGGCTCGAGCTCGCGGAGCAGGCGTTCAAGCGCGCGCTCGCGGCCGGAGTGCCGATCGTGTTCGGCAGCGGCGCGACGTCGGACATCATTCCTCACGGCATCGGCGCGGACCAGTTCAAGTACTACGTCGACTGGGGCATGACGCCCGCGCAGGCGCTTCAGACCACGTTCGTGAACGCGGCCAAGCTGCTGAACTACCGCTGGGACGAGCAGATCGGCAGCGTCGAGGCCGGCAAGCTCGCGGACCTCGTCGCGGTAGCCGGCGACCCGTTGCGCGACGTGACCGAGATGCAGCGCGTGAAGTTCGTCATGAAGGGCGGTTACGTGGTCCGCGACGACCTGAGCCGCCCGCCCAAGCCCTAAGCGCGGCCCCGCGGGCCGGTGCGGCGCGCCGTAGCGCGCCATGAGTCCTAAGACCTAGCGCAAAACGAGGCGGAGCGCGGTTTACTACGCCCCATGCTCGCCCGTTACGAGCGACGCGCTGCGGTCGCGCGTCGTCCGCCCTCATGAAGATGCTCGACTGGTTGGTAGGTTACCGCAGGGACTGGCTGCGGCTGGACGTCGTGGCCGGTCTCGTCACGGCAGCGGTAGTCATCCCGAAGGCGATGGCCTATGCCACGGTGGCGGGGCTTCCGGTGCAGGTCGGGCTCTATACGGCGTTCGTGCCGGTCGTCATCTACGCGTTGCTCGGCAGCTCGCGCGTGTTGAGCGTGAGCACCACGACGACGATCGCGATCCTCACCGGCGCCAACCTCGCGCTCGTGGCGCCCGACGGCGATCCCACCGCGTTGTTGCGCGCCTCGGCGACGCTGACCTTGATGGTCGGCGCACTGCTCGTGCTGGCTTCCGTTCTGCGCCTCGGCTTTCTCGCCACGTTCATTTCGGAGCCGGTGCTGTCCGGATTCAAGGCGGGGATCGGCGTCGTGATCGTGCTCGATCAAGTGCCGAAGCTGCTCGGGGTGCACTTCCCGAAGGGTACGTTCCTCGAGAATCTCCTCGCGCTGGTCCGGAGCCTCCCCGACACCCATGCCGCTGCCCTCGCCGTGGGTGTCGCGATGATCGCATTGCTGCTCGGCCTCAAGCGCTTCACGCCGCGCGTGCCGGCGCCGCTCGTGACGGTCGGCGCGGGCATCGCCGCCATGGCGCTGCTCGGGCTCGGAGCGTACGGCGTAGAGACCGTCGGCGCGATTCCGCGCGGGCTCCCGGCGCTCACGCTCCCGGACTTCGCGCTCGTCGAGCAGCTGTGGCCCGGCGCGCTCGGCATCACGCTCATGAGCTTCACGGAGACGATGGCCGCGGGACGAGCCTTCGCGCAGAGCGGGGAGCCCCCGATTCGCCCGAACCAGGAGCTGCTCGCCACCGGCATCGCGACGGCCGGCGGCGGCCTGCTCGGCGGCATGGCGGCCGGCGGAGGCACGTCCCAAACGGCCGTGAACCGGCTCGCCGGTGCGCGCAGCCAGCTGGCGGGCTTGATCACCGGCGGCGTCACGTTGCTCACGTTGTTGTTGCTTGCGCCGCTCATCAGCCTGATGCCGCAGGCGACACTTGCCGCCGTGGTGATCGTCTATTCCGTGGGGCTCATCGAGCTGTCGGAGTTCCGGGCGATCTTGGCGGTGCGGCGCACGGAGTTCATCTGGGCCGTCGCCGCATTCGCCGGGGTCATGCTGCTCGGCACTCTGAAAGGCATTCTCGTGGCCATCGCCATCTCCCTCGTGTCGCTCGCGCAGCAGGTGGCCGACCCGCCGGTGTATCGGCTCGGCCGCAAGCGCGGCACGAGCGTGTTCCGCCCGCCGTCGCCGGAGAACCCCGACGACGAGACCTTCGATGGTCTTCTGCTGGTGCGGCCGGTGGGTCGGCTGTTCTTCGCGAACGGCCAGCGCGTGGGGGAGAAGTTGCGCTTGCTGATCGCCGAGGCGAAGCCGCGCGTCGTCGTGCTCCACTTGGGCGCGGTGTTCGACGTGGAGTACACCGTGCTCAAAATGTTGGCGGAAGGCGAGGCTCGGATCAGAGAGCGTGGCGTCTCGCTCTGGATCGCGGGTCTCACTCCCGACGTGCTGGCGGCCGTGCGCCGCTCCCCGTTTGGTCAAGCGCTGGGACAGGAGCGGATGTTCTTTAACCTCGAGCAGGCGGTCGCCGCGTACCAGGCTCTGGACGCGCCAGGCGAAAAGCCCTCGGCGGTCGCCCCCGCGCGCTCGCGCGCGTAGCCGTCTGCGCCGCGCCGCAGCGTTTGACATGTGCTCCACATGCCACCTAGCATCCGGCCATGCCGAAGATGATCCAACTGCGCCGCGTGCCGGATGCCCTGCACCGCCGGCTGAAATCGCGTGCGGCCGCCGAAGGCATGTCGCTGTCGGAGTTCTTGATCCGTGAACCGCGAAAGATCGCCGAGCGTCCGACGATGGATGAGATTCGCAATCGTCTCGCGGGGCAGACGTTGACGCAGCCGAAGACGTCGGCTACGGCGGTGTTGCGCGCAGAACGCGACAGCCGCTGAGGCCCCGTCGTGTGGGTGCTCGACGCCTCCGTCACTTGTAACGGCAAGCTGGGCCGCGCTCACGGTCATCGCGCCAACGTGGAACTGCTTGCGTAGCGGCACCAGATGAAGATCCTGATCCTAGGAGCCGGGCAAGTCGGCAGCACGGCGGCCTTCAGCCTCGCGCGCGAAGAAGCCAACGAAGTCACCATCGTCGACAAGAACCCGGAGGTGCTGCGCGACCTCCAGGACCGGCTCGACGTGCGCACCGTGGTGGGCCACGCCTCGCACCCCGACGTGATCGAGCGGGCCGGCGGCCGCACCGCCGACATGATCATAGCGCTCACGAACAGCGACGAGATCAACATGATCGCCTGCCAGATCGCGTTCACGCTGTTCCGCACGCCGACGCGGATCGCGCGGATCCGGGCGCGCGCGCTCATGAACCGCGAGGCGCTGTTCGGCCCCGACGGCATTCCCGTCGACGTCGCGATCAGCCCGTCGTCACTCGTCACCGACTACATCGACCAGCTGATTCGCTTTCCCGGCGCGCTCCAGGTGCTCGACTTCGCCGACGGTCGCGTGCGGCTCGTCGCCACGCGCGCGAACCGCGAAGGTGCGCTCGTGGGCCATCCGCTGCGCGAGCTGTCGACGCACATCCCGAACGTCGAGAGCCGCGTGGTCGCGATCTATCGCGGCGGCCGCGGCATCATTCCGGACGGCGACACCGTCGTCGAGGAAGGCGACGAAGTGTTCTTCATCGCGGCGCGCAAGGACATCCGCACGGTGCTTAGGGAAATGCGCAAGCTCGACGACCCGGTCCGCAAGGTCGTGATCGCGGGCGGCGGCAACATCGGCCTCGACCTCGCGCGCAAGCTCGAGACGACGCATCAGGTCAAAGTCATCGAGCGCGATTGGAAGCGGGCGCGCGCGATCTCTGAGCAGCTCACGCGCGCCGTGGTGCTGCACGGGGACTCGGCCGACGAGGAGCTCTTGCTCGAGGAGAACATCGACGGCGCCCACGTGTTCGTGGCCGTCACGAATGCGGAGGAGGCGAACATCCTGTCCGCGATGTTGGCGAAGCGCCTCGGCGCGCGCAAGGTGATGGCGTTGATCAACAAGATCGCGTACGCGGAGCTCGTGGAGGCCGGTACCATCGACATCGCGATCTCGCCCCAGCAGATCACCCTCGGCACGCTACTCGCGCACGTGCGCCGCGGCGACATCGTGAAGGTGCACTCCCTGCGGCGCGGCGCGGCTGAGGCGATCGAGGCCGTCGCGCACGGCAACGCGCGCGAGTCGCGCGTCGTGGGGAGGCTCATCGAGGAGATCCGGCTGCCGCGCGGCGCCACGATCAGCGCGATCGTGCGCGGCGACCAAGTGCTGATGGCGCATCACGACACGCAGATCGTGGCCGACGATCACGTGATCCTGTTCATAGCCGATCGCCGGCAGATCGACGAGGTGGAGCGGCTGTTCGAGGTGGGCGCCGCGTTCGGAGGGTAGCTCTGCGCGAGCCGCGCATGCGTGCGGTCAATGACGGTAGACTTGGCGACATGAAATCGATGGTTGCCGCGCTCGCCGTGTGTGTGGGGCTCGCTCTCGCGTCGCCGCCGCTGATGGCGCAGTGGCCGGCGCATCCGACGAAGAACGTGCCGCGTGACGCCGACGGCAAACCGGACCTGAACGCAGCGGCGCCGCGCACGGCCGATGGCGTGCCGGATCTCTCGGGCATCTGGAATTACGCCGGTGTGCTCGGCTTCCGCGGCGGCCCGCCGCCTTCGCCGCCCGGTACGCCGGTGCAGGCGACGTTTTGGAACGTCGAAGCCGGATTCAAGGAGGGACTGCCGTTCACGCCGTGGGGCGCCGA
>DASQOL010000154.1:0-9737 GCA_035644475.1 Gammaproteobacteria bacterium | reverse complement strand
CGATATCATCGAGAAACTGAAGAAGCGCAAGTCGGACGTCTGACGCGCGCCCACGACAGCGGAGACATGAGTCATGCCTGACCTCTCGGTTGCACGCATCACGACGGGAACGGTCTACCGATTGACGTTCGTCGGCCTACTTTTCGGATGCGTTCCTCTGTTCGCCGTTCTCGGGGTGCTCGGATACTTCGGCATAACCACCCTCCAGTGGAACGATCAACCCTTGACGGGTATGCGCTCGCTGGTCGCGGGCCCTTTCATCGGCGCATTCTTCGCCGCGGTCTTCGGAGCGTTCGCGGGAACGGTCGGCGCGTTCGGTCTTTGGCTGTACTCGCGGTTCGCGCCGCTGACCATTCGTTACGAGTCCCACTCCTCGACAACCTCGTAAGCGCTGCGATGAGATTGCGAGCAAGACGGAGCGCGGAAGGAGATAAGGCATGATCGTGCACAAAGGCGGTTGTCACTGCGGGCGCGTCCGGTTCGAGGTCACCGCTCCGGCGAAGATCCAGGTGACGGACTGTAATTGCTCCATGTGCAGCAAGAGCGGGTATCTGCACCTGATCGTGCCTGCCGATTGCTTCAAGCTGGTCTCCGGAAAGGACGTGCTCAGTACTTACAGCTTCAACACTCGCACGGCGAAGCATCTGTTCTGCTCGCTGTGCGGCATCAAGTCTTTCTACGTGCCGCGCTCGCATCCGGACGGCTTCAGCGTCAACGCGCGCTGTCTCGACGAGGGTACGGTGGAGGAAATGAGCGTCCGCCAGTCCAACGGCCGCGAGTGGGAGAAGCAATATCCCAAAGGCAGAGGCGAGTACTCATAGCGGCGACGTCGGGTCGACGGCGCACTGACGAGGTCTCGATGCTAGGCGTTCACGACTACTGGCTTTTCGTTGCCACCGGCGTGCTCCTCAATCTCACGCCGGGACAGGACACGTTCTACATTCTCGGCCGCAGCATCGCCGAGGGAACGCGCAATGGAGTGGCCTCGGCTCTGGGGATCAACGTCGGCTCGTTGGTCCACACCACGATGGCGGCCGTGGGACTCTCCGCGGTGCTCGCGACGTCGGCTTCGGCGTTCACGGCGGTGAAGCTCGTCGGCGCCGCGTACCTGGTCTATTTGGGCGTGCGCATGCTCATCGGCTCGAAGTCGCGAGACCCGTTGACCGCTCGAGCTCGCACGACGGGTGCTCTGGGCGCGTTTCGCGACGGTATCATCACGAACGTTCTCAACCCCAAGGTGGCGCTGTTCTTCCTCGCGTTCATGCCGCAGTTCATCGCGCCGGAGAGCAACGCGAAGGTCGCGGCGTTCGTCGCTCTCGGGTTGACGTTCGTAACCACGGGAACCGCGTGGTCTCTCGTGTTGGCAGTGTCCGCGGGCAAGCTGCGACGGTTCTTTCTGCGCCACCCCGGCGGCATGAGCGCCGTATCGCGAGCGGCCGGCGGCCTGTTCGTCCTGCTCGGACTGCGTTTGGCGGCGAGCCGTTAGGGCGGTGCAACCACGAGCGCAACGCACGAGGGTCGACGTGAGCGCGAAAACTTGGATGCTCTGGTACGCGCGGTGGATCGCGTTCGCTAGCGCAGTCTGCGGCGCTGCCGCGGTCGCCGCTCAACCGCTCTACCGCGACGTCACGGCCGGCAACCTGCCCGCGGACATCGCCGGCGCTTGCATGAACGCGGCCGCCGGAGACGCCGACGGCGACGGGGATCTCGATCTCGCGCTCGCGATGGAGTTCCAACCGAAGGTGCTGCTCCTGAACGACGGAACCGCACGCTTTGCGAATGCGTCGAGCCGGTTGCCGCGCACGATCCACGACAGCGAGGACGTCGCGTTCGCCGACTTCGACCGGGACGGCGACCTCGACCTCGTGTTCGTGAGCGAGGACGATCGCACCGACGAGCTCTTCATCAACGACGGCTCTGCGCGGTTCAGCGACGCGAGCGGCCGGCTCGCAACGGACGACGTCACCAACGCGCTCGCGATTCTCGATCTCAATGGAGACGGGGCACCCGATCTCTTGACGGGCAACATCGGCACGGATCGCGCGCTGATCAGCGACGGCCGCGGCGGGTTCCGCGACGAGACCGCCGAACGTTGGGCGCAGGACGGCGAGTCGCGCACCCAAGACCTCGAGATCGCCGACGTGGACGGCGACGGCGACCTCGATGTGCTGGTCGGCAACGAAGGCCAGAACCAGTTGTTTTTGAACGAAAAAGGTCGCCTGTTCGACGCCACCGCGCGCAGCCTGCCGGCCCGTTCCGACGAGACGCGCAAGATCCGCGCGGCCGACGTGGACGGCGACGGCGACCTCGACCTCGTCGTCGCGAACGTGAGCTTCGGCATGCACGAGTCGCCGCGGGACTATCTGTTGTTGAACGACGGCTCCGGCGTGTTCACCGCGGCGGACCCGACCCGATTCCCCGAGGACGCGCGCAGCGACTTCACGATCCAAGTGGTCGACCTCGACCGCGACGGCGACGTGGACGTGCTGGCGCCGTCCACGGTTTTCCCCGTCGTCGAGAACGACGTGCTGTTGTTCGTCACCGACGACTCGGGCCGCACGCTCGTCGTTCGCACGGACAACTTCGACATGAAGGACGTCGACGCCGACGGCGATCTCGACGCGATCGCGCTCGTCGGCGATCGCACCCGCACGTTTCGCAACGAGAACGGAAGGTTCGTCGCGGCCGCGGGCGACGTTCTCGACGGAGTGACCGGAGTAGAGGACCAGGACAGCGACGGCGACGGCAAGCCGGACATCGCGACCGCCGACATCCTTCTACACGCGGGGGCGGCTGCGGGCGAACGCGGCCGCGCGACATCCGTGACGGTGGTGGACCTCGATCGTGACGGGGACGTGGACGCGATCGTCCCGGTGACTCTGCTCATGAACGGCGTCGGCGACTATCTCGCGCTGCTCAACGACGGCTCGGGCCGCTTCACTGCTGCTGCGCCGGGCACGGTGTTGCCGCCCGGCGCCGACGGCAACGGCTTCGACGTCGAGGTCGCCGATTTCGATGGTGACGGCGTCGCCGACCTGTTCCTCTGCAACCGCGCGTCGACGCGCCAAGCCGCGATCTCCGGCGGCGTGCAGCGGTTGCTGCTCGGCCAGCGCGCGCGTGGGAGGTGACGCCGTGTCGAGAGGAGGCGGCCGGCTCCGACGTGCGTTATGGTGGCGCGATCCACGGGAACGGAGGTCGCACGTCCATGACTCGCAGGCTCATCAGCTCGGGCTCGAAGTTCGAGGCGGAGATCGGCTATAGCCGAGCCGTCGCGCAAGGAGATTGGGTATTCGTCTCCGGCACCACGGGATTCGACTACGCCACGATGACGATCTCGGACGACATCGTGGTCCAAACCGACCAATGCTTGAAGAACATCGACGCGGCGCTGCGCCAGGCGGGGTCGTCGCTGCGCGACGTCGTCCGAGTGACCTATGTCTTGCCGAACGGCGACGACTTTCCGAAGTCCTGGCCCGTGCTGGGCAAGTATTTCGGCGAAGTCCGGCCGGCGGCGATGATGATCGCCGCGGGACTGGCCGATCCGCGCATGCGCATCGAGATCGAGGTCACCGCGCTCAAGCAGACCGCGGTGCGACGCGGGGCAGCGGGCATGACCTCGGTAACGCGGAGACGCAAGCCCGCGGCGAAGCCGCGCGCGAAGCGCGCCGTCAAGGCGAAGCGGAGGCGTTGAGTCGTTACCCCACGGAACCTTGGAGGAGCCTCATGCGGAGGAGATCGCTACTTTGGACGGGATTCCGGCTAGGAGCAGCGGCGGCGCTCGCGGCCGCCGCCGGCGTGACGTACACGCAGGTTCCCGACGCGGCCAAAGCATGGGCCCACGGCGAGCTCACCTGGGTCAAGGACAACGTTCTGCCAACCGTCCAGAGCGCGCTGCTCTGGGGCGATCCGCAAGGAGGTGAGCACGGCATGCTGCGGAAATTTCCGGCCGGCTACTCGCCGCCGCCGCATACGCATCCGTCGGTCGAGCGGGTCGTCGTGATTTCCGGATCCATCGTCGTGAGCCATGAGGGGTCGCGCGAAAAGGTTCTCGGTCCCGGGTCCTTTTCCGAGATTCCGGCGAATGTCGTTCACGCGGTGCGTTGCTCGGAGTCGTCCGACTGCGAGTTTCTGCTGACCTCGAACGACCGGTTCGCGATCGTGCCGGCCGCCGAGCAGCGCTAGGAGATGACCCAAGCCCGGCGCAAACCTTGCCGCCGCGCTGCGAACCGCCGGCTGGGTGGGCCGCGGCCGGCGTCAGGCGGGTATTGGCACCCCCCCGGAGAGCTAGGCGGGCCGTGCCTCCGAGCCCCGAACCGCTCACTCGACGCGGCCGGAGACCCTCTCGTGGCGCCTTCGCCCTTCCACATTCGCGGCAATTCTATATAGTGCCCGGTTTTCCGGCCGAAACTCGGCCGGCTCCCGTTCATTTGGCGACAGGCACATGGCTAGACAAAAACCGATCAAGCTTTACCGGAACATCGGCATCATCGCGCACATCGACGCGGGCAAGACCACGACGACCGAGCGGGTGCTCTACTACACCGGCAAGAAGCACCAGATCATCGAGGTGCACGACACCAAGGACGGCAAGACCAGCACCACCACCGACTATCTCGAGCAGGAGAAGAAGCGCGGCATCACGATCCAGAGCGCCGCCGTGTCGGCCGAATGGAAGGGCATCCAGATCAACCTGATCGACACGCCGGGCCACGTCGACTTCACGATCGAGGTCAACCGCAGCCTGCGCGTGCTCGACGGCGCGGTGGTCGTATTCGACGGCGTGGCGGGCGTGGAGCCGCAGACCGAGACCAACTGGCGGCTCGCGAACCAATACAACGTGCCGCGCCTCTGCTACGTCAACAAGATGGATCGCATCGGCGCGAACTTCACGCATTGCGTGAAGGGCATCAAGGAGCGCCTCTCCCCGCACGCGGTGGTCTGTCACGTGCCGTTCGGCAGCTCCGACCAGTTCGTCGGCATGGCGGACCTCATCGAGAACGTAGGCTATATCTGGGAGTCGGACGACAAGGACGCCGAGTGGGAGACGGTGCCGCTCGACAAGATCCCCGGCCGCTTCAACTTCGACTCGACCGCCGACAACGAGTGGATCAAGCGGATCCCGGAGCTCCGCAAGGAGCTGCTCGAGCACGCGCTCGCGCAAGACGAGGACGCGTTCCTCGAGTTCGTCGAGTCCGGCAAGTTCGATCAGGCCAAGCTCAAGGAATGCATCCGCAAGGGCACGATCAACGGCATGTTCGTGCCGATCTTCTGCGGCTCGTCGTTCAAGAACAAAGGCGTGCAGCAGCTGCTCGACGCGGTCGTCGACTACCTGCCGTATCCGGGCGAGAACGGCGGCATCTCGATGGTGGACGAGGACGGCAAGATCATCGGCGTCCAAGAGGTCACCGACGACGCGCCGGCGCGCGCGCTGGCGTTCAAGGTCATCAACGACCAGTTCGGCACGCTCACCTTCGTGCGCGTGTACTCCGGCGTGATCAAGAAGAGCGATACGCTGCTCAACGTCACGCGCGATCGCAAAGAGCGCATCGGCCGCATCGTGGAGGTCCAAGCGGCCGCCACGAAGGACATCGACGAGGCCCGCGCCGGCGACATTTGCGCGTTCGTCTCGATGAAGGAGACGGAGACCGGCGACTCGCTGTCGGACCTGAACAAACCGGCGCTGCTCGAGCGCATGCGCTTCCCGGACCCCGTGATCAGCGTGTCGGTGGAGCCCAAGACGCGCAGCGACGTCGACAAGATGTCGGTGGCGCTCTACAAGATGGTGAAGGCCGACCCGTCGCTCCGGCTCGAGGTCGACCAGGAAACCGGCCAGACGCTGCTGCGCGGCATGGGCGAGCTGCACCTCGAAGTCACGATCGACCGCATGCGCACCGAGCTAGGCGTCGAGGCCAACATGGGCCGGCCGCGGGTGAGCTTCCGCGAGGCGTTCGGCATGCCCGTCGACCTCGTCTACACGCACAAGAAGCAGTCGGGCGGCTCGGGTCAGTACGCCGAGGTGAAGATGCGGTTCGAGCCGGCGGCTTCGGGCACGGGCGTCGAGTTCTCCGACGAGGTGGTCGGCGGCCGTATCCCGCGCGAGTTCATTCCGTCCGTCGAGCACGCGATCGAGACCGAGTGCAAGCGCGGCCAGATCGCCGGCTACGAGGTGGTCGACTTCAAGGCGCGTCTGTTGGACGGCAAATACCACGACGTCGACTCGTCCGCGCTCGCGTTCGAGATCGCCGGCCGCGCGGCCTTCCGCGAGGCGCACAGGTCGAGCCGGCCGAAGCTGCTCGAGCCGATCATGAAGATCGAGGTGGTGAGCGAGTCCGACTATCTCGGCACCATCATCGGCGACATCAACCGCCGCCGCGGCCAGGTCACGGACCAGGGCCAGAAGGGCGCTCAGGTCACGGTGCTCGGCTTCGTGCCGCTGTCCGAGATGTTCGGCTACATCAACTTCCTGCGGTCGAGCACGAGCGGCCGCGGCACGTTCACGATGGAGTTCGATCACTACGCCGACGTGCCTCCGGGCATGGTCGACAAGCTCATGGAGCGCGAGGCCTAGAGCCGCTGGCCGCCGTCATCTCGGGCGCGGATCTCCAGCGCCGTCGCGGCGCGCGGAGCCTGTGCATGCAGCAGTCGATCTTCAACGTCACTCTCGTCGTGGGCGACTACGACGAGGCGATCGCGTTCTTCGTCGGCAAGCTGGGCTTCACCCTGATCGAAGACACGTACATCCCGGCGCAGGACAAGCGCTGGGTGGTCGTCGCGCCGGCGGGCTCGGCGGGCACGCGGTTGTTGCTCGCGCGTGCCAGCAACGACCGTCAGCGAGCGGCCGTCGGTAATCAGACCGGAGGCCGCGTCGGATTCTTTCTCGGCACCGACGATTTCTGGCGCGACTACCGCGCGATGACGGTCGCGGGCCTGAAGTTCGTGCGCGAGCCGACCGTGGAGTCTTATGGCACCGTCGCGGTCTTCGAAGACCTCTACGGCAATCTCTGGGACTTCGTGGAGCGCAAGGACACCTAGTCGCAGGTGCGGCCGGCGCGTTTTGCCAAATCGATCCTGAGGGTAGTAAGGTTGCCGCCCCGCTTTCGTCGGTTCGATTGACACCGCAATGATCACAAGAGTTGGAACGCGGCTCGCCTTGACGATCGTCGTGCTCGCGACGATCGGCTGCGACCGCGCGACCAAGCACGTTGCGAGCGTGATGCTTGCCGGAACGCCGAGCCGTTCCCTGCTCGCCGACACCGTGCGGCTCGTGTACACCGAGAACACGGGCGGTTTCTTGAGCCTCGGCGCCAACCTGCCGCCGGCGCTGCGCACCGGGGTGTTCACGATCGCGACCGCGGTGCTGCTGCTCGGGATGGTCGTGTTCGCCGTGCGCGCGCGCTGGAGCGGCTGGCGCGTGGTCGCGCTCGCGCTGTTCGCGGCGGGCGGTGCGTCGAACTGGATCGACCGTGCGGTGCGCGGCAGCGTCATCGACTTCTTGAACGTTGGCATCGGTCCGATCCGCACCGGAATCTTCAACGTGGCCGACATGGCTATCATGGCCGGCATCGGCATCTTTCTGCTGGTGGAGCTCAACGAGCACCGTCGGGCGGTCGCGTCGGGCGGCGGCGACGACAGCTAGGTCGATGAGCACGGTCATCCATCGCCGCGTCGAGGAGTGCCGCGCCGGTCGCGACCCGCAGACGGTCTGCCGCGTGACCTCGGGGTGGGTGGTGCTCGGCGACGCGCAGTTCGTGCGCGGCTACTCGCTGCTGCTGCCCGATCCCGTGGTCGCCGACTTGAACCAGCTCGACGGCGCCAAGCGCACGGCGTTCTTGCACGACATGTCCGTGGTAGGCGACGCGCTGCTCGCGCTCACCGACGCGGTGAGGATCAACTACGAGATCTTGGGCAACGTCGATCCGGCGCTGCACGCGCACGTGATTCCTCGGTACTCCTACGAGCCCGAGGCGCTGCGCACGCGTCCGGTCTGGTTCTACGACTGGGCGGCCGCGCCGCGCTTCGACGCGGCGCGCGACGGGCCGCTCCTCGCGTCGCTGCGCGGCGAGCTCGAGCGCCGCGGCGTGGCGGCCTGACGTCCGTCCGTAGCCGCCCGAGATGCCGTTTACCGACGGCGGCGCGACCGGCTCAAGAAATCTTTGGGCTTAGCGAGCCGTGGAGCGCGCGCGGACGGGTGAAGGATTCTCTACGAGCCTTTATTTTTCGCGGCCAAAGAGTATCTTTTCCAATCGCCCACCCCGCGAATCCTCCGAGATACGCAGATGACCGATGACCGAAGCGGCAGCCCTCCCGGTCGCGCGAAGCGACGGGCCGTCGCTTGGGCGGCGGGTTTGCTCGGGGTCGCCGCGGTGGCGGGGCTCGGTATGCTCGCCTACGGCGAATACGTCTCGACGACGGATGCGTTCTTCTACACGCACTGGGGCGTCGACCCTCATCGTCTACCCTACGACTCGCGCGCCGATGCGCGTGCCGACATCGCGGCCGGTAAGGCCCGCGCCGAGGCCACGGGCAAGCTGCTGATGGTGACGTTCGGCGCGAATTGGTGCCCGGACTGCCTCACGCTGCACAAGAACCTCGAGGACCCGCTCACCCGCGACTACGCCCAGAGCATGTTCGAGATCGTCAACGTCGACGTCGGCGAGTTCGACAAGAACGCGGACGTGGCCAAGGAGCTCGGCGTCGCGGTGAACGGCATTCCGCTCGCGGTGTTCTTCTCGCCCGACGGCCGGCCGATCGGCGACACCCGCCGCGGCGAGCTCGAGCCGTCGCGTCACTACACGTCGCGCGAGATCCTCGGCTTCCTCCGCGAGGTCGCCGAGTACCGCCGCGTCGTGAGCCCCGACCAGCGCCAATAGCCGCCCAGTCCGGTGTCTGACACCTTTGGTGTCTGACACCAGTGCCTCCGACCGCGATGTCTGACCCTGGGGTCTGACCCTGGGGCCAGAGCTCGGCCTTGCTGGGCCGGTGGGGCTCTGCGAAGCTAGCCGCCCCATGGCCGCCCCCGAGTCCAAGTCCACACCAGCCGCTGCCGCCCCGCCGGCGCACGCGCGCGCGCGTTCCGGCGCCCGGGCGCGCTGGCTCGTCCCGATCGCAGCCGCGGCCGTCGTCGCCGTGGCCCTCGCCGCGTGGGCGCAGCTCGGCGTCCATCGCTCGCCCGAGACGGCGGGCTTCAAGGTCGTGGCTGTCTATCCGCACGATCCGCGCGCGTTCACCCAAGGTCTCGTGATCCGCGGCGGCCGGCTCTACGAGGGCACCGGACAATACGGCGCCTCCACGCTCCGGCGAGTCGATCTCGCCACCGGCAACGTCGAGAAGTCGCGCTCGCTCACGCAGGAGTATTTCGGCGAAGGCGTCGCCGTGCTCGGCAACAAGGTCTATCAGATCACCTGGAAGAACGGCGCCGGTTTCGTCTACGACCTCGATTCGTTCAGCGTGGAGAAGACCTTCCGCTACACGGGGGAGGGATGGGGCCTCACCGACGACGGCGAGCGGCTGATCATGAGCGACGGCACGGCGACGATTCGCTTCATCGACCCGCAGACGTTCGAGACCGTGCGCGAGCTCGCCGTGCACGACGGCGACAAGCCGGTGGACAAGCTCAACGAGCTCGAGTTCGTGAACGGCGAGATTTGGTCGAACGTTTGGTACGACGACCGGATCGCGCGGATCTCTCCGGCCGACGGCGCGATCTTGGGCTGGATCGATCTCTCGAGCCTCTATCC
>DASQOL010000153.1:0-5726 GCA_035644475.1 Gammaproteobacteria bacterium | reverse complement strand
CTCGAGCTTGCGGCGCTGGTAGTAGCGATCCTCCCACTCGACGTAGAACTTGGTGCTCATCCAGAGCCGCGTGTTCTCGTGGGCGATGATCGTGCTGCCGGGCGGCGCAACGGCCTCGTTGCCGCCGGTGTGGTCGAGTCGCCAGTTGGTGTTGAACAGCGTGCGGGTGGGGGCGCCGTCGAGACGCGTCGCCACGAGGTCGGCGAGATCCTGCGCGCGCTCCGGCGAACCGCTGTCGACTTGGACGGCGCCCGCGGGCGTGCGCAGCAGCACCACGTTGCCGCCGGCGCCGCTGACGAGCACGAGCCCGCCGCGGAGCTCCTGAGCTTCGAGCTTGCCGGGCGCCTGCGCTCGGGCCGCGCGGCCGCCGATGCCGGATGTCGCCACCGCGATTCCTGCGGCGAGCGCCTGGAGCATGCGGCGGCGCTGCGCGTCGACGGGGCTTGAATGCTGCCGTCCGGCGCGGACGTTGACCATGCTGTCGCGGAGCCGCATACGGCATTTTAGCCCCTGGCCGGCGCCGGCCGGGAGCGGAAAAGATCAAGACTTCTTACGAGGGCCCTCCTACGAACGGCTCGGGGCACCTCGGTACGACCTTCAGGCAATTGGCCGGTGAGAGGCGTCGCACTACCTTCATCGCCCGTTTCATCGCGATTCCACGCTCAGTGAGCCCTTTCGTCGCCGGCATGTTGGTCTTGGTCGTTTCGTTCGGCGGCGCGCTGGCGGGCATGCAGTTGCGACGTTCGCTGCCGCCACATCACCTCGACGAGAGCTCGGGCAACACGGTGAAGGTGGCGATCGGGCTCATTGCCACGATGACGGCGCTCGTGCTCGGGTTGATCACCGGCTCGGCGAAGAGCTCGTTCGACGAGACCAGCAAGGCCATCGAGCGTGGGGCGGCCGAATTGATCTCGCTCGATCGCGCGCTCGTCCGCTACGGGCCGGAGACCGCCGAGGTCCGCAAGGCGTTGCGCAGTGCGTTGGCCGCCCGCATCGACGCGGCCTGGCCGCAAGGCAACGGCCCGCCGCGGCTCGAGGTGGAGGACGTGCGGCGGGCCGAGAACATCGTCGCGGCGATCCACGCGCTCGAGCCCACGAACGAGGAGCAGCGTTGGCTGCGCTCACGCTCCGCCGATCTCGGCGAGGCGGTGCTCGATGCGCGTTGGCTCACGGCGAACGCGGGCAGCGCGTCGATGCTCGGGCCGTTCCTCACGGCGTTGCTCTTTTGGCTCGCGATGACCTTCACGAGCTTCGGGTTGTTCGCGCCCCGCAATGGCACGGTGCTCGGCGCGCTGCTGGTCTGCGCGGTCTCCGTTGCGAGCGCGGTGTTCTTGGTGCTCGAGATGGACGGCCCCTTCACGGGCTTGGTGAAGGTGTCGCCGGAGCCGCTGCGCTACGCGCTCACCCAGATGGATCGCGGGCCGGAGATTTGACAGGGCAGGCTCGGCGACGATACTGACCGTCGTCACTGGGGGATTCGGGACGGTCGAAGAACAATGAGCCGTACCAAGCGGTATCTCGTGCTCGCCGCGGCGAGCGTGCTAGCGCTGCAAGTCACGCCCGCGCTGTCGTTCACCGCCGAGCAGGCGGCCACGGGGCGCACGGCCTTCGCGCAATTCTGCGAGGCATGCCACGGCGCGGACTTGCAGTTGTCGCCGACAGCGAAGCTCGCGGGGCCAGAGTTCCTCGCGAAGTGGCAGGGCCAGAGCAGCAACGACCTGGTCGCGAAGATGCGCACCACGATGCCGCCCGAAAGCCCGGGCGGGCTGCCGGAGGCGACGTACCTCGGCCTCGTCGCCTACATTCTGCAGACGAACGGCAATCGCGCGACCACCGAGGCGCTCACGTCGGCGTCGGGCGCGCCGATTCGCGCGGGGGCGCCTCGGCCGCCCGGCGGCGGGCCGGCGCCCGCGGAGCCCGAGCCCACCGGCGTGACGGTCGCCGGGAGCGTCCGCGACTTCGTGCCCCTCACGGACCAGGCGCTGCGCAATCCGGCGGCCGGCGACTGGCCGATGCTGCGCCGCGACTACGCCGCGTCGAGCTTCAGCCCGCTCAAGCAAGTCACCGCGGCCAACGCGAACAAGCTACAACTCGCTTGGATCTGGCCGATGCGCGACGGCGGCACGAACCAACCGTCGCCGCTCGCCTACCGCGGCACCATCTATCTCAACAATACCGGCGGTGTGGTCCAGGCGCTCGACGCTCGCGACGGCAGCCTGATCTGGGAGCACCGGCTCAAGGACAACGTCGCGCAGCGCGGCATGGCCCTCTACGCGGACAAGCTGTTCGTGCAGAGCAACGGCCGGCTGGTCGCGTTCAACGCACGCACCGGCGAAGTCGCGTGGGACGTGCAGATGCCGAACGGCCGCGCGAGCAGCAGCGGCCCGCTCGTCGCCAACGGCTTGGTGATCGAGGGCATGGGCGGCTGCTCCACCTACGAGCAGCAGAAGTGCTTCATCAGCGCCTACGACGCCAATACCGGCGAGCAGAAGTGGCGCTTCAGCACGATCGCCACGAGCGACCAGCCGGGCGGCGATTCGTGGGGTGCGCTGCCCGATCTCTATCGCGCCGGCGGCGAGACCTGGATCACGGGCAGCTACGATCCCGACCTCGGCCTGACGTACTGGGGCGTGGCGCAAGCGAAGCCGTGGATGCCGGCGAGCCGCGGGATGGGCGCTCTCGACGTGGCGCTCTACACGAGCTCGACCGTCGCGCTGGACGTGCGCACCGGCAAGCTCGCGTGGCACTACGCGCACGCGCCGGGCGAGGCGCTCGATCTCGACATCGTGTTCGAGCGCGTGCTCGTGGACTCCGGCGGCGACAAGTGGGTCTTCACGGTCGGTAAAGACGGCGTCCTCTGGAAGCTCGACCGGCGCACGGGCGCGTACCTCGATCACGCCGAGACGCTGTTCCAGAACGTCTGGGCGAGCTTCGACCGCGAGACGGGCCGTCCGCGCTATCGCCAGGACATCCTCGATCACAAGGTCGGCGACTGGATCGACGGGTGTCCCTCCTCCGAAGGCGGCCACAACTGGCAGGCGACGAGCTTTCACAAACCGTCGCGGCAGATCATCGTGCCGCTCGCGCAGAGCTGCATCGCGATTCGCGCGCAGGCGATCGCGCAGTCGCCCGGCGGCGGCAGCGCCGGCGGCGCGGACCGGCGCTTCTATGAGATGCCGGGCAGCAACGGCAACATCGGTCGGCTGGCCGCGTTCAACGTGGACACGATGAAGGAGAGCTGGGCGATCGAGCAGCGCGCCGCGTTCCTCACGGGCGTGCTCTCCACGGCGGGCGGCGTCGCGTTCGTCGGCGACCTCGACCGCGAGTTCAAGGCGATCGACGTGCGCGACGGCAAGGTCGTGTGGCGCACGCGGCTCGCGACGTCCGTGCAAGGGTTCCCACTGAGCTTCGAGGTCGGCGGCAGGCAGTACGTCGCGGTCACCACGGGGCTCGGCGGCGGCAGCCCGCGGCTCGTGCCGTCGCTGATCTCGCCCGAGCTCAAGCCGCCGAACCGCGGCCAGGCGCTGTACGTCTTCGCGCTGCCGGAGTGACGTGGTGTCAGACACCGCTGGTGCCTGACACCAAATTGCGTTGCGCGGCGGCGACGGCGATCATGGCGCGGCAGCGCGTGCACCGGGGGACGAGATGGCAGCGAAGACGTTCGGGTTCGGGCAGAGCGTCGGACAAATCGTGCAGACGGCCTACGTCGTGCAGCGGATTCGTCCGGCGATCGACTGGTGGATCAACGACGGCAAGGCCGGGCCGTTCTTTCTGTTGGACAGCTTCACGGGCGCCGACCAGCGCTATCGCGGTCAGCCCACCATGGCCGACGTCAGCATCGCGATGGGCTTCGCGGGACACATGATGATCGAGCTCATCCAGCCGAAGGACGACAAGCCGTCCGTCTACAAGGAGCTCATCGACCGGCGCGGCTACGGCTTCCACCACTTAGGCATCGCGTTCGATGACACGGAAGCGGCGCGGCGCGACTACGAGGCGCGCGGCTACCACGTCGCGTTCTCGGCGCCGGTGCCGAGCGGCGGTACCGTCTACTACATGGGTGAGGGCGCGAACGCGCCGGGCTTCGTCGAGATCATTCCGGCCACCGAAGGCATGGACGAGATGTTCACGCGCTACTGGCGCGCGTCGGTGGACTGGAACGGAGCCGAGCCGATCCGGCCGTTCGGCTAGGTTTCCAACGATGAGTGGCGATCACGCCTTCGATCCGCTGTCGATCACGCGGCCCGAGAGCGCGCTGCTCAAGTACTACTTCATCACCTCGCTGTTCGCGTTCATCGCGTTCCCCATCGTGTTCCTGCCGCGGTTCTTCAGGTACGAGACGCTGCGGTACGCGTTCGACGACGAGGGCGTGGCGATGTCGTGGGGGTTCGTGTTCCGCAAGGAGATCTACCTGACCTACCGGCGGATCCAGGACATCCACGTCACGCGTAACCTGATCCAGCGCTGGCTCGGCTTGGCGAACGTGGCCGTGCAGACCGCCTCGGGCGGCGGCGACGGCGAGATGGTCATCGAAGGCGTGCGGGAGCCCGATCTTCTACGCGACTTCCTCTACTCGAACATGCGCGGGGCACGCGGCGTCGAGGGTGCCGCGCCGCCTGCCCTGGGCGACGCCGCTGCCTCCGCCGACGACGAGGTGACGAGGCTGTTGCGCGAGATCCGCGACTCGCTGCGCGGCGCACGCACGGGCGGCGGCGAGCGCGCGTGAGCGTAGACCGCGCGGCGGCCTCGATTTACACCGGCGTGTGGGCCGGGCTGCGACGGTGGTTTCGGGTGCCGTCGGAGCCGCCGTCGCTGCCGGACGATTCCGCGGAGCCGCTTCGCCAGATCCACCCGGCCGCAGGCTTCCTGCGCTATCTCAAGCTCAAGTTCTGGGTCGTCCTCACGGCCGTCGACGGGGCGATCGCAGTGGCGTGGCTCGCGCTCGCCGCGCGTCACCCGCGAGGCGCGATGATCCTGCTCGTGCTCGCGCTCTTGATCGCGGTGGTTCCCGACGTCGTCGTGTACGTGGCGCTGCGGTTGCGCTACGACACCACTTGGTACGTCATTTCCGGACGCAGCTTGAGGATTCGGCGCGGCATCTGGGTCTTGCGCGAGATGACCGTCACCTTCGAGAACGTGCAGAACATCAAGCTGACCCAGGGTCCGCTGATGCGCTACTTCGGCATCAAGAACCTCCTCGTGGAGACGGCGGGCGCCGCCGCCTCGTCGGCGGGGCCGGAGGGCGGCGGACCGGCCGAGAACCAGGCGGTGCTCGAGGGTCTCGACAATGCGGACGAGATCCGCGACTTGATCATGTCGCGCGTGCGCGCATCGCGCTCCGCGGGGCTCGGCGACGAGTCGCGGCGCGAAGCCGCGGCGGGGAGCCGCGCGTCCGCGCTGCACACGCTCACGCCCGCGCAAGTTCAGTTGCTGCGGGAGATTCGCGACGCGGCCGCGTCGCTCGCGCGCTGAGCTCTACGGTTGCTCGGTACACTCACAGTGCAGCGAGCGGGTTCGCACGCTGACGAGATCGACGTTCTCGCCGATCGGATAGTCGGACTTGATGGTCAGCGGCTGGTCGTCGGCGCGCCGCCACGTTTCGCGGAACTCGAGCGTCTTGATCTCGCCGCCGGCGTCCCTGACACGCAAACCGACCGAGTACTCGCCCGTGGATGCGGCGCAGGTCCGGTTTTCGATCGTCCCTTCGAGCCGCGCGAGCGTATTCC
>DASQOL010000152.1:0-7339 GCA_035644475.1 Gammaproteobacteria bacterium | reverse complement strand
AGTTAAGGTGTGGTAACCCAACCTTACCAAGACTCACGATGACTGCCGCTCTAGCTCGCGGCCGCCGCTCTTACACCACTACGCGGGACACGATCGCGGCGCACGCGCGTCATTGAAAGGGCTAGAACGGATCAAGCCGGTTCACGTACCTCCAACCGCAGCGCGATGACCTCCCTAGAGTTGCACGAAGCCCAGTGCCACTGCCGAGCGATCGGATTCGCTTTTCGCACGGCCATTGCGCCGGAAAAATGGGCGATCCGCGCTTGCCAGTGTGCGTTCTGCCGCACGCGCGGCGTGCTCTCCGTGTCCGATCCCGCGGGCTCGCTGCGATTCGTGGAGCACGTACCGCGGACGCTTCACGCGTACCGGTTCGGGCACAAGACGGCGGATTTCCTCATCTGCCGCAACTGCGGTTCGTACATCGGCGCCAGAATGCAGTCGGGCGACCGTGGCTTCGGCATCATCAACGTGCGCGTCCTGAATGCGCTGGCAGCGCGACTGCCCGAGCCAGCGCCGATGGATTACGACAACGAAGGCACGGCCGAGCGCCTGGCGCGTCGCGAGAGTCGGTGGACACCTATCGAGCTCGGCTGACCCGTTTACCGCGGCAGCGCGAACACGTTGATCGACGGCCCCCGGCGCTCCGGCAGCGTGATGCCGGCGGATTTCGCGAGCGCGCCCGTGCCCAGCCCCGATTCGCCGTTCACGACCGCGACGTACTGCCGCCCGCCGACCGCGTAGGTGATCGTGCTCGTCTGCACGGTCGCGCCGAGCGGCTCCGACTGCCACAGCACCTTGCCCGTGTCCTCGTCGAACGCACGCAGCACTTGCGCCGTGTCGCCCCAGAACACGAGGCCGCCGGCGGTCGCGAGCACTGCGCCGTTGCCCGCCACGGGACCCTCGTAGAGACGCTTGATCTCGCCGGTGCGCATGTCGATCTTCGCGAGGCCCGCGAAGCGCGCGGGGTCGCCGCCCGGCCGGATCACGCCGCCGCGGTGCCCGCCTTCGCCGTTCGCTTCGGGCCGCGCCATGTCGAGACAGTGGTCGGCGTACGGCACGTAGAGCGAGCTCGTGCGCGGGCTGTAGGCCGTCGGCCAGAAGCTCCGCGTGTTCCAGTAGCAGACGACGGCCGACTTACCCGGCTTGTCGAGCACGAGATCGCGGTTGATCTTCGCGATTCCGGTCTTGACGTCGATGTCGGCTACGATGAAGTTCGGCGTGTCGTAGGGGAACGGCATCGCCCACAGGAACTGCCCCGTCGCGCGATCGTTCACCCAGACGCCGCCGCCCTCGCCCACCGTGATCACGACGTCGCGCTCCACGCCCTTCGGCACGTTGGGGTTGATCCACTTCACGAAGCGCGGGCTCGGATCGATGACGGTCCGGATCAGCGTCTTCTCGTGGTTGATGTCCATGTCCCAGTCGTCGCCGGGCAGATGTTGGTAGTACCAGACGAGCTCGCCGGTGTCGGGCTTGAGCGCCACGGTGGAGTTGCTGTAGAGGTCGGCGGGCGCGGTCGTCGGGATCGCGTCGGCGTTACCGCCGTGACGCTCCGCGCGCGTGTTCGGCATCGGATTGGAGATGCCCCAGAACAGAAGCCTGCGCGCCGGATCGTAGGTGCCGGGCAAGCCCCACACCGCGGCGCGCCGCCCGCTCGCCGGCGCTCCCGCCCACGACTCGTCGCCCGGCTCGCCCGCGCCCGGCGTCGTGTAGAAGCGCCACACCTCTTTGCCCGTGACCGCGTCGTGCGCCGCGATGTAGCAATTCTTGCGCTCGGTGTTGCACGTGCGCCCGGAGATCACCTTGCCCTCGACCACGATCGCGCCGGACGTGTGGTTCTCGGGCGCAACAGGTGTGCTCCAGCGCACCTTGCCGGTCGCCGCGTCGAGCGCGATCACCGGGCTCGGCTCGCCCATCGGCGCGGGTGCGGTGTAGAAAATCGCGTCGCCGTAGATCGCGAGCGCCTTGACGCGCGTCGAGCCCGTGTTCGGCGGCACGTATTCCCAGAGAAGCTCGCCGGTCGCCGCGTCGAGCGCCCAGACCTTGCTGCCGCTGTCGCGCGAGCCCGGCGTCGTCAAATACATCACGCCCGCGTGCACGATCGGAATCCCCTCGGTCGAGCCCGCGGGCAGCGGCTTCGACCACGCCTTCGCGAGCTTGCCGACGTCACCGCGGTCGATCTGATCGAGCGGGCTGAAGCGCTGCGCGTCGTAGGTGCGGCTGTACATCAGCCAGTCGGCGGGATCCGGCTTCGCGAGCATCGCGTCGGTGACGCGCACGCTCGCCGCCGCGCGCGCACGCTCGGCACCGGACGGGCCCGAGCCGGACGGCTGCGCGGCCGCGCCGCCGGCGAATACCGCGAAGACGGCCAAGCTCGCAACCAACCGCATCGTCGCCCCCGGACTATAGGTGGCCGAAGAATAAGTGCGGCCCCCGTGCAAGTCCACGCGCGGCTACGGGCTCCGCGGTCCGCGAGACCCGCCGCGAACGTCAACCGACGGACACGAGCGGGCCCGGCACGACGAGCAACGCGGACGGCGAGTCGCCGGGCGTTTCGAGGCGGACGCCGAACTCGACCAAGCGGCCTCGCAGGCGCGAGAGACGGGCTCGCACCGCCGGCGGTATCTCCTCGACCGCGGCGCCAACCGGCTCGTCGACGTCGAGGCGAATGAGGACCGAGCCGTCCAACGCCGTCGCTATCGAAAGCGCGACCAGCGTCGCGTGCGCCCGCTTGCTCACCTGTTGCAGCAGCACGCTCACGCTTCGATTGATGGTGTTGCCCAAGGCGGGGTCGCAGAAAGCGTGCGCCACGTCCGGCGTCACACGACAGGCTATCCCGCTCTCCGCGCGAAATACGATGCCGAGCTCCCGCAGCATGTCGACGAGGTCGGGCCCCCGCTTCGGGCCGACCGCACGGGTCCGACGGTCGCTCTCGATTGACCGGTCCACGTTTCGATCTCCAAAAAAAGACCCCTGCGCGGCCGAGACGGCCCGCCCTCGGGGACGCGCATCCTGGACCGCGCCCCCCCGACCGGTGACGTGTGACACCGTGTCATGCACGGTCCGTATGGCCGCCAACATGGCGTCGTGTCTCACTTTGGCCGTTGGCGTCGGGGTGGCTGCGGCCACACCTCGAACGGCCTTCCCGAGACACGACCCGGCACGGCGGGATCGTGCTGTACCCGGAAGGATGCGCTAGGATCGATGAATCCGCCGATGGGTCTTCGGGGAGGGGGCTCGCGGGCCTGCTCTTGCAATGCCGGACCGGCACTCGGAGCTCGACAGCGCTCGGCATGAGCCGGCCGTCGCCGAGGTCAAGGCCGCGCTCGAGCGCGTGCTCGAGAGCCGCTGCTTCGCGCAGTCGGATCGCGCGAAGGAGTTCTTGCGCTTCGTCGTGACCGAGTCCATCGCCGGCCGCGCGGACCGTCTCAAGGGCTATACGATCGGCCTCCAGGTGTTCGGCCGTCCGCCCGATTTCGACGCTCAGACGGACCCCCTGGTGCGCGTGGAAGCGCGGCGCGTGCGGAGCCGATTGCTGGAGTATTACTCCGGCGAGGGCGCCCGGGATCCCGTCCGCATCGATCTGCCGCGCGGCGGCTACGCCCCGCGATTCGCGCACGCACCGGCACAAGACACAGCCCCGCGCGACGGCGCGCCGCCCACGCCGCAACTGGCGCGGGGGCGCAGAATCCGCTTCGCCGCGATCGGCGTGTCGGCCGTCGCGGCCGCGCTTGCGGCGTGGGTGCTGTCGACGCAGTGGCGCGGCGACGCGCCTGCGCCGCCGCCCCGCGCCGCTACCGCAGAGGCGGCAGCGCCGTCGCCGGTGCCGCCGGCGCCGCGCAGGCCGACCGTGTCGTTGCCGACTTTCGCAAACCTGAGCGGCGCGGGCGACCTCGACTACTTTTCGTACGGCATCACCGAGGACGTCGCGACCAACCTCGGCGCGCTCGGAGTGCTCGTGATCCGCGGGTCCGGCGACGCGAGCGCGTCCACGACCGCGCCTCCGTCGTCGACGGCCGATTACCTGCTGACGGGCACCGTGCGTCCGGCGCCCGATCGTATTCGCGTGTCGGCACGCGTCGTCGTGGCCGCGACGGGCGCGCAGCTCTGGGGCGAGGCATACGACGAGCCCGCCGACGTCGCGACGTTGTTGTCGATCCAGCAGCGCATCGCCGAGCGCGTATCCATGGCGATCGCGCAGCCGTTCGGCCCGATCTTCCGCGCGGAGGCGCTGGCGGCCGCCCGCAAACCGGCCGAGTACCTCGATACCTACGACTGCGTGCTCAGGTACCGCTACTATCGACGAAATATCGACGCACGCGGCCACGGCCAAAGCCTCGAGTGCTTTCGGCGCGCCGTCGCTCGCGAGCCGCGCTACGCGGATGCCTGGGCCGGACTCGCGCTCGTGTATCTGGACGAGCACCTGTACGGCTACGACCCGCAAGGGGGCGTACCGGACGCGCTCTCCCGCGCCCACGAGACGGCGCGAGCCGCTCTCGACGTCGACGGCGGCAACTCGCTCGCCAACCTCGCGATGGCGCGCGTGCGCTTCGCGCTCGGCGATATGGCGGGATTCGAGCGGGCCGCCGAACGCGTCGAGTCCTCGAACCCGAGCAATCCCGACGACTTGATGACGGTCGGCATGTTGTTCGGCGTGGCGGGCAACTGGGACCGAGGTCTGCCGCTCATCGACAAGGCCTACGCGCTGTCCGGTTCCGAGAACACCGGCATGCTGTCCACCGGGTACGCCGTGCATGGCCTCCAAACCGGGAACTACGACGAAGCGCTGCGCTACGCGTTGCGGCTCGACGCGCCCCGCTGGTACGTGGCCACCGTAGTCGTCGTCGTAGCCGCGAGCCTGGCGGAACGGCCCGACATCGCGCACCGCGCCGCGGTGCAGCTGCTCGAGCAGGCGCCCGACTTCTCCCGAACGGCTCGAACGCAGATCGCGAAGTGGCACATGAACGACGAGCTCTTCGAGAAATTCATCCGCGGGCTCAACGGCGCCGGCATCGAGACGCCCTGAAGCTCTCACGCGGGCGCGTCATGGACGCGGCAGCACGAGCGTGACGGTGAGCCCCTGCTTGGTTTCGATCTCGACGCAACCGCCCAGCCGGTTCAAGTGTTGCTCGACGTTCCACAGACCGAGCCCGCGGCCCTCGAGCGCCGCGGGCACGAGCGGCCGCCGCATGCCGACTCCGTCGTCCGCGACGCGAAAGTACACGAAGCCCCGGTCGAGGGATCCGCTGGAAACCGTCACTCCCGTGGCGCAGGAATGCTTGCGCACGTTGGCCAGGAGCTCGCATAGAGCCCAGTAGACGACCTCGCACGCACGCGGCTCGAGCGGCACCGGGTCCGCATCGAGGGCGAGCTCGCACCGGATCCCCGTGTCCGCGAGAAACTGCCTGCAGAGCGCGCGCAGCCGCGCAACGAGGTCGAGACCCAAGGCGGGCACGGGGCCCGGTTCGCCGCCGATGCCCTCCAGGCCCTGTATCACTGCCTGGACGTGATCGGCGAGCTCCACGAGCCGTTCGAGCAGATTCTCCGGAGAAATCACCAACCAATGACCCGCCGGGAGCTGCTCGCTCGTGCTCCGCCCCTGGAGCCAGGCGAGCCGGGCGCGGGTTACCGCCAATGCGCCGAGCGCACGATCGCGGGCAGGCGCGTCCACCGTGCCGCCCTGTCCGACGCGGCGCGCCGGGAACGAGCCCTCCCAAACTGTCTTCAATACTGCGCTGACCATGTACACCCCCGTTGGTTGCCGCGGGGCGGCCGCCCCGCGACGAAAAGTGTGGGGACGTTAGGTCGGGCGCGCGGCGCCTTGACGTGTGAAACGGTGTCTTGTTACGTGCATCCCAGCCGCACCATGGTCTTACGCCGGGCCCGGCCGCCGCCCTTGCCGGGAGGTGATGCTAAAGTCGCGCCCGTGGACAGAACCCCGATCGACGATCGCCGGTGAGCGGGGCGGCCGACACCGAAGCGCGGACCGCACGCGTCACGCTCGAGCCGATCGGCTTCGTGCGGGCCGGGCCCGCCACGAAGGTCGAGGCGGCGCGTCAACCGCGGACGGGCGGCCCCTCCAGGGCGCGGATCGAGCTCTTGCAAGGCCGCAACTTCGAGCACGCGCTCGACGATCTCGCCGGCTGGGAATACCTCTGGGTGTTGTTCTGGTTCGACCGCAATCGCGGCTGGCGGCCGAAGGTGCTGCCCCCGCGGAGCCGCTCGGGCCGGAAGGGGGTATTCGCGACTCGCTCGCCGCATCGACCGAATCCGCTGGGTCTTTCGGCCGTGAAGCTCGAGCGGGTCGAAGGGCTCGTGCTGCACGTCGCGGACGTGGACATGCTCGACGGCACGCCGGTGCTCGACATCAAGCCCTACGTCGCCTACACGGATGCTATCCCTGAGGCGCGCGGCGGCTGGCTCGCCGACGGCGCGCCGGAGCCGCGCGACCCCATCGCCCCTTTCGACGTCCAGTGGGACTCGGCCGCCGCCGAGCAGGCCGCGTGGATCGAAGCGCGCACGCAGCTCAAGCTCCGCGCGCGGGTCACCGCCACGCTCGAGCTCGGCGTCGAGCCGCATCCCTATCGACGCATCCGCAAGAACGGCGCCGGCTTCGTTCTAGCCGTGAAAGAGTGGCGGGTGCGCTTCGACGCCGACGGCCGCCGCGTGCAGGTGCGCGAGATCGCTTCGGGGTTCCGCGAGTCGCAGCTCCGCGACGCGCGCGACGATCTCGGCGTGCATCGCGAGTTCCGCGCTCGCTACCCGGCGGCGCGGGCTAGCCGCGCTGCGGCACACCAATGAGCGCGAGCAACTACCTCAGTTGCGCTTGACCGGCTTGCCGTAGATCTCGATCTGCGCGACGTCGGCCCAGCCGCCGGGGCCGTGGCCGCTCGACGGCATGAGATCCACGAAGCCGACCTCGTCGACTTTGGTGAGGTCGGGCTTGTCCACGAAGTTGCCGGTCGTGACGAGGCGCTCGGCGTCGAGCTTGAGCCAGCGAACGCCCGCGAGCGAGAACTCGGTGGTAAGCCAGTCGAGCGGCGACGTGTCGGCGTGATCGCCGGCGAGCCACGTGCCGTCGGCGAGCTTTACGATCGGACGGATCTCGTGGAAGCCCGACGTCTTGGTGTTCCACTTGATGCGCGCGAGCCCGGTCAAGTCGACGTAGCGCGTCTTGTCGCGGAGCGCCACCGCGCACGGCGTGGTGCACAGGCCGGTCCAAACGTGCGTGGGATTGTTGTCGTCGCCGTCGACGCCCGTGAGCTGGATCTCGGCGCTCGACGGGCCGTACAGCTTGAGCTCGACATTCGGGCTCGTGACGCTCGCGGCGGTAACGGGA
>DASQOL010000151.1:0-20603 GCA_035644475.1 Gammaproteobacteria bacterium | reverse complement strand
GGGTCTCAAGGAAGCGCAGGTGTTTCCCGAAGACTACGACGCGATCGCGGCCGGCGCCCCCGCCAACAACTGGGTGCCGCTGGTGGCGTACGGCGCGCTCGTGCAGCAAACGAACGTCGACGCCAATGCGGCGTTGCCGCGAGAGAAGCTCGTGTTGCTCAAGGAAGCGGCCATCAAGGAGTGCGACGCGCGCGACGGCGTGACCGATCGCGTGATCAACGAGCCCAAGACCTGCGCGTTCGATCCCACCAAGCTGCAGTGCCAAGCGGGTGACGGCGCCGACTGTCTCACGGCGCGGCAGGTGGAGTCCGCACGCAAAATCTATCGCGGTGTGGTCAATCCGCGCACCGGCACCACGCTCTTCTCCGGCCCCCAGCCCGGATCCGAGCCCGCGTGGGCCGGTTATCAGCCGGGCGTGTTCCCGATCGCGGCGAACTACTGGCGCGACATCGTGATGAAGGATCCGAATTGGGATCTCACGACGCTCGATTTCGACGCCGACTTGAAGCGCGCGTACGAGACCGAGACGTTCGGCCTCGCGGCCACCGAGCCGAACCTTGCGCGGTTCGTCGCGCATGGCGGCAAGCTGCTGCTGTGGCACGGCATGACCGACGGCTTGATCCCGACGCAGAGCAGCATCGATTACTACAACGACGTGATCACGGCGAACGGCGCCGACAAGGTCAAGGACGCCGTGCGGCTGTTCCTGTTGCCGGGCGTCGACCATTGCCGCGGCGGGGAGGGCACCTACGCGTTCGACGATGTCGCCGCGCTCGACGCGTGGGTGGAGCAGAGTCGCGCGCCGGACCAGCTGACCGCGAGCCGGCCGCTCGACGGCGGCGCGCAGCGCACGCGGCCGCTCTGCCCGTATCCGCAGGTCGCGCGCTACAAGGGCTCGGGCAACAGCGACGACGCCGCGAGCTTCGAGTGCGCGGCGGCGGCGTCGCGCTGAGCCGCGCGCTGCATGCAAACGCCAAGTCATGCGAGGGCGACTTCGCAAGACCAGCCCGAAAGACTGCTCGAGCGCAGCGAGTGTCCACCATTTGACAGACGCACTTTCTCATCCGTGGTAGATGCTTGTAGGAAATCGAGACCCCGAGGCCGCCGAAGAGCGCCGACAAACACCTCGTCCCACAAAGGGGGAAGAAGAACGTGGAGTCTATTGCGCGAGAAGTGCAACCCGACCGCGGGGGCAAAGAGTCTGGAGTCGGCCAGTCCCCGACGCCTGCGCTGCAAAGCCTGATTTCGGCGCTGGCGCCGCAGGCGCGCACGGTGCTCCGCAAGTATTGGATCCTGTTGCTGGTCATACCGGCCCTCGGCTTCGTCGGGGGAGTGATTCCGACATGGAAGTCGGAGCTGGAATCGGCGCTGCTCGAGCAAACGGATATCGCGCTGCAAAACCAACGATCGAGCGTGTCCGAAGAGCGCCGCATGAGCGGCTTCGAGCAAATGCTTTCCACGCCGATCAAGCGATTCCTCGCGCAGCGAAACGACGTGGACTTCGCTACGGGCCTCCTTCTGACGTTTGTTGGAGGCAGGGGGCTCGGCGCGGTCCTGCTGACCTATTGCTTTGTTTGGATCGTGGGCTACGCATTTGCGATGGTCAGCGTGAAACTCAGCGCGCGCCTATCCACTCGCGTTTATCAAGGTCTGCGGGCTCAGGCATTCCAGAACGCGCTTCGCATCGGTATCGGGTTCAATGCCACCGGGTCGAATCCCTCGGGCGAAGCCTCTTGGGCGATTTCGAGAGGAGCGGAGATTGTTTGGAGCTTCATCGCGCAATCGATTCCCATGCTGCTCACGCTCATCACGCTGGGAACCGCTTTCTACATCATGGCAACCAAGAGCTGGAAGGCGTGTGCCATCTGCCTTGTTGCGATTCTATTGCGTCTCGCGTTGAGTCGGTTGCAAGCGCGCCAGCTCAAGAGCACTCGTCGTGGCATCGAGGAATCTCGCAATCGACTCGCCGCGCATACGGACGACATTCTGAGTCATCGCGAGGCCATTCTCGTCTACGACCAAGCCGACAAGTATTCGAAGAAAATCGCGGGCCTGGTCGACGAGTATGGCAAGCGCGATCAGAAGATCGTTTTCTGGGAAACGCACTACGACACCCTCGCAGATGCGACCGCCGAGATCGGCCTGCTGCTACTGCTATTCGGGTTGCTGTACCTAACGTTTAATGGCGAAGACGTCAGAGCCGTCGGCGACGCATACTTCTTCGTGTCGCTGTACAGAAGACTGCAGCAACCGGCGACGCGCGTACTTAACTTCTACGATCGCTACCGCGCAGATGAAGCACTCGTCCAGACTTTTCTGGGGATTCTCGCATCCGCAGACAAGTCGCCCGTGCCCGCGTCTGAGTCGCGTGCGAACGCATCCGGGCCGGATGCCGTCCGCTTCGACAGCGTAGATCTTGCTTTCGCGGGGAAGGAAGTGCTCAGGAACTGCTCGTTCAGGATTCCGCGTAACCGCACGACGCTCATCGTGGGGCGCTCCGGCGCAGGTAAGAGCACCATCCTGCGGCTGATCGCCGGCTTCCTGCAGCCGCGGAGCGGCGTCGTGTACGTGGATCAGCTTCCCACGGTCCATTGGCCGACTAACGCACTGCATGGCCTTATGAGCTACTGCCTGCAAGAAGGCAACGTTGTCGACGAGACCGTGCGTGAAAACCTAGAGTGGTGCTGCCCCACTGCGCTGCCGGATGAGACGTTGAACAAGGTCCTCGATCGCGTGCGCTTAGTACCCGACGTGCAACTCGGCGATCGCGCACGAATTCTGTCCTATGGCATGCAGCAACGCTTGGTACTCGCGCGGTTGTTGCTCGACAATTCGCCGCTGCTGCTGCTTGACGAACCATTTACGGGTTTGGACGTGTTCACGCTTCGTGATCTGCGGGACGAATTCCGCGGCGTGTTCCGGTCCGGCAGCAGAACGATTCTGATGGTTAGCCACAAATTGAACTTTGCGGCGTACGCCGATCATGTGATCGTTCTCAAGAAGGATATGAGCGTCGAAGAGGGGTCCCCTGCTGACCTGATCAAGGATTCAGGTAGTACGTTTTCGGCGCTATACAGTACGGCACGCGAAGAGCTGATTGTCGAGTGAGCAGACCATTGCGAAATGGCATCGGCCGAGTTCGATCGAACGCGCCGCCGTCAGGTCGTCGGTACGGTGAGCTAGGGCCGCACCCGCACGTACTTCTGTAAATTGCGCGGCCGCGGCTCGCCCGCGTAGATGTTGCCGTCGCGGTCCACGGCCACGAACTCGGCGCCGTTGCCGGCCGTGTCCCGCGGGTCGCCCCACGGATAGAGGATGAACTCCTGCACCCAGCCCGTGGCCGCGTTGCCGATGCGGATGCCCATCTCCCAGCCCGGGTTCTGCACGTTGTCGGACTCGGAGTCGGCCACGTAGATCCGGTCGGCGTCGTCGAAGTAGATGCCGCTCGGCTTGCCGAACTGGGTCCAGATTGCGAGGAACTTGCCGGCCTGGTCGAAGATCTGGATGCGGTTGTTGGTGCGGTCACCCACGAACACGCGGCCCCGCGCGTCGATCGCGATCGCGTGCAGCGTGCGGAACTCGCCGGGGCCGTAGCCGGTGCGGCCCCATTTCGCCAGCAGCTTACCGTCGGGCGCGAACTTCATCACTCGGTTGTTCGTGTCGTCGCCGTGGCCGTCGGCGACGAACACCGTGCCGTCGTCGGCGACCGCGACGTCGCTCGGTGCGTTGAGATGCGCGTCGTCGGAGCCGGGCACGCCCGGCGTGCCGAGCGTGAGCAGAACCTTGCCGGTCGGACCGAACTTCACGACTTGATGGCCGCGTTTGCCGCCTGCCGGCGTGCGCTCGGCGCTGACGGCGTCGGCCACCCACACGTTGCCTTGCGCGTCGACGTCGATGCCGTGCGGCCAGATGAAGATGCCGCCGCCGAAGCTCGCGACCGCGTTGCCCTGTAGGTCGAGCTTCACGATCGGGTCGAGCTTCGAGTCGAGGCACTCATAACCGAACTTGTCGGCTCCGGCGTCGCAGCGGATCACGGCCCAGACGTGCTGGTGGTCGGGGTCCATCGCAACGTCGCCCACGGCGCCCATCGCGCGGCCGGCCGGCAGGTGCGCCCAGTCGCGAACCATCCGATAGGGATTCGGCAGCGCCTGCGCGACCGCGGCGCGGTCCGCGCCGAGTAATCCAGCCGCGAGCGCGCATGCGGCCAAGGCGGCGCGGGTCGAGCTCTGTCCCCGGGGTCTGACCCTGCTCTGTCCCTGGGGTCTGACCCTGGTCTGTCCCCCGGACATCAGAAGCTCAAGTCGGGAACGCGTTTCAGGATCCGCTGCTCGAGCTGCGAGATGAGGCCGGCTCCCTTCTGAAGGAACTGCGCCGTGCCCTGCGGCCCGAGCGTTTTCGCGATCGGGGGCGGGCCGTCGAGCGGCGCGAAGTCGTTGTAGAACATGTTGAGCGTGATGATGCCGGGCTCGCCGCCTTGCACGGACGTCGTCACCGTGAGCCCGGCGAACGTCTTGTCCTTCTGCGCCTGCTTCATGACGGGATACATCTCCGCGCGCACGAAGCTCATGTAGGCGCCGGCCTTGCCGGGCATCGCCCGGTAGCGGCTCACGAATAGTGCCTGCGCCGCGCCGGGATCCAGGAAGAACTCGTCATGGCTGTTCTCGATCGAGCGGTGCACCGCGATCTCGCAGTCGCGGAGCTTCGCGCGCAGCGCGGCCGCCTTGTCGGCGCCGAGCGCGGTTTCGAGCGGGCCGCCGCCGTTGAATTCCGCGAACGAGGGCAGCGGCCGCACGACGACGTAGTCGGTGGCCTCGCCGATCAGCGTTTGCCACACGACGTACTGCTTCACGCCGGCCTTCTTCATCGCCGGCACGACCTCGGTGCGCTCGAGCGCGAGCCACTGGTCGACCTTCTCCGGCTTGACGTGCACTTCGGTGAGCAGCAGGCGCGTCATCCCCGGTCCGCCCTCTTGGGTCCAGGCGATTCCAGCGATACACGTGAGCAGCAGCGCGGCGACCGCGCGGAGCGTAGGCACGTTCATTCTTATCTCCCCCGTCGGACGTGGGTCCACTCTAGTCCCGAGCCGGTCTTTCCGCCATGCTTTGGCGCCAACGATAACGAACGGAGGGGGACCCATGAACCACGGCATTCGAACGGCGTTCGCGGCGGCGGGCGCGCTGCTCGCGGCACAGGTTTGGTACGCGCCCGCAGCACTGGCAGCGGAGTCGCTCGACGCGCGCGTGCAGCGGCTCGAGGACGAGGCCACGATCCGTCTCAAGCTCGACGAGTACATGGACCTCCTCGGCGCGCGCGACTGGGACAACTACATCAAGATGTGGTCGAAGGACGCGGACCTCGTGATGGCCGAGGGCGTGCGCCACGGCCGCGACGACATCAAGGAGCGCATGTCTACCACGTCGACGCGCCAGGTGGCCGCGGCCGCGAGCCGGCCGGCGCGGCAGCGGGCCGAGGTGCTGAGTAACATCAGGGTCCAGGTGCACGCCGATACGGCCAACGCGCGCTCGCGTTTCATGTTCGTGGGCGAGGGCGAGGACGGCACGTTCCGCATCACGGGCTCCGGGTGGTACACCGACACCTGGATTCGCGAGGAAGGCGAGTGGCGCATCAAGCGCCGCGCCGTGAACTGGGATCTGCTCACCGGGCAGAGCGCCGCGGACGCGGCGAAGAACGCCGAGGCCGCGAAGCGCTACTGAGCGTCGCGATACCGTCGCCGGCGCGCGGGGCCGCGGACCGTTACTTCGCGGGCTGCGCGCGGCCGGCCGCGATCTTGTCGAGCTGCTCCATCCAGATGCCTTCGGAGCAATTGTCCTCGAGGATCACGTTGTCTTCGAGCTTGCGATAGACGGTCGTGACCTTGTAGTCCTTGTCGGCGTACATCCCGGGATCGTTGATCGTCATCTCGTTGATCAGCAACTTGCCCGTGACCTTCGGCGGATTGGCGGGGCGTAGCCCCGTGATCTTCACCTTGCTCGCGTCGGTGAGATACCAGCGCTCGACGATCCGCATCTGATCGCTGTGCGGCCAGCGCGGCGCGTGCCACTCGCTGATCTTGCGCGTCTCGATCACGAGCGTGTCGCCTTCCCAGTGGCCGAGCGAAAAGCCGACACGCTGGTCCGGGAAGTCGCTCGGGAAGTCGCGGCCGTCCATGTAGATCCGCCGCGTTTGCTTCGCGAGCTCCGACAAGAGCGTGACGCGCTTCTCTTGCTGCACGATCTCCATCGCGGCGCCGCCGATGCCCCACATCACGGTCGGCATGCCGGGCTCGACGCAGTGAGCGTTCGCCTCCATGTCGCCGGTGACGTCGCCCTTGACGTTGTACTTCGCGACGAACTCGTCGGTGATTTTCTTGCCCTCGGCAGTGCGCGTGGGCTCGATCGGGATGAAGAACGGCGCGCCGAGCCGGTCGTGCTGCACCATGCCCCAGACGCCCTCGAGATTCGGCGGGTCGTCCGCGGCACGCGCGGCCATCGCGACAAGCGCCGCGATCATGGAGAGCGCCACGGCGTTGACCGCCATGTGGCCGAGAACGGTAACGAGTCGCGACGCGATGCGCCGCACGCGAGTCTGCATGCTGGCCCCCTCATTGTTCCGATTGCCCCGCGCTGCAGTCGTCAGGGACGTGATGTTCTTCGAGGTCCTGCGGCGCGGGTCGGTAGCGAGTGTAGCACGCCTCTTCGGGCGCGAGCCGGGGACGAGAGGGGGGATCCGAGTGCGAGCACATCGAGCGAATGGCCCCACAGTCGGAGGCTCGCTCGATGACTAGTCGTCTTGGCTGGCTCTCTTGCGCAACTCGGCCGCGACGAGCAGCCGTTGGATTTGAGACAGGGCCAACTTTCCTTCTCGCTTGCTCTGTCGCCGAGCGGCGAGATCGTCCCGCGGTAGGACCAAGGTGTCTGCGTGCGGATCGTTCTGACGGGCTTTCATGGCCGCGCATCGTACGGATGTCGTCGGGCGCACGCTTCGACGCGTGTCACGGTTCCCCTCCGTCCTGCCCCGCTAATCCCTGCCATTTTTAGCTCTTGGGCTACCGTGTGTGCCACACACACACATCGTGTGCCACAGAGGCCGAGAAAAGCATGGATCAACAGTTCCGGCAAGGCCGCCGCCAACGTTGGTTCGCCCTTGGGGTGCCACCTTCCCCGGTGAGTCCCGTCGGCAAACGACACATCCTCAAGTCAGTGGGCTCTACAAACAGCCCGCGGTTTCGTCTCAGATCGGCAGGTTGGACGCGATTTCTTTCGGGCTCCCTCCCAACCGTCTGTTCTTGCCGTTACCACTCGGCGGCAACCCTGGAAGTCTCCATTTGGCTGCCCTTGGCGAAATTCTTTGCAACTCATCGACGTGGAACATGCAATCGCAGGGATCGAGTTTTCGCGCGGAAGCCCTGGTATTCTCATTGCGTTTGCGAGGATGAGGCAGCCCCAATAATGGCGACTATCGGACGTTCGATTCACGTTGATGGCGACATCCGTGGGGATGAGGATCTGCTTGTCGAGGGCGAGGTGAGTGGAACCATCAGCCTCAAGAGCCACGGAGTAACGATCGGCGAAAGCGCTAAGGTGTACGCCGATGTGTACGCGCGATCTGCCTACATAGATGGGTTTGTCGAAGGCGATGTATACGCGACGGAGCGGCTCACCGTCCGCAAGGCGGGGCGCGTGCGCGGCAACCTCACGGCGCCGCGCGTGGCCATAGAGGAAGGCGCAAAGTTCGGGGGTTCGATTGAAATGGATCCTTTGGCGCTGAATTTCTTGCGGAAGAAGACCCGTTCCCTCGATGAAGTGCAAGTCGTAATCGATCCCGGAAAGGCCACTCCCGAGATTGTCGGAAGGTATCTCTCAGAACTGTCTGTTCTTTACCAGATGCTTGGGGGCAGTGGCATCGCATTCGGCCCCCACAGCGATCCCCGTCCACCGATCACGTCGTCAATACGGGCGGAGAGTGCCGTAGTTCAGGCGCGAGCTGTACGGACGTCCGGTGGATAACAAACAGCGTCCGCTGCAAGTTTACAGTGCCACTCCAAGCGATGAATCACATCCCGAGGAGCGTTCGCGATGGCGGCGCTTTGTGTATTTCGCTACGCAGTGGTTTGCAGATAAGCCGGGGCTGTCCGATAGGGCGCTCCAGGCTAGTGTTGCGAAGCTGGAGGCTGACGCGCATAAGGCTGCGATGGAAGCTTCAAAGATTGCTGCCGAGGCCGATGCGCAACGACAGGAATCCTTCAAAGTCTTCGCCTCCGCTATCGACGAGCACTTCGGCAATGATTCCATGGCGACTCAACTGAAGATAGCGAAGTTGCTAGAGACTAACCCAGAACTTGAAATTCAGTTGAAGAAAGTTCAGGCCATCGCGGCCCAGTATGAGATGCGCGTGGCTGTTATCGATCCCACTAAGCAAATCGGCGTTCCTGGGCCGCCTGGCGATAGGGCAGCGTAGTCCGTTCTCCATCGGGGCCGCGCCGGCGACACCACAGGTCACTTCGCCGACCACAACAAGAATGATCTCGGCGCAAGAAATCCTCAGCCGAAGCAGCAGGTGATTGCTTCGAGGTGCTCGTGCTCTACTACCTGAGACTCGAACCGAAGTACGCCACAAGGCTGCGGGCCGTCTGACTCATCAACGGAAGTTCCAGATTCCCATTTCAAAACGCGAATACAGAGTCCGTGCGCCGACTACGCTGTGCTTCGTATCTAAGCGGCGCAGCCACGCCGTGCGAGCCGGGTTCAAGCTGAGAGCGTGGGGCCGCACGCAGCGAGGTCTAAAGAAGCCGGTGCGGCTTCCCTGACGATCAGACTAGATCGCGCCGTAAGGATACGTTGACGTTAAAGACTGCACGCGGTGTCGGGGGCGGGCCCTATCCGCATCACGTGATTTCCCAGATGCGTCGCGCTATTGACTTTCGTTTGTCCTAACTTCCGCGGCGGGTTCTGCGGGAGGGTCTTCCTGCGGCAAGCTGATGGTCGAAGCGATGCGCGCAGCGCTATCCGAGATGAACAAGGCGCAGCTCTGCACAAGGAGGGAGCGGCCGTCGCTCTCTGAGCCGGTCCCACCGCTGATATCGCCGAGGTGATTCGTGAGATTGTGCGCTTCGAAGTACCCGCTATCTTGGTCATAGACAATCGCCCGTTGGTGCTGAGACAGGAACGGCCGAGCTGGGGCGCACCGAAGATCCGCGAGAAATTGCGCCGGCTTCACAGCGAGATCCAATTGCCGGCGATCAGTACGGTGCATGCCGTGCTTGAGCGGCATGGCCTAGTCAAACGACGTCGGCTGCGGCGCGGATCCAAAGCGCAAGGAACGACGCTGTCCAAGTCGTCTGTGCCGAATGACCTGTGGTGCGCCGACCATAAGGGCGAGTTCATGCTCGCCGATCGGCGCTACTGCTATCCGCTTACCATTACCGACTTCGCCAGCCGTTACTTGATCAGCTGCGAGGCCTTGGCCACGACCCGGGAGAAATACGCGTTTACGGTGTTCGAGCGGGCCTTCAAGGAATTCGGCCTGCCCAAGGCTATTCGTACTGACAACGGCGTACCGTTCGCCAGCGCCTGGGCGCTGTTCAACCTGAGCAAGCTCTCTGTCTGGTGGCTACGGCTGGGGATTCGCATCGAGCGCATCAACGGGGCATCCCCAACAGAACGGCCGGCACGAGCGCATGCATCTGACGCTGAAGAGGGAAGCTACTAAGCCCGCGGCCAGAAATTTCCTCCAACAGCAGGCCAAGTTCGATGAGTTCGTCGAGTGCTACAACTGCGAGCGGCCGCACCAAGCCATCGGCATGAAATACCCGATCGAGCTCTACGAGCCTTCCCCTGGACCCTATCGCGGACTGACCGAGCTCGAGTACCCCCTCCACGACCGCACGATCACCGTCACCCGCTGCGGCCGAATTTGCTTCGGACGACTGAAGATCAACTTCAGTACCGTCTTCCCCGGGCAAAACGTCGGCGTCAAAGAGGTCAGCGACCGAATCTGGCTAGTGAGCTTTATGGACTATGACTTAGGGTTTTTCGACGACGAGACATGCCGCCTCGAAAGTGCTATCAACCCCTTCGAGGCGAAAGTGTTACCCATGTCTCCGGTATAAACCGTTACCCATGTGTCCGGAATGGACCTTGAAGCTAGTGGTGGTGATGGGTTCCCTCGAATCTCCCCGGTGAGCCGCGCCGCACCTACGTCGCGGCTGGCGGTGTCGGCCGATACCCCGACTGTTACCCCGAGGGCCAGACCGGCCCGCAAGCCGGGCCTCATCACGCGACGATGATCGTAGCAAACGTGCGTTTGCCGCACGACAATCACTCGCGCGACCCGACGACGAGCGGGGCAAGGGGGGCGGCGTGGACGTGCTCGACAACATCGGCAACTGGTGGGCGAATTTCCTCACGCACCCGACGTTCTGGGACGCCTTCTGGCCGTCGGTGCTCGGCGCGCTCGCTGGCGCCGTGTCGGCGTTTGTTCTCGAGCGCAGATACCGCGAGCGTGAGCGCATCGGACGCGAGGTCGGGCAGTGCAATCGCCTGATCTTCACGCTCGGCCAGATGCTCAGCACGCTGGAGGACGTCAACGAATTGCTGTTCATCGGCCCGCGTAAACGCCTAGGGCGCGAGCCGCAGTGGCACGAGATCGGCGGGCTGCCCGGTGCTCCCGAGCCCGGCCCGTCGTTCGTAGTTGGCGAGTACGACTTCCTCCTCGAGGACGTGGACCGCAAGAGCAACGCGCCGCGAGCGCTCGGCCGGTCCTACCACGCCGTGAGTCGGTTCAACTCCGCGCTCGCGCTCGTCCACGAGCGCACGCAGCTCTACGCGCAGTGGCATCGGCTCAGCACGTCCTCGGTGTTCGGCGTCGGCGCCGAGGGTGTGGCGGGCCTGGTGGAGACGGAGACCGTCGGCCACCGCGTCGACCAGCTCACGCGCATGCTGGCCGAGGACGTCCCCGAGGCGGTCGCGCTGTTCAAGGAGGTGATCGGCGAGCTCCGCCAAGCGTTGTCGGTGCGCTACCGCGGCCGCGAGTTCATCCGCCTTTGGCCCAACGATCCGAACGCGCCGCCGGTGTGACGCTCCCGGGAACTCGATCACGCCGCGCGGGCGTGCGAGGTGGTGAAATCTCCTTCAGGAGGATCGACCGCCATGAGGTCACTCGTCGTTATCGCTCTGCTGGCCGCCGGCGTGATCGCCGGACTCGCCGAGGCCGACGTCGCCGCGCAGGAGCGCGACGGCGCCGAGCAACCGCGCCGCGCTCGCCACCTCCTCCGGGGTTTGTACGCGTCGCTCCGAAGCGTGAGGGCGAACAGCGCGCCGTCGCCGCGGGCGAACGCACTGACGACGACGGTGCCGCGTTCCAGGAGCGGCTCGACCGGCTGTACCAGGAACTACCACGCGTAAGCGTGCCATCTCCGCCGAAACCGCCCCCGTCGCGAGAGGACGTCTACTTCGACGCGCTGAACGCCAGCATCCAGGCGTGCATGAAGCGCGGTGACTACGATCCGTCGGTGCTCTGCTTCCCGAAACTCTCGCCGTCGAAGTGCGAGGATGCCGCGCTCGCGATGGTCGCGGGCCGCGACCGGCGCACTTGGTTCCTATGCGTGCGTTCGTGCGCGACGGCGAGCCTCTGGTCGCGGACGTTTGGCGAGTGCGCCGCGCCTTGATGGTTTCGAGGAGGCCGGCCACTGTATGAGCACGCGCGACGGGGGCACCGTCAAGTACTTCGCCTACGGCTCAAACATGAGCACTCAGCGGCTACGGGAGCGAACGCCCTCCGCGATCGCTCGAGGCGCTGGCTACCTCGTCGGCTACGACCTGCGGTTCCACAAGAGAAGCACGGACGGGTCGGGGAAGGCCGACGCGCTGTACACCGGTCGCGCTGAGGATGTGGTCTGGGGAGTCGTGTTCGAGCTGGCGGAGGCGGAGCTGGCAGCCCTCGACACGGCCGAGCGCGGCTATCGGCGGGTTGCGATCGACGTCCTCGCGCCCCGTGGCTGTTTGCTCCCGGGGAGTACCGTGACCAAGGCGATCACCTATCTCGCGGAGGCGCGGAGAATCGATGCGACTCTGCGCCCTTTCGACTGGTACAAAACCCACGTCGTCGACGGCGCGCGCGAGCACGGTCTCCCGGCTGAGTACCTCGCCAAGATCGAGGCAGTCGAGGCGAGGCAGGAGTCGTGAGCGAGCGTTATCCCGTTCGCCGAGGAGCTCGCGTCGTCATGCGCGGCGTGCGCTACGCTGCGGACACCATCGCGAGTTACCTGCTCGATCTCGAGGCGGCACCGAATCTCGCGGGCAAACTCGAGCGCCTCGACCCAGTACGGGACCGTGTCGCGATCGCCGCACTCGTCGACGCCGTGGCCCGCGCGACTTGGCGCAAGAGTCGCGGCGGCTTTCAGTCTCGCGTGAAGCGGCTGGAAAGGGCGGAGGCGATGGTCTACGACGCGCTCGTCGTTGCGCTCGGTGGAAAAAACTGAGCCGGCGGTCGCTCCCAGGAAACGAGCCCGTAAAATCGCGCACGGGCCGCTTTCTCGCCCGACCCGCCACCTCGCCATCCCCGGAAACCCGCCGCTCGGCGCCCGATGCGGTGGCTCGCCAAGCCCCCGAATTCGAGCAAGGGCAAGGCGCTCAAGCTCACCGCATCTGCCCGTTATCCCAGGCGCTACCCCGCATCAAAAGGCGAGCCCGCGGCGTCCTGCGAGAGACACCGCGGGCTCTATGCGGCCGCAGCCGAACCCAACGGCTGCGGCAACACTCTGTCCGTCGAGAGGCGCGCGCCGCTCCGTCGCGTGCCCGTCGTTGCACCACTCCGCCGACGGCTGGGACGGGATGCGTGGTGCGCCGCGCCACCGGTTGCCCGACACCCAGCGGCGGAAGCACGAGCAAGACTCGCCCGTCCGTGCGCAGCGCGCGCGAAACTCGCACGGACCGTCGTCGCACGGCGCCGCCGTTGGCTCGCGCATCGCCGATCTAGCGCGGCGCCCGCTTGCCGGCGTCGATGAACTCGCGCGCGGCGCGATCCGCCTTCGTCGTCGGGCCGAAGTCGGGGAGCAGCGCTCGGTGGTCGGGCCGCTCCCCCGATTCGAAGAGAGCGAGGACGACCGCCTCCACGTGGCCGAAATCCGGCAGTCCTTCGGGAGCCTGCGTCAGCGTCGGCGCGTCGCGCTTGAGCAAGCGCGCCGAGGCTGCGGCCGCCTCGAGCGCGAGCCGGTGTCGCCGGCGCAGCTCTGGGATCGCGACCACGAGCTCGCACTTGCGCAGGAATGACGAGACGTCGCGGAACGCTTCGATAGCCCGTTCAAGGCGTTCGACGTGCGCGGCGGCGATCGCCGGTGCCTGCTCGAGCATGGCCTCGCACGTCGCGCGGGCCGCGGCTGCCTTTCGTTCCGCGCTTTCCTTCGCGTGCTGCGCTCGCCGCTCGCGCTCGATCCGGTACGCGAGCACACGTATGGTCGCGCGGTTCACCGAGTGTGCGGACCGTTGTCGCGATTCACTGCCTTCGAGGGTGCTGAGCGGCTCGCGAGCGACGCCGCTTTCCTCGAGTTCGAAGCCGTACTCGGCCGCCTTCTTCGCGATGTGGCCAAGATCGCTTTCCTCCTGCTCGTCGAGATCCCCTTCGGTGAGGTTCGCGACATAGCGGACGTCCAGCGCGCTGCCCGTCGGGATCTGGACGCGCGCGGGGTCGACGCTCTCGAACATGCGCGCGTCGGTCGCGTTCTTCACCAGCTCCGCGCGGCTCATCGATCGGTGCGCGCGGTTCATCGCCATCCCCGCCCGAGGAAGCTCGGCGGGATCGGCTCGCCGTCCTCGTCGACCGCGTCCTCCGCCGCGGAGCCCTTTTGCCGGCCGCGGCGCGCTCGATCGTCGTCCATCGACGCGAACAACGACGGCGGCCGACCGCTCGAGTTCGCGCGCACCCGCTCGGTGTCGCCAACCTCGGCGACCGTCTCGTCGACGTCGTCAGGCGGCTGGTAGGCGTCGTCCTTGAGGGCGGCGACCGCCCGCGCGACGCTCTCCCCGATCATCCGCGTGAGGTTCACGCGCGAGCCGTCGGCGAGCTCGATGAAGGTTTCCTCGGACGCGTCCTCGACCTTGCGACGCGGCGCGTTCGTGAAGGGTGTGCTATGGCGCCGCGTCGCGAAGATCCGGTTTTGCGTTGACATGCTCAATGACTCCTGTCGGTGAAGCCGCCTCGCGGCGGCGATGGTTGCGGGCTCGGTGCGCACTTTTCGCGCGTGCCGCGGCCCAGTGTTTTCGATTCCGGTTTCCATGACCAGTCGCTCCGGCTGCCGCCCCTTGCGCCCGATCTGGCCAGGCGATCCCAGCGACTCACGCAAGTATTTCCCTGCGCTCGAGCGCGGCGACGCGCTGCTCGAGCTCCTCGACCTCGATCGCGGTGCGTACTTGGCCGAGGATCGACGCGAGACGCGCGGCCGTGAGCGAGTCGGGATAGCGGCCGGCGCGTTGGCGCGCCTCACGATAGAGCCGGCCGAGCTCGGCGCGCACGTGCGCGAGTGTGTCGAGCCGCGACACGCGTACACGGCCGCCGACGGGCAAGTCGTTGCCATCGCTCTGCTTTCCGGGAGCACCATCGGCAGATTTGTGCGGTCGGCGCGGCGGTACGCTGTCGGCGCTGGTCACGAGCTGCCCTCGCTCACGAGTGCGAGATAGGACTTCGCGTCGCTGATGTGCTCGAGCCCGGGCGGGATCGGAGCGGGGCGAACGAGCGCAGCGTATGCCGCGCCGGCGTCCGCTGCGTCGACGTCTAGGCCGAGGTCGTGAACGCGAATCGACGGTGCCAGCCGCTGCTCGAGCTGCTCGACTCTGCGGCGCAGCACGCGGCTCATGGCGCGATCTCCGCCGAGTCGGGTGTGCCGCGGAGGTGCCCTCGCCACTGGCCGTTGGCGCGCTTTCGCCAGACGAGCACCGGCTCCGCGACGCCAGCCACGTAGACGAGCACGTGCTCCGCCTCGGGCAGGGATTCGAGCGCGAGGGCGAGGCTCGCGCGATCCGGGTTGCGCCACGGCAAGCGCACCTCGACCTCGCGCCGCTGGGCGCAGGAGACGACGTCGACCACAGGCTTAGCGGCGGTCACGGTGCGACCTCCGCGGGGTACGCGAACGGGTAGCGTTCGCGCTCGACGGCGTCGGCGCTAGCGGCCGCGCGGCGCGCGGGTCTCGATTCGTGGGCGGACTGAACCCTCGTGGGGCCTGCCTCGGCGTGCTCGCCGTCGCTCGATCGAGCACCGGCGCCCATGGCGGCGACGGGGATCATGGCTGCGACGTCGGCCTCGCTGTCGGCGGTGGCGAGGCATCGAGCTACCCGCCCCGAGTTCGGCGAGGCTCGAGCCGCGTCGTCGACGGCGGCGAGTGCGGATCCGCTGCGCGCGACGACGTCTCCGGCCGGCGGGCCGTGGAGTACGCGGAGCGCGTCGACGAGCGCCGCTCCCGACGATGCTGCAGCTCGACTGCGATCGCGAATCACGATCGCTCCACGCGCGGTCGCCGTGAGCTGCTCGCCGCGGCGTCGTCGTCGGTGACGAGCTCGACGGCGAGCCAGCCGGACCACGCCGGCGTGACCGGGACCGCCTCGAGTCTGACGCTCATCGCGCCGGTGCTCTCGTCGCGGAAGATCGCGCCGACCGGGATACGGCGCTTCACCGGACCTTCGTCGGTGGAGTACTCGCCTACGGTCGCGAGCAGATTCGCGTGCAGACGCATCATCGGCGGCCCTCCGCGAGCGAGGCCTCGTCATGCGCGGCCGTGCTCGGAGCTTCACGACGTCGAGCCTCGCCGCGATCGACGAGCGGATCCCCGTCGCGCATGCCGAGCTTCGATTTGATCGCGCCGAGGTGCGAGCTCACGTGTGCCGGATCGGAGGATCGCCGCGCGTCGTCGCTCTCTTGCGCGGCGGCGGGCGCGCTCTCGGGCGCGCGCGCGCCCGCGCATCCTGTTAGGTCCTGTTCAAATCCAGTAGGGCGGCCACTGGTGACCTGCTGTCGTGCAGCTTTTGACCTACTGTCGTGCGCGTTCTGGCCTACTGTCGCGTCAGACTGTAGGCCATCGGTGGCCTGCTCTCGTCCGGTGATGACGTCCCACATTCCGGGCCGGAGGGACTTCGCGGCCGCGATCACTTCGGCGGGTAGGTTGGGCGGGTGGCGCAGTCGATACTCCTGCGCCGTGCCGGTCATCGCGCGCGGCCCCACGCGCTCGAGCCAGTGCGCGCTCACGAGCGCGTGCAACGCGCGGCGCACTGTGCGCGACGGCGAACGAATCACGGCGCCGAGTAAGTCGTGAGTCGGGCGCGACACGAGAGCTCCATCGTCGAGGGCGTGCGCGAGCTCGGCGATCATCATAGCGGCGGGGATCGCGCGGGCCGGGCCGTGCGCGAGCACGAGCCGCCGCCACGTGCCGACGTTCCGCGCGTCGATGCGTCGCCGCGCATCATCACGGCGCGCCACGATCAGCGCCCGGCGGCGCGCAGTCGCGCGAGCGCGCGCTCGAGCGCCCCGAGGTGGCGACAGACGTCGCGCCACGCGAGGCACACCTCGCAGAGCATCGTCGGCGTGCAGTGACAGGGCGCCGACGGGTAGTTGGACGGATACCGCGCGCCGACGCTGCCGGCGAGCCGTGCCGCGCCTGGCGATTCGCGGGCCGCAGACTCCCTCACCTCGGGTCGCTCGCGGACTCATTCTCGCCTCTGAGCTGCTCGAGCAGGTTGCGGATGTCGCCAGCGCGGTAGTACGTCGCGGAGCCGCGACGGATGCCGCGGACACGCCCGGCGGCGACGGAGCGTAAGAACGTCGATTTCGAGACGGGGAGCACCCCGACCTCGCAGACGATCGCGACGACGCTCCCGCTGCGGCGTCGCGCGTATACGCCGCCGATGAGCGTCCGCAACTTCACGAGCGCCGCGTCGTCGCTCGGCAATGTGTGGTGATGCGTGATACGCGGGAGCGTGGCCTCGACGGCGGGATCGACGTCGGTCGCGGATCTCATGGCGCCCTCCTCGGTCTCTCGGGGCGCCAGCGAATCTATAGCCGCGGCGAGGGGCTCGCTACCACCGAAGCAGCTACGGTGTGATTTTCTTTCGAGTGACGAGCGCGGCGTCGATCCGGCGGGCGGCTGCGTCGGGCCGCGAGTATTTGGACTTGTGGCGCTTGATGAGCTTACTCCGTGCGGTCTCCTCGTCGCCCGCGTACTCCTCGCACAGCGCGTCGAACTCGGCGAGAAGGGCTTCGTCGCTCTGACGCGCGCGCTTCTTCCCGCCGACGCGGCCGCGCCGGCGGCGGTCCTCGGCGAGGGCGTGCTCGATGGCGTCTGCGCTTGCGGCGCGCTCCTCCTCGCGGACCTCTCGCTCGACGAGTGCGGTGCGCTCGCGGAGCTGCTCGACCTCGAGCGCGCGGTCGAGCTGCGTGCGCGTTGGCGGCCGGCCGTGCTTCGCGGTCCACGCGGCGACCACACGCTCGCGCCTTTCGCGGACGTGCTCGAGTGCGATCCTCGTGGCCGCCTTGTTGGCTGGCGACAAGGCGATCCGGCTCGGGAGATTTACTCGAACGCCGAGCACGGGCGGCGACGCGCTCGCGACCCTCTTAGCCACGCGCGCGGCGCCGGGTGTTCGCGCGGCGCGAGCCGATGGCCGTCACCTTCCGCTCGCCCGCGCGTAGCTGGTCGAGGTAGTCGGCCCACTGCTGCAGCATCGCCCGGCGTTGCGGGAGCAGATGGCTGCGGTTGTACTTGCCGGCGACGCCGGGCCGCTTGTGCGCGAGCTGCGTCTCGATCAGCTCGGGCGCGAAGCCGAGCTCGTGTAGCAGCGTGCTCGCCGTGTGGCGGAAGCCGTGCGGCACGACCTCCTCGGCGGCGAATTCGAGCCGGCGCAGGGCCGAGGTCATCGTGTTGTCGCTGATATAGCGGTCGCGGTCGCGGACGCTCGGGAATACGTAACGCCCGTTTCCCGTGATCGGACGCAGTTCCTCGAGGATCACGGCCGCCTGGCGCGAGAGCGGGACGACGTGCGGCGCGCCCATCTTCATACGTTCGCCCGGGAGGCTCCACGCGGGCGCGGGCTCCGTCTTTTTGCCAACGTCGACGGTCGCCTCGAGGTCGAATTCCCGCCACTCCGCGGCGCGTAGCTCGCCCGGTCGCACGAACACGAGCGGCAGCAACTTGAGCGCCGCCATCGTCGTGGGCTCGCCGCGGTAGCCGTCGATCGCGCGGAGGAGTTCGCCGAGGCGTGCGGGATCGGTGATCGCGGCGAAGCCGTGCTCCTCGCGTGCCGCTAGCACGAGCCGCGTCTCGAACGTCGAGACGTCGTGCGTCGCGCGGCCGACGGCGACCGCATAGCGCAGCACGCGACGAATCGCGGCGAGCGTGCGGTGCGCGGTCTCGTTGCTGCCTGTCTGCTCGATGCGGCGCAGCACCGCGATGATGTCCTGCGCCGTGATGGCCTCGCTCTCGCCGCTCGGCCGCTTGTCTGCGACGGGGCGCGCGCCGAGGTATGGGAATACGTAGCGCTCGAGGCGTCGGCGCATCTTCGTGAGCGTGTTCGCGCGCGCGGCGCCGGCGCGGTTCTCGGCCGCCAGTTCCGTCAGGCGCTCCTCGAGGTGTTGGCGGAGCTGCGCGAGCGGGATCGGCTTGTGGTCCCTCGTCTGCGGCGGCGGCTTGCCGGCTTGCAGCGAGAGGTACTCGAGCGCGAGGTATTCAAGGGCCGCCGCGTCGTCGCTCTGCGTCGCGCGCTCGGCTTCGCGCTGGGCGCGCCGTACTGCGCTCGGGTCGATGCGCCGGTCGAGCATCACGCGGGTCTCGCGTCGTTTCTCGCGGGCGCGTTTGAGCGATACGTCGGGGTAGACGCCGAAGCTCAGCAGCTTCTCGCGTCCGCCGAAGGTGTAGCGGAACCGCCAGCCCTTCGCGCCGTGCGGTGCGACGAGCAGGTAGAGCCCCTCGCCGTCGTAGAGCTTGAACGGCCGCTCGCGGGGCTTCGCGGCCTTGATCGTCGCGTCGTCGAGCATCGCGTGTCCCTCCTCTTGGCGTTGCGTTGCGTCGGGGTGGGATCGAACCGGGGGCGGGGTGGAACCGAATCAGAGCTACCCCAGGGTGACCAGCCGTTACCCCGGCTTGTACCCCGACCAGCGCATGCTACCACGTGGGACTCGCTGGAACCGAATGCGTCCGGCTCTTCTAGGATAATCAGCGAGTTACGAGGCTTCTGGCGGGGTACTTGGACCGGATGGGACCGCGGGGAACGCCTAGGTGGTGGTGATGGGTGGGATCGAACCACCGACCTGCGGGTTATGAATCCGCCGCTCTAACCAGCTGAGCTACATCACCACGAAAAACGTTGCCCCGGGTGGCTGGGGCGGACGCGTATTCTAGCGTCTAACGCAGCGGTTTGGTGCGTTCTCACTTCGCGGCGTTAGGCGCACGCGGTGATCTCCGGGATCGGCGTGTGAGGGCCGTTCGCAGCGGATTCCGCTGCGCCGTTGTTGGCAGGCGCCGCCTTACGAGCGCACGAACGCAAGCAGCGGGCCGTAGTCGTGACCGTCGGCCGCCCGCAGCGCTGCCACATAGGCGGCTCGGGTTGCGCCGGCATCGACGAGACTTGCGCTGCCCCAGCTAAAGCGAGCCCGACCGAGTGCCGTGAGCAGCAGATCGGCGGCAAGGCGTGCATGACGGCCGTTGCCATTCGAGTAGCAGTGAATCCACACCAGCCTATGATGAAACCGCGTCGCGACCTCGTCCGACTCATAGGTGTCGTTATCTACCCAGTAGCGGCAATCATCGAGCAGTGCCCGCAACTCGGTCGGGATCTTGTAATGCTCGACGCCAATGTTCTTTTGGCTTCGTCGGTACGTCCCGGCCCAGCGCCAGACATTGCCGTACATCCGTTTGTGCAGCGTGCTCAGGAAGCGCTCCGCGAGCACGTTGCGTTTGCGCGAGAACGCCCACGTATCGGCTTCGAGAATGTTCGCCTGCTCGGCTTCGTTGAGCTCACCGCGTAGCGTGATGTAGGAGGGGATCAACCCCTCCCGTTCTTCTGCGCTGAGCTGCGTCGATGCATCGTCCTCGCCCGCGAGCGGGTCCGTCATCGCTTAGACCACAGTGCCGAGCCGGGTCCGTCGAGCAGCGTTTTCGCGACACGCTCGAGCTGTGCGCGCTCATCCTCTTCGGGTACGCGCTGATCTTCGAGCGCCATGCTGTGACCAACGGTGCGAAGACGCTCGCGCGCCGCTTCGCGGGCCCGTTCCTGCATCAAGGTCTCGAGCGGTTTTCGCGGGACGAGCGCATAGACGAGCGTGCAGTCGAGCGCACGGGCAGCGCGTTCGATCGTTTCGAGCGTGATCGCCTTGGAGGCCTCCGCTTTCTCGAGCCCGACCGCGCTTGGCTGGGCAATACCGAGCCGCTCGGCCAGTTGCGCGGTGGTCATGCCGAGGGCTTCCCGGATCGCCCTGATCCAACCGCGGGGCGGGCGGGCGAGCGCCTCCGCGCTCATGAACGGAGTCAGGCGTTTGTCGAGACTCTTGCGGGCTGAAGCTCGGTCCTGAGCACGCATTTGATAGCCTATAACCTATGATATTCGTCTTTAAATATAGGCTATGACCTATAT
>DASQOL010000150.1:0-4092 GCA_035644475.1 Gammaproteobacteria bacterium | reverse complement strand
CGCGAACAGCATGATGTTTTGGTTGCCGTTCGTGATGCCGGCACCGATTAATCGATCTTCAGGGCGCAGATCGAGCGCAATGATGCCGGTCGTGCGCGGCCGCGCGAACTCGGCGAGCGATGTCTTCTTCACCGTGCCCCGGCTCGTCACGAGGAACACGTATTTGTTGTCCTCGAAGGCGGGCACCGGCAGCACGGTGTTGATCCGTTCGCCCTCCTCGAGCGGCAGCAGGTTCACGATCGGCCGGCCGCGCGAGCCCGACCCCGCCTGCGGCACTTGGTAGACCTTGAGCCAGTAGACCTTGCCGCGGCTCGAGAAGCAGAGCACGGTGGCGTGCGAGTTCGCGACGAACAGCTGGTCGATGAAGTCTTCGTCCTTGGTGCGCGCCGCCGCGCGGCCGCGGCCACCCCGGCGCTGCGCCTGGTAGACCTCCGCCGGCTGCGACTTCGCGTAGCCCGCGTGCGAGAGCGTGACGACCACGGTCTCCTTGGGGATCAAGTCCTCGACCGTGAGGTCGTTGTAGTCCTCGACGATCTCCGTGCGGCGCGCGTCGGCATAGAGCGCTCGGACCTCGGCAAGCTCGGTGCGAATGACCTCTTGGAGCCTGTCGGGGTTGGAGAGGATCTCCAGAAACGCCTTAATGTTCTCTATCAGCTCACTGTATTCACTGGAGATCTTGTCCTGCTCCAGGCCCGTGAGCCGGTGCAGCCGGAGGTCGAGGATGGCCTGGGCCTGGATGGTCGACAGACGATACGCGCCGCCGTCGAGCCCCGACTCCTCGGTGAGGTCCTCGGGCCGCGTGGCGCTCGCCCCGGCCCGGGAAAGCAGCTCGGTCACCGCGCCCGGCTTCCACGCCCGCGCGCAGAGCGCCGCGCGGGCTTCCGCCGGCGACGGCGACGCCTTGATCAGGTCGATCACGTCGTCGATGTTCGCGAGCGCGACCATCAGGCCTTCCAACACGTGGGCGCGCTCGCGGGCCTTGCGCAGATCGAACAACGTGCGCCGCGTGACGACCTCGCGGCGGTGCCTCAAGAACGCTTCGAGCAGCTCCTTGAGCGACAGCAGCCGCGGCTGGCCGTCGACGAGGCCGACCATGTTGATGCCGAACACGCTCTGCAGCGGCGTCTGCTTGTAGAGGTTGTTGAGCACGACGTCCGTGAGCTCACCGCGCTTGAGCTCGATGACGACGCGCATGCCGTCTTTGTCGGACTCGTCGCGCAGCTCGCTGATGCCTTCGAGGTTCTTCTCGCGCACGAGCTCGGCGATCCGCTCGATGAGCCGCGCCTTGTTGACTTGGTACGGCAGCTCCGTGATCACGATCGCCTCGCGGCCGTGCTCGCCGAACGGCTCGACGTGAGTTCGGCCGCGGACATAGATGCGGCCGCGGCCGGTGGTGTAGGCGCTCACGACGCCCTGGATCCCGTGGATCATGCCCGCCGTCGGGAAGTCAGGCCCGGGCACGAGCTTGATGAGATCCGCGATGCCGAGCCCGGGGTTAGCGAGCAGCGCGAGGCACGCGTCGACGATCTCGCCCAGATTGTGCGGCGGAATGTTCGTCGCCATGCCGACCGCGATGCCGGCGGAGCCGTTCACCAGCAGGTTCGGGATCCGCGTCGGCAGCACCGCGGGCTCGCGCTCGCTCTCGTCGTAGTTCGGGATCCAGTCGACGGTCTCTTTTTCGATGTCGACCAGGAGCTCGTGCGCGAGGCGCGTCATCCGCACTTCGGTGTAGCGCATCGCGGCCGGCGCGTCGCCGTCGACCGAGCCGAAGTTGCCTTGGCCGTCGACGAGCAGGTAGCGCAGCGAGAACGGCTGCGCCATGCGCACCATCGTGTCGTACACGGCCTGGTCGCCGTGCGGATGGTATTTGCCGATCACGTCGCCGACGACGCGCGCGGACTTCTTGTACGCCCGGTTGTAGTCGTTGCCGAGCTCGCGCATCGCGTGCAGGACTCGGCGGTGGACCGGCTTCAGGCCGTCGCGAACGTCCGGCAGCGCGCGCCCCACGATCACGCTCATCGCGTAATCGAGATACGACTGACGCATCTCGTCTTCGAGATTGACGGGGAAGACTTCTCTACCGGCTGCCATTGCTCGTGCTCAAACGACTACCTGCGGTGCTCGAAAAGCACCGGAATTCGCGCGAAAAAACCGGTCCCTTCCCCGCCCCCTGGGTGATTCATGCAGGGGACCGAGAAGCGACCCGGGTGAAAGATTGTTCGGGCAATGCCGCGACCGATTTCAGAGGGGCTCGCACGACCCGATTGACTTGTCCAAGTGCCCAAAAACAAGGCCAAAAGTCTAGCACAAGGGCGCGCGCGCCCGTAGCATTTCTCGCCCCACGAGCCGCTATACTTGCGCGCCTTTCGCGGATCGAAAACTCCTGGGAAAAAGCTCCTTGGCGATGCAACGAATCGACGCTCTGATCCGACCGCGCTGGACGATCCGCGTCGAGCCGCGCGTAGCGGCCGAGGAAGGCCTCGCCGTCGCCGTCGACGCCGGTCGCATCGTGGCCGTGCTGCCGGAGCGCGAAGCCGAAGCGAGGTTCACGCCCGCCGCGCGCCACGAACGGCCCGACCACGTGCTGTTGCCGGGCCTGGTGAACGCGCACACGCACGCCGCGATGGCCCTGCTCAGAGGGTACGCCGACGACTTGCCGTTCGAGCGCTGGCTGCGCGAGCGAATCTGGCCCGTCGAGAAGGAGTGGATCGGCCCCGAGTTCGTGGCGGACGGCACGCGGCTCGCGGTCGCCGAAATGCTCAAGGGCGGCATCACCTGTTTCTCGGACATGTATTACTTCCCCGACGTGGTCGGGGAGGTCGCGGCCGAGAGCGGCATCCGCGCCGTGCTCGGCATGATCGTGCTCGACGCGCCGACGGCGTGGGCTCGCGACGCCGACGAATACGTCAGCAAGGGTCTCGCCGTGCACGATCGCTACAAGGCGGAGCCGCTGATCACGACCGCGTTCGCGCCGCACGCACCCTACACGGTCGGCGACGAGGCGCTCGAGCGGATCCGGCAACTCGCCGACGAGCTCGACGTGCCCATTCACATGCACTTGCACGAGACCGCCGCCGAGATCGAGGCGGCAGTGGCGAGCACCGGCCGCCGGCCGCTCGCGCGGCTCGACGCGCTCGGCCTCGTCACGCCGGCGCTGATCGGCGTCCACGCGACCCAACTCGAGCCCAAGGAGACGGCGCTGCTCGCGAGCGCGGGCGCGAGCGTCGTGCATTGCCCGCGGTCGAACGCGAAGCTCGCGAGCGGTGCGTGTCCCGTCGCGGAATTGCTCGCCGCGGGCGTGAACGTCGCGCTCGGCACCGACGGGGCGGCGAGCAACAATCGGTTGGACCTTTGGGCCGAGATGCAAGCGGCCGCGCTGCTCGGCAAGCACGTCGCCCGCGACGCGGCCGCCGTGCCCGCCGCCGCGGCGCTCGCGATGGCCACGATCAACGGCGCTCGAGCGCTCAACTTGGCCGGCGAGATCGGGTCGCTCGTGCCGGGGAAGGCGGCCGACATGATCTGCGTCGACCTCGCGGATCTCGCGCTCCAGCCGGTTCTCGATCCGCTCTCGCAGTTGGTTTACGCTGCTTCGAGACACGACGTGACCGACGTCTGGGTGGCGGGCGAGCACCTCGTGTCCGACCGCGCGCTCGTGCGGCTCGATGCGCACGCGATCTCCGCGGCAGCGCAGCGCTGGGGGCGGCTTCTCCGCGGCGGAGGCGCGTCATGAGCAATGTAGATTCGATCGAGCTCGCGAAATTCGCCGGCCGCGCCGACGAGTGGTGGGATCCGCGCGGCCCGTTCCGCACCTTGCACGAGATCAACGGCCTGCGGCTCGACTACATCGACGTCCGCGCCCCGCTCGCGGGCGCGCGCGTGCTCGACGTCGGCTGCGGCGGGGGTTTGCTGAGCGAAGGCCTCGCACGGCGCGGCGCGACCGTGGTTGGCGTCGACCGCGGCGAGCCGAACGTCGCGGCGGCCCGCGCGCATGCCGGCGCGGCGGGACTCGCGATCGACTATCGCTGTGCGGGGGTCGAGGACGTCGCGCGCGACCAGGCGGGCGGCTTCGACGTCGTGACCTGCCTCGAGGTG
>DASQOL010000149.1:0-28121 GCA_035644475.1 Gammaproteobacteria bacterium | reverse complement strand
CGGCGATCAGAAAGACGTCGGTCCGCGGCTCGGAGCCATCGGCCCCTTCGGCGCGCTGGAGCTCGACGATTCGCTCGATCCCCAGGGCCCAGCCGACGGCCGGGGTCTCGCGCCCTCCGAGCTGCGCCACGAGCCCGTCGTAGCGCCCGCCGGAGCAGATCGCGCTCTGGGCGCCGAGCTTGTCGGTGAGCCACTCGAACACCGTGCGCGAGTAGTAGTCGAGGCCGCGGACCAGGCGCGGATTCAGGGTGAAGCGCACGCCGACGTCCCCGAGCAGCTGCTGCACGCGTTCGAAGTGAGCACGCGACTCGTCGTCGAGATAGCCGGAAAGCACCGGCGCTTCGGCAATCAGCTCGCGCAGCGCCGGGTTCTTGCTGTCGAGGATCCTGAGCGGGTTGCGCTCGAGCCGTCGCAGGCTGTCCTCGTCGAGCGCGTCGCGATGGCGGCCGAAGTACTCCACCAGCGCCTGCCTGTAGCCCACGCGCGATTCGGGCGTACCGAGGGAGTTCATCTCGAGCGCCGCGCTCGCGATCCCGAGCTCCTTCCACAGGCGCGCGGACAGCGCGATGAGCTCCGCGTCGATCTCGGGCTCCGCGAAGCCGAGCGCCTCGACGCTCAACTGGTGAAACTGCCGGTAGCGTCCCTTCTGCGGCTTCTCGTAGCGGAACATCGGGCCGCTGCACCAGAGTTTCTGTTGCTGGTTGTGCAGCAAGCCGTTGCTCAAGCCGGCGCGCACCACGCCGGCGGTCGCCTCGGGGCGCAGCGTCACGCTCTCGCCGTTGCGGTCCTCGAAGGTGTACATCTCCTTGGCGACGACGTCGGTGTCCTCCCCGATGGAGCGGCTGAAGAGCTCGGTGCGCTCGAGCACCGGAATCCGGATTCGCCGATAGCCATAGCTCGCGAACAACGCGGCCGCCGTCGACTCGAGACGGTCCCAGAGCGGCGCGTCGTCGGGCAGCACGTCGTTCATCCCGCGAACGGGTTGGATCAGCTCGGCCAAGGTGTACGACTCACTCTTCGTCGACTTGGAGCGTGAACCGCGCGTAGTTGCCCTGCTTGGGCCGCGGGATCTCGTAATCGGCGCCTTCGACGCTGATGCGGACACCGTCGACGTTGCCGAGCACGACCGCAAGCGGCGGCTCGCCGCGCAGCGTCGCGCGCCGGCCCGCCGAGCCCAAACCATAGAACAGCCGCTCGCCGCGCGCGTCGGTGATCTCCGCCCAACTGTCCTGCTCGAAGGTAACGTCGACGTCGACAGCGAACTCGAGCGGGCGAAGCGGGGCCGCGGCTCGCGCGTCGGCCGGCGGCTCGGCGGCGGCTGCGGACGGCGTGACGGTGCCGCCCGGCGCGGGCGCCGCCTTGGGCTGTGCCACCGGCGCCGCCGGGGACGGCTCGGGCACGGGCGGCGATGCTTCGACGTCCACGCGCTGCGCCGCGCCCGCCGCCGCGTCCGACGCCCTTGGCGTCGGGGCGGGCATGCCGGCGGCCGGACCGGCCGCCGGCTCGCTGCGCTCGACCGGCTGCGCGGGCGGGACGAGCCCGCTCCAGCTCGCGCCGTTCAGCCACCAAACGGCAAACGCCCCGACGAGCGCGAGCACCACGATCAGCGCGACCACCCAGCCCCTAATCCGCTGCTCGTCGTGGAGCTTGATCGCGCGCATGGGGCGGATGTCGATGTCCTCGAGCTTGCCCTGCTTGTAATACGCAGCCAGCAGATCGCTCGTGTCGAGACCTAGGCGCGCGCCGTATTGCTTGATATAGCCCTTCACGAACACCGGCACGCCGATGCGGTCGAACCGGTCCTGCTCGAGCGCGACGAGCTGCCGAGCCTCGATGCGCAGCTCGGCCGCGATCTGCTCGACCGACAGGTCCTGCGCGACGCGCGCCTCCGTGAGGAGTTGGCCTACGGTATTGCGGGCCTCCGGCCCGACGGTATTGCGGGCCTCCGGCGCGACGCTACCGGGGCGGGCCTGCGGCGCGACGCTACCGCGCGCCTCCGGCGCGACGTTTGGCTCGGCCGGTGGCCGGTCCGCCGCCGCCTTGCGCTGCTCACTGTCCGCCATTGCTCTGCTGCAATGCCTGCAACTGCTCGACCTCGGGTGATCTCGGAAAACCCGACTTGAGCTGCGCGGCGCACCTGTCCACGGCCGCGCGGTTCGCGAGCTCTCGCTCCACGTTCACGCAGAGCCATAGCACCGGGGCGCTCGGAGGTTGCGAATCGAGGTAGCGCTGCACGAAGGCGCGCGCCTGGAGGTAGTTCTTCTGTTGATAAGAGAGATCCATCATGCCGCGCAGCGCGGCGGCGTAAGTCTTGTTGCGCGCGAGCGCGTCCCGGTAGTACTCGGCCGCCTTGGCGGGATCGCCGTTGTCCGCCGCGCAATTGCCCGCGTTCGTCAGCGGCATCTCCGGCGTACGGTAGTCGTGGCTGTCGGCGGCGCGCCTGAAGTAGGGCTCCGAGTCCTTCCAGCGTTTATGGCGGCAGAGGAACACGGCGTACGCGTTCGAGGAGAGGCCGTTCGCCGGCTCGAGCTGGACCGCGCGTTTGTAGTGATCCTCGGCCTCCGCGGCGCTGCCGAGCTGGTCGTAGGCGAGCGCGATCGTGCTGTGCGCTTCGGCGCTCCGCGGATTCTGCTCGAGAGCGCGTTTTAGCCGCTCCACCGCGAGGTCCGGCTTTCCCTGCTTCAGATAGCCGGCGCCCAAGTTGGTGTTCGCGACCGCCGCGTCGGCTTCGGACGGCGGGCTGCGGCCGCTCTTGCTCTCCGTCACACACGCCTGGAACACCACCAGAGAGACACAAAGCACGATCACGCGAAACGCGTTCATGAGTGGCTCGCTCCCATTAGCTTGTCCCCTAGACGTACGCGCTGGCGGTCGCGCACGCGTCCAGCCAATTGCCCGCACGCCGCGGCGATGTCGTCGCCGCGCGGTCTGCGGACCGTCGTGATGAGCCCGCCGTCGCGCAACACTTTCCAGAACTCGTCGATGGCGCGCGGCTTCGAGCAGCGGAACTCCGACTGCGGAAAGGCGTTGAACGGAATCAGATTGATCTTGGCCGGGTGCCCCTTGAGCAGCTTCAGAATCTCGCGGGCCTCCGCCGGCGAGTCGTTGACCTGATCGAGCATCACGTACTCGAACGTGATCGAGCGGCTCGCCTGATTCTCGGCGTAGCGCCAGCAGGCGTCGAGCAGCTCGGCGATCGGGTGCACGCGGTTGATCGGCACGAGCCGGTCGCGCAGCGCGTCGTTCGGCGCGTGCAGCGACACGGCGAGCGCCACGTTGCAGTCGTCCGCGAGCTTGTGGATCTGCGGCACGAGGCCCGCGGTGCTGATGGTGACCCGCCGCCGCGACAGGCCGAACGCCTGGTCGTCGAGCAGGAGCTTCACCACCGGCAGCACGTTGCGATAGTTCGCGAGCGGCTCGCCCATGCCCATGAACACGACGTTCGTGATCGGCGTCGGCGCGACCTCGCGGGCCGCGAGCACCACTTGCCCCAAAATCTCCGCCGCCGCGAGGTTGCGGTTGAAGCCTTGGTGGCCCGTGGCGCAGAACGCGCAATCGAGCGCGCAGCCGGCCTGCGACGAGATGCAGAGCGTGCCGCGATTCGGCTCGGGTATGAACACCGTCTCCACGGCCTGATTGGCGCCCACGTCGAGCAGCCACTTGCGCGTACCGTCGGCCGAGTGCTCGCGCGTGAGCACGGCGGGGATCGTAAGCGCGGCGACCTCGCCGAGCTGCTTGCGCAGGTTCGCGCTCAAGTCCGTCATCGCGCCGAAGTCGGTGACGTGCTGCTGATAGAGCCAGCGCATGATCTGACGCGCGCGATAGGGCTTCTCGTCGAGCGATTCGAAGAACTCGACGAGATCGGGGCCAGGCAGCCCGAGCAAGTTGAGCTTGCCGGGCTCCTTGCGAGGCAGGTTTAGCGCGTCCGCCGGCAAATCTCCGCCTCGCTGAAGAAAAAGCTGATCTCGCCGGGAGCCGTGGCGGGCCCATCCGAGCCGTGCACGACGTTCTCCTCGATCGAAGCGGCAAAATCGGCGCGGATGGTTCCGGGCGCCGCGTTCTTGGGGTTGGTCGCGCCCATGAGGTCGCGATGGACCTTGATCGCGTCCTCGCCCTCGAGCACCTGCGCCACGACCGGACCCGAGGTCATGTAGCGCACGAGGTCGGCGTAGAACGGCCGCTCCTTGTGCACGGCGTAGAAGCCTTCAGCTTGATCCTTGCGCAGCTGCACCATTTTCGCCGCGATGATCTTGAGGCCCGCCTTTTCGAAGCGGCGATAAACCTCGCCGATCAGATTCTTCGCAACGCCATCGGGTTTGATGATGGAGAAAGTACGCTCGAGCGCCATTGTTCACCTTGAAAGGAATGGGGTCAGACCCCGACTCGTTGTCATTGCCAAGTTGTCGACACACGCACGGGGTGCGACCCCGCTTCATCCTCACACGCTGAAGCTTTCGCCGCAGCCGCATTCCCCTTTGACGTTCGGGTTGCGGAACTTGAACGCCTCGTTCAAGCCGTCCTTCACGAAATCCACCTCGGTGCCGTCGATGAGCCCCAAGCTCTCCGCGTCGACGATCACCTTTACGCCGGCGTCGTCGAACACCACGTCGTCGGGCTGCAGAGCATCCGCGTAGTCGATGGTATACGCCCAGCCGTTACAGCCGCTGCGACGCACGCCTATTCTCAAGCCCACGCCGTGGCCGCGCTTGTCCAGATAACTGCGTACGCGAGTCGCCGCGCTGCGGGTCAACGAAATCGTCATAACTCGAATATCCCTCGCTACGTCCGTGTCGCCGCGACGGTCGAGCACGCTGCCGCCGCATCCTCGATCCTCAACAGCTTGCCGAGCTTCTCGACCGGCACGTCGAGCGCGGCCATGATCTCTCTCGCGTCGACGCGCCGCGCGGCGTCGATCGGCTGCCCCTCGAGCCGCTCGGCAGCGAGGTCGGCCGCCGCCACCGTATGCGGGCAGCCGAACGCCTCGAACCGAACCCTTTGAATGACGCCGTCCTGCACCTGCAAATCGAAGCGCACCCAGACTTGCAGCGCGCGGTCTTCCGCCTCGCCCGACAGCAGACCGGGCGTGGCGTGCGGCAGTTCCCGGGCTTGCCGAGGCGCGTCGGAGCGTCGCACGACCTCGGAGCTGTATTCCATATGCAGCTCAACAGTTTAGCCGAAATTCAACCAAAAGAGGCTTAAACCGAGCACCAGGTCGGCGCCGATCTTGCCAGGTCGCGCAAGCGCGCGACCTCGACCGCGACCCGCCCCGCTGCCGCCGCGATATCGTCGTCCGTGGTGAACCGGCCGACGCTGAAACGCAGCGAGCTCGCGGCCAGCGTGTCGCTCAAACCGAGCCCCTTGAGCACGTGGGAGGCCTCCGGGCTGTCGGCCGCGCAGGCCGAGCCGGCCGACACCGCCAGATCCCGCAGCGCGAGCCTCAGGCTCTCGCCCTCCGCACCGGGGAACGTGACGTTCAAGACGTGCGGCGCCCGGTGCTCGGCCGCACCGTTCGCGCACGCACCGGGAATCGCGCGAAGCGCGTCCCAGAGCCGGTCCCGCAGCGCAGTGAGCCGCGGCGCCTCGGCCGCCGGGTCGGCGAGCTCGTAGGCCCTGCCCATGCCGACGATCTGATGCGTGGGGAGCGTGCCGGCCCGGAGGCCCCGCTCCTGCTCGCCGCCGTGGATCTGGGGTGCGAGCAGCACGCCGCGCGCGACGTAGAGCGCGCCGACGCCCTTGGGGCCGCACAGCTTGTGGGCGGTGAGCGAGCACAGATCGACGGCGGCGCCGCCGAGCGCTAGCGGCACCTTGCCGACGCTCTGCGCCGCGTCGACGTGAAACCACACTCCGCGCTCGCGGCAGATCGAGCCGATCGCGGCGATGTCCTGGATCACACCGGTTTCGTTGTTCGCGTGCATGATCGAGACGAGGGCCGTGTCGGGCCCGATCGCCGCGGCCACGTCATGCGGATCGACGCGGCCTCCGGCGTCGCAGTCGACATAGCTCACCGCGACGCCGGCCCGCTCGAGCGCCCGCGCCGTGTCGAGCACGGACTTGTGCTCGATTCGCGACGTCACGAGGTGCGGCCGCGCGCGTCCGTCGCGCAGCGCTCCCTGCAGCGCGAGGTTGTTCGACTCGGTGGCGCCCGAGGTGAAAAAGATCCGCTCGGCCGGTGCGCCGACGCGCGCTCCAACCTGCTCTCGCGCGTTCTCGACGAGCCGGCGCGCACGCCGGCCGGGCTCGTGCACCGACGACGGATTCGCGAACTCGCGGGTCATGCAGTCCGTCATCGCCGCCGCGACGGCCGGGTCGAGCGGCGCCGTGGCCGCGTAGTCGAGGTAGATCTCGCGGCCGCGCACGGCGTTCACGAGGCGCGCGGCGGACGCTTGGCGGGATCGAGCGCCGTCAACATCCCGCGCAGGATGGCGAGCTCGTTCTGGTCCACGGTGGCGCGCTGAAAAATCCGCCGCAGCTTGAGCTTGATCTGGCGCTGCTGCTCGGGGTGCAGAAAGCCCGCATCGGTGAGCAGCCTCTCGAGGTGAGCGTGAAACCCGTCGAGCTCCTCGGCGGTGGCGAGCCGGGCGTCGCCCGCGGGCCCTTGCGCACGCTGCGCGCCGATCGCGGCCATCCGCAACTCGTAGCAAAGCACCTGCACGGCCATCGCGAGATTCAGTGACCCGTACTTGGGCGCGGTGGGGATGTTCACGAGCAACCGACAGCGCGCGAGGTCATCGTTGGTGAGCCCCGACTGCTCGGGACCGAACAGCAGCGCAACGCGGTTGCCGGCGAGCCTCTCGAGGATCGCGGCCGCGCACTCCCGAGGATCGACCACGGGCACCGTGACCGTTCTCAGGCGCGCGCTCGCGCCCACCACCCAGCCGCAATCCGCGATCGCCGCTCCGAGATCATCGACGACGCGCGCGTTCGCGAGAATGTCGTCCGCGCCGGCTGCGCGTGCCGTAGCCTCCTCGCTCGGAAAATGGCACGGACGCACGAGCACGAGCTCGCTCACACCCATCGTCTTCATCGCGCGCGCGCTCGCGCCGATGTTGCCGGGATGCGATGTGTCTACGAGCACTATGCGAACTGGAATCTGCACTTGCGTAGTTAGGGACAGGGCTGACCGCCGCGGGCGCGAATAAGTAACCTGTCCCTAAGTTTGCCAGCCGGGGGCGAGTATTCTACGCTGCGCGCCGAAATGCACGGCATGGTCAACATCGCAATTCGCGCCGCGCGGCGCGCCGGGGAGCTGATGATCCGTCAGCTCAACCAGCTCGAAGCGCTCAAAGTCACGGAAAAGTCCAAGAACGAGTTCGTGACGCAGGTCGACAAGGCCGCGGAAGCCGCGATCATCGAGATCATCCGCGACCACTACCCCGACCACGCGATCCTCGCCGAGGAGAGCGGCGCCGCCGGCGAGCACGAGTACCAATGGATCATCGATCCACTCGACGGCACCACCAACTACGTGCACGGCTTCCCGGTGTTCTCGGTGTCGATCGCCGTGGCGCACAAGGGCGAGCTCGAGCACGGCGTGGTCTACGACCCCCTGCGCCAGGAGATCTTCAGCGCGAGCCGCGGCCAGGGCGCGCAGCTCGACGGCCGGCGGATCCGCGTGAGCAAGCGCACCACGCTACAGCAATCGCTCGTCGCGACGGGCTTCCCGTATCGGGCGAATCTCGTTCACCTCGACCGCTATCTCGACATGCTGCGCGCGGTGATGCTCGAGTCGTCGGGCGTGCGCCGGCCGGGCTCCGCCGCGCTCGACCTCTGCTACGTCGCGGCCGGCCGCGTCGACGCGTTCTGGGAGCTCGGCCTTGCCAAGTGGGACATCGCGGCGGGCGCCCTGATCATCCGCGAGGCCGGCGGGCGCATCAGCGACTTCCGTGGCGCCGACGCCTATCTCGACAGCGGCAACGTCGTCGCCGGCAATCCCAAGGTCTATGCCGCCCTCTCGAAGCTCCTCGCCCCGTTCATCGCCGACCTCCCCTAAAAAATAGGGACATGTTGGCTTTTTTGGCGCGAGCCAGCCGAGCGCGCGGCACTTCGCCGAAAAAAGCCAACATGTCCCTATTTTTTCAGCGGGAGGCGGCGGCGGCCTTGCCGGCGACGGGCTTGGTGCCGCCGATCGGCAGCGACTTCAAGTGTTGGCGGCTGCCGTAGACAAGGTTCACGAAGCAGCGTGTGACCGTCACCGCGGTGAACATCGACGTGAGGATACCGATCGACAGCGTGACCGCGAATCCCTTGACCGGCCCGCTGCCGAACATGAACAGCACGACCGCCGCGATCAACGTCGTCAAGTTCGAGTCGACGATCGTGGTGTACGCCTTGTCGAAGCCCGCGCGAATGCTCGCCTGCGGCGAGTTGCCGTTGTTGAGCTCCTCACGAATGCGCTCGAAAATCAGCACGTTCGCGTCGACGGCCATGCCCACGGTCAGCACGATACCCGCGATGCCGGGCAGCGACAGCTGAAAGCCGAACCGCGACATCAGCGCGATCAACATCACGAGATTCGCCGCGAGCGCGAGGTCGGCGAGGACGCCGAACATGCGGTAATAGAAGCCGATGAACAGCACCACGAGCAGGTAGCCGACGATGGTGGCCCGGATGCCTCGGTCGATGTTGTCCTGCCCCAAGCTCGGGCCGATAGTGCGCTGCTCTACCACCGAGATCGGCGCGGCCAGCGATCCGGAGCGCAGCAGCAGCGCGAGATCTCGGCCCTCGAAGGCGGACAGGCCCGTGATCTCGAACCGGTTAGAGAACACGCCGTTGATCGTCGCGTCGTTGATCACGCGCTGCTCGCGCAGCGGCGGGCCCGGCACCAGCTTGCCGTCCTTCTCGACGACCTGCGGCTTGTACTCGATGTACAACACCGCCATCTTACGCCCGACGTTGGCGATCGTCGTGTCGAGCATCTTGCGTGCGGCCGTCGCATCGAGCCTGATCGAGACGCCGGGCGTGCCCTGCTGCGTCGTGGGCTGGAACGTCGCGTCGACGAGCTGGTCGCCCGATGCGATGATGTCGCGGCGCAGCAGGATCGGCGATTTGTCGGTCTTGTGCTCCAGCGTCGAGCCGAGCGGCGGGCGTCCGCGACGCTGCGCCTCGAACGGGTCGTTGTCCTGATCGACCATGTGGAACTCGAGCGTGGCGGTGGAGCCCAGCACGCGCTGGGCCTCGCCGGGGTCCTGCATGCCGGGCAGCTCCACGAGAATTCGATCGAGACCCTGGCGCTGCACCACGGCCTCGGCGACGCCGAGCGCGTTGACGCGGTTGCGCAACGTCAGGGTGTTTTGCTGGATCGCGGCATCCTGCCGCTCCTTGATCGCCGTCTCGGTCAAGCTCACCTTGAAGCCCGGCTTATCGTCGACCGTCGTGGGATCGACGATCAGGCGACTCGTGAGCTGGCCGAGCCGTAGGACCTGGTCGCCCGAGTCGAGCTTACGCACGATCTCCTCGGCCTTGACGAGGTCCTTCGAGTCGAGGATCGAGACCTCGAGCGCGCCCTCGGCCACCCGGACGTCGTTACGGATGTTCGCCGTGCGCAGCTGGGTGCGCAGGTCCGTCTCGAAGGTCCTCAGGTACTGGTCGATCGCGTCCTTGAGGGTGACCTGAAACAGGAAGTGCACGCCGCCGCGAAGGTCGAGGCCCAACGACATCGGCTTGAGGCCGACGGCAAGCAGCCACGACGGCGTGCGCGACACGATGTTGAGGGCGACGACGTTGTTCGGCAGCGCCGCGCGCAGGATGTCGTTCGCGCGCAGTTGATCCTCCGCGCCCACGAAGCGGACGAGCACCGCCTTGCCCTCGAGCGCGACCGCCTTGAATGCTACGTTCTTGTCCGCGAGAACCGCCGAGACCTGGGTCAGCGCCGCCTGATCCATCGGCTCGCCGTCGCCTCGCGTGATATTCAGCGCGACGTCGGTGCCGAATACATTCGGCAATGCCACGATCATCGACACCAGCACGATGCCGGCGACGAGCAGGTTCTTCCACAGCGGATAGCGATTCATTTCAGGGGCGCTTCAGACGTTCTTGATGGTGTCCTTGGGAACCACGGCGGCGATCGAGTGCCGCTGCACCTTGACGTGCACCCCGTTCGCCACCTCGATGGTCACGAATTGCTCGCCCACCTCGGTGACCTTGCCGAGCACACCGCCGCCCGTGACCACCTCGTTGCCGGTGGCGAGGCTCTCGATCATCTTGCGGTGCTCCTTTTGCTTCTTCTGCTGCGGCATGAACAGGAATATGTACATCACCACGATCATCGGCAGCATGATCCAGAGAATGTTCGGGCCGCCGGCAGTGCCGCCGCCGGCGCCTTGCGCCGCCGCATCGCTGATGAAGAAGCTCAGTAAGGAGTACATCGTGAATCCATGGGGTTCCAAGTCAACGGCCGGCGCCGCCTACAAATCATCGCCGGCCATTATGACATAGCCATCGGGTCGGTCGATGGCTCGAGTAGCTCGGCGGCGAACGCCGCGAAACCGCCGGTCTCGATGGCCGCGCGCATCCGGGCCATCAATCCCAAGTAGTAGTGCAGATTATGGATCGTCGCGAGCCTCGCCCCGAGGATCTCGTTGCACTGCTGCAGATGGCGCACGTAGGCCCGAGAGTAGTTCCGGCAGGCATAGCAACCGCAGCGCGGATCGAGTGGGCGGAGGTCGGACTGGAACCGGCTATTGCGGATGTTCACCGTGCCCTCGCTCGTGAACAGCTGGCCGTTGCGGGCGTGGCGCGTGGGAATCACGCAGTCGAACATGTCGATGCCGCGCGCCACGGCTTTGACGAGGTCGGCGGGCGTGCCGACCCCCATGAGATAGCGCGGGCTCTCGGCCGGCAGCTCCGGCGCGAGCGCTTCGAGCACGCGTAGCCGCTCCTCCTCCGTCTCGCCGACCGCGAGGCCGCCGAGCGCGTACCCCGGGAAGCCGATCTCCCTCAAGCCCGCGAGCGACTCGCGGCGCAGGTCGTCGTATACCCCGCCCTGCACGATCCCGAACAGCGCCGCGTCGCCGTCGAGCGGCGCCTTGAGCTCGTCGAACGCCGCGCGGCTCCGCTTCGCCCAGCGCAGCGACAGCTCCATGGAAGCGCGCGCCGCTTGCCGCTCGGCCGGGTACGGCGTGCATTCGTCGAACACCATCACGATGTCGGCGCCGAGCGCGTGCTGCATCTCGATCGAGCGCTCCGGCGTGAGCTCGATCAGGTCGCCGTTCACGGGCGAGCGAAACTGCACGCCCCGCTCCGTGATCTTGCGCAGGCTCTCGAGGCTCCAGACTTGGAACCCGCCCGAGTCGGTGAGAATCGGCCGCCGCCAGTGCATGAAACCGTGCAGGCCGCCGTGCGCGCGAATGACGTCGATGCCGGGCCGCAGCAGCAGATGGAAGGTATTGCCGAGGACGATCTCCGCGCCCAACCCCTCGAGCTCCTCGGGCGTCATCGCCTTCACGCTTCCGTAGGTACCCACGGGCATGAACGCCGGCGTCTCGATCGTGCCGCGCCGAAACGTGAGCCGGCCGCGGCGGGCGCCGCCGTCGCGGGAGAGAAGCTCAAACCGCATGCGGCTGCCGTGGCGAGAGCGCTGCCGCCCGCGGAGTCACGAACATCGCGTCGCCGTAGCTGAAGAAGCGATAGCGCTCGGCCACCGCGTGCCGGTAAGCGGCGAGCGTCTCGCGAAGTCCGGCGAACGCGGCCACGAGCATGAGCAACGACGACTCCGGAAGATGAAAGTTGGTCACGAGCGCGTCCACCACTCGGAAGCGAAATCCCGGGTAGACGAACAGGCGGCTCTCGCCGTCGAACGGCGCGAGCGCGCCGTCGCGGGCCGCCGTCTCGAGCGCGCGCACGCTCGTCGTCCCGACCGCGACCACGCGGCCGCCGCGCGCACGGCAGCGCTCGACGGCTTCGCAAACCTCGAGCGGCACGCGCAAGCGCTCCGCATGCAGCTCGTGATCCTCGATTCGTTCGGTGCGCACGGGCGCGAACGTACCCGCGCCGACGTGCAACGTCAAAAACGCGTGCGCCACGCCGAGTGCGTCGAGGCGCAGCAGCATCGCTCGATCGAAGTGCAGGCCCGCGGTCGGGGCCGCGACCGCCCCCGCGCTCCGCGCAAATACGGTCTGATAACGCTCGCGGTCGTCGGTGTCGGCCGCGCGCTCGATGTACGGCGGCAGCGGCACCTCGCCGTGCGCCTCGAGCAGGGCCGCGACGTCGCAATCGAAGGCGAGGTCGAACAGCTGCCCCCGTCGCCCTTCGACGCGCGCCCGCGCGCCGCCCGGCAGCTCGATCGTGCCGCCGGCTTTGAGCGCGTGGCTCGCGCGGATTTGCATGAGCGCCCGCCGCGGCGCCGTCACCCTCTCGAGGAGCAGCTCCGCGCGCCCGCCGGTGGACTTGCGGCCGATGAGCCTCGCCGGCAGCACGCGTGTGTCGTTGAGCACGAGCAGATCGCCCGAGCGCAGCAGCCGCGGCAGGTCGGCGAAGCGCCGGTCGGCGAGACCGCCCGCGGCGCCGTCGAGCACGAGCAGGCGGCTTGCGCCGCGCTCAGGCAGGGGCGCTTGGGCGACGAGCTCCGGCGGTAAGTCGTAGTGGAATTCGCTCCGATCCATCGGAGCGGGATTCTAGCCTCTGCTCGCCACCCCGTCGGGCATTTGGAACTCGAGCGTCTCGCGGCGCTGCTTGCGCATGATCGTGACCTTGAGCGTCTCCCCCACCTGGAAGCTCGCGAGGATCCGCAGCGCATGCTCGGCCGACGTGGGCTCGCGGCCGCTGATGTCGAGGATCACGTCGCCGTCTTGCAGACGCAGCGAGTCGGTGCCGGGGCCGCGCACGACGAGCAGGCCCTTCGGCGTGCCGAAATAGGCGCCGAGCTCCGGCGTCAACGCCACCAGTTGCATCTCCGACCACGGATTGCCGACCGTGAATATTTGCCAGGAGCCCGGCCCGTTGAGCGCGAAAGCGCCGCGCGTACCCGCCTTCGGCGCCATCGCGGCCAGCTCGGGCAGGCGCGTGAACGCCTGGGCCGTGATCTGCCGCGCCTGAACGGTGACGTCGCGTTCCGCGCCGTTCTCGGCCAGCACGCGCAGCTTCACCGACTCGCCCGGATCGACGTTCGCCATCTGCGCGAGCAGGAGCGCCGTCGGCGACTGCGTGGCACCGCCCGCGTTGCGCGGGGCGGCGAGATCGGCGCCGTCGACCGAGACGATCGTGTCGCCCACCTTGAGGCCGGCGTCGGCGCCTGGCCCTCCGGGGCTCACGCCCGCGATCCGGGCGCCGCGCTCCGTGTCCTCGATATTCACGCCGAGCATCGCGCGCTGACCCGTGTAGCGGAACCTGCGCTCGATATCGCGCAGCACGGGATCCACCCTCTGACTCGACAGCCTTGCCACGTTGCGGGCCGCTTCCTCCAGCTGTTGCTGCGCAGCCAGCAGCTCTTTCTCGACGTCGCGCTTCTGCGCCAACTGAGCTTCGTGCTCCGCGTTCGATTGCTCGCGCTGCGCCTCCGCTTGCGCGCGCGCCGACTGCTGTGCGCCGCCATCGGGCTGCGCGACGGCTACCGGGGCCCCGCCGACGGCGCCGAACAGCGCCGCGGCCGCCGTGCTCAGAAACAGTGAGTGTTGCATGGTCGTTCCTCGCAAATCGTGTGGTCGTTCTGTTCTGTTCGTGGTTGCCGGCGCAGCGGTCGCGAGCCGGCGTCAAAATCCCGGCGTCTGCGACTGCGCAAGCCGCACGTGCACGAGCGCGTTCAGCAGCTCTACACGCTCGCTCAACAACGCTTCGCGTTCCGGCGACTGGAGACCGCGCGCCCTCCCGTAGGTCGACAGCTCGTCGATGACGGCGATGCGGTCCTCGAGCCCGACGATCGTGCCCGCCGTGCCTCCCGTCATCAGCGGCCGCTGATAGGAGATCTCCGACAGCAGCTGCTCGAGTCGCGCCGACTCCTGCACGAGCGACGTGTACGTCGCCGTCGGCGTCTGCACCGGAGCGCGCCACGTCGCCGGCGGCGCAATCGCCGTCGGCTCGGTGCCGAGGTCCGGGACCGACCCGCCGATCGACAAGACCGCGACCGCCGCGACAGCGGCGGCAACGCCCACGCCGGCAAGAGCGCGGGGCCAGATCGACCGGCGCGACGCGCGCTCCGCTTCGACGGCGCGTTGCCAAACGCCGGCCGGCGGCTCGAGCTCGGGCAGCGCGCGGAGCGCGTCGCGCATCCGGTGCAGCCGCCCGAGCTCCGGCCCGTGCTCCGGGCACTCGCAAGCGGTCGCGCGCGCCGCATCGAGCGGCTCGCCGTCGCGAACGCTCAACAGGTCTTCAGTACTGGGGTGCATAGCTCCGTCTCACTCTCTTCTTCGCTTCCTTGCAGCAGCGACCGCAGGCGGTCGTGCGCGCGCGCGAGCTGCGACTTCGAGAAGCTCGCGGTGCGGCCCATCATGCGGCCGATTTCCTTGTGCGTGTGGCCCTCCACGTCGTGGAGCCACACGACGATGCGCGCCATGTCCGACAGCTCGTCGAGCGCGCGCTCGAGCGCGATCTCATCGTCGAGCGCGGCGGCGCGGGCCGCCACGAACGGCAGCGTGTCCTCGCCGTCGTCGGTGCGCCGCGACGTCCAGCCCGAGCGCAAGTGCATCAGACACTTGTTGATCGCGATGCGCTTGATCCAGAAGCCGAACTCGGCCTCGCCCCGATAGCTCGCGACCTTGCGGATCACCTCGACGAACGTCTCCTGGAGCACGTCCTCGGCGAGCGCGCGCGAAGCGAGCATGCGCCGCGCGAGCGTGAACACCGGGGTCGCGAACAGCTCGTAGAGGTGCGCGTGCGCGTCCCGGTCGCCGTGCTGGGCACGGGCGAGAAGGGCGGCGTCGACTTGCGGCAAGGGCTTTGGCATGGCGTTACTTGTGACAAGGATGCCTCGCGCGCGTCGATGGTCGCGTCGGCCGGCCTGCTTTGCAAGAACTGGCCTTATGTCGCTTTTCCGCCGACGCATCGCCCCGAAGGTCCGTTGGACAAAAGTCGCATTGTTGGCGCATCGCCTCCTCCCTAGCCTCTTCGCCGCGGGCACTAAGGACTTTGCCGAGGCCATTCGATGCGAACGCTGGCGATCGTCGTTCTCTTAATCGGGTGGCTGCCTAGGTATGCCGCCGCGCAAGACACCGGGGGGCCCGCCCCGGGCCAGGACGATCGTCCCGCGGACGCGAGCAAGGATCTCGCGAGCCCGGAGTACTTCGGAGAGTTCACGCCCGGCGGCGCCGGCTTCCGGCTCGCCGAAACACCCTACGGCACGATGAACTTCAGCGCCTGGGGCTACGTTCGCTATCTCAACCAGAAGAGTCTCGACGAGACCTACACCGACTCGTTTGGCAGGACGAAGACGCTCGATCTGCGCAACGACATCCAGATCAACAAGATCAACCTGTATTTCAAAGGTTGGATCTATAACCCGAAGTTCACCTATTTCTTCTTCACCTGGACGCAGAACGCCAGCCAAGGAGAAGGCGCGCAGGTGGTCATCGGTGGCGCGCTCGAATACCGCGCGCGCGAGGCGTTCAACGTCGGCGCTGGAGTCACCCAGCTGCCCGGAACGAGGACCCTGCGCGGCACCTTTCCGATGTGGAATCGCGTCGACACGCGGATGATCTCCGAGGAGTTCTTCCGGCCGAGCTACACGCAGGGAATCTACGCATTCGGAGCGCTCGCCGGCGGCGACCTGCAGTACAAGGTCACCGTCGGCAATAACCTGAGCGCGCTCGGCGTGAGCGCGACACAACTCGACGGCAACCTGAACACCGTGTCCGCGGCGCTGTCCTGGGCGCCGAAGGGCGAGTACGGACCGCGGCGCGGTTGGGGCGACTTCGAGAACCACGAAACCCCGGTGTCGCAGCTCGGCTTCGGGATCACGCGCAGCCGCGAGGACCGCCAATCGCAGCCCGGCGCCGATACGATCGAGAACACGCAGATCCGTCTCTCGGACGGCACCCAGATCTTCCAGCCGGGCGCGTTCAACACCAACGGCCAGATCAACCGGGCGTCATACCTGATGGCGGCCGTCGACGGCGGCGTCAAATACCGCGGCTTCGAGATCGCCGGCGACTACTACAACCGCAAGGTCGATCGGCTCGACACCGTGGGCTTCATCCCGGTCACGGAGCTCAACGACTGGGGCGTGCAGATGCAGGTGTCGAAGATGATCGTGCCGAGCAAGCTCTCGCTGTATCTCGGCTGGTCGAAAATCTTCGGCCAATACGGCGAGCCGCGCGACACCGTGCTCGGAACGAACTGGTACCCGTTCGAGAAGCGCTTGCTGCGCGTCAACGCCGAGCTCCTGTACCTGAAGAACTCCCCCGTCGGATATCCGTCCGTGCCGTTCTTGCTGGGAGGCAACGGCACGGTTTTCAGCACTAGCGTGGAGATGGTCTTTTGAAGGAGCAAACCGATGAGTAGGCAATTGCGCAGCGTCTGCGCCGTCCTGTGCGCCGGGACGTTCTCGGTAGGGTGGCAGACGGCGATGGCCCAAGGAGCGAGCTTCGAGGTCTACGGCTTCGCCATGCTCGACTACACGCAAGACTTCGGCCGCGTCAATCCGGACTGGAAGGACGCGTTGCGGCCGTCGCGAATTCCGACCGACGAAGACACGTTCGGCGACGACGGGCAGGCGAGCTTCAGCGCCAAGCAGAGCCGCCTAGGCGTGCAGGCCACGCTGCCGACGAGTGCCGGCGACGTCTACACGAAGTTCGAGTTCGACATGTTCGGCGTCGGCGACGACGCCGGCCAGACCACGATCCGGCTGCGGCACGCCTACGGCCAATGGGGCCGTTGGCTGGCCGGCCAAACGAACTCGCTGTTCATGGACGGCGACATCTTCCCGAACACGCTCGAGTACTGGGGCCCGCCCGGGATGGTCTTCTTGCGCACCGCCCAGATCCGCTGGACGCCGAAGCTGAAGGGAAACAACGGCTTCGCGGTCGCGCTCGAGAATCCCGGCAACGACATCGACGCGGGCCAATTCCGCACGGTCCCCGACTTCCCGGGCGCGCAAGGCGACCAGGAATACCCCGACATCACGGCGCAATACCGCATCGGCTTCGGCGATCGCAGCCACTTCCAAGCCGCCGCGATCGCCCGGTGGATCGGAGCCGAGGTGCTCGGCGACACGCAGCCCGGCCCCGGTGTGAACCAGGGCGTCGTGTACTCGGATCACGACATGGGCTGGGGCCTCGACCTCACCACCGTGATCGGCGTCGGCCAGATGGACGCGCTGCGCGCCGGCATCGTCCACGGCGACGGCATCGCGAGCTACATGAACGACGGCGGCATGGACGCGGCGCCCGACCGCCCCCCGGGCACGCTGGGCACCCAGGTCGTAGCGGTCCCGCTCGATGGCGTGTCGATCTATTACGACCACTACTGGAGCGAGCGCTTCAGCAGCTCGATCGGCTATTCCTACGACGAGGTCGACAACACGCCCGGGCAGACGGCGGACACGTTCAAGAAAGGCTCGTACGCGTCGCTCAACCTGATCTATTACCCCGCCGACAAGGTGCTGATCGGCTTCGAAGGCCTCTGGGGCGAGCGCGAGGACTTGGCCGGCGCGAAGGGCGACGACACGCGCATCCAGATCTCGTTCAAGTACAGCTTCTCGAGCAAGGATTTCCTCAAGTGACCGCGACGACAAGAGCCGCCGGAAAGCGGCAGGGAGCACCCATGCGTACCATGCTTCGAACCGTTCTGACCTCGATCTGCCTGACGTTGCTGCTCCCCGTCGCCTACGGCGCGGGCGAGCCGAAGGCGAAGGACTTCCAACGCGTCGTCGACGACGCCTACGCCAAGTACAAGGACGTCAAAGAAGGCAAGAACGCGGATTACATCCCGATCCTGGCGACGATCCCGAGCAATCTGTTCGGCGTCGTGATCGTGACGCGCGACGGCAAGATCTATCAGGCCGGCGACGTGGACTACAAGTTCTCGATCCAGTCCGTGTCGAAGCCGTTCACCGCGGGCCTGATCATGGCGCAGCAGAGCCCGCAGGTGCTTGACGACAAGATCGGCGTCGAGCCCACCGGGCTGCCGTTCAACTCGAAGATGGCGCTCGAGATCTATCCGAGCAAGCGCTCGGTCAACCCGCTGGTCAACGCGGGCGCGATCGCGGCGGTGAGCCTGGTGCAGGCCACCTCCGAAGCCGACCGCTGGAACAAGGTGCTCGAGAACCTGAACGGCTACGCGGGCAGACCGCTCACCGTGCTCGAGGAGGTCTACAAGTCCGAGTACGAGACCGCGTTCGGCAATCGCGCGATCGCGAACAACTTGTTCAACTACGGCCGGCTCTACAGCGAACCCGAGGAGGCTCTGCGGGTGTATACGCGCGAGTGCTCCGTCGGCGTCAGCGCGCGTGACCTCGGCATGATGGGCGCGACGCTCGCGAACGAAGGCGTGAATCCGCTCACGAAGAAGCGCGTGCTGCCGGCCGAGCACGTGCCCGAGCTGCTCGCGATCATGGCGACCGCCGGTTTCTACGACGAGTCCGGCGAGTGGATGTTCACGGCGGGACTGCCGTCGAAGACCGGCGTCGGCGGCGGCATCGTCGCCGTCGTGCCGGGACGATTCGCGATCGCGGCGTTCTCGCCGCCGCTCAACGAAGCGGGCAACAGCGTGAAGGCGCTCAGATCGATCCGCTACATCGCGGGCACGCTCGGCGTCGGCGTCTTCGGCGCGAACCCAGAGTGACGCGGCCATGCGGCGTCGCGCCCGCGCGCTCGTAGTTGCGTTGCTCTCGCTGCCGGCCGTGCTCGCGGGCACGACCGGCGGCGCGCTCGCGGCCGACTACGAGGTCAACGACTCGCACTTTCATCTGACCAACTACATCCAGCGAGGCACCGACATCCACCGCTTCCTCGACATCATGGGCGACAAGGTCGGCCGCGTGGCGCTGTTCGGCATCCCGCTGCAGCAGACCTGGTCTTACGAGAACTCGGGCGACTACGCGCCGACCTATTACTTGCAGACCGACGCACCGCTCTACTACTACTCGTTCACGGACGCGTCCATCGCGATGGCGTACCGCTCCCTCACTCCCGAGCAGCAGGCGCGCTTCGACCCGATGATCACCGGCTTCAACCCCGCGGACATGTATGGCGTCGACCACATCCGGCGCGTGCTCGAGACGTTCCCCGGCGTGTTCGTGGGGATCGGGGAGTTCACGATCCACAAGGAGTTCGTGTCGTCGAAGGTCGCCGGCGACACGGCGAGCCTCACTGACCCCGCGCTCGACCGGATCCTCGACTTCGCCGCGGAAGCGGGATTGCTCGTGCTGATCCATAGCGACATCGACATGCCGTTCGCCAAGACGGGCGCCGAGCCCGTGTACTTGAGCCAGATGAAGGCGCTGCTCGCGCGGCACTCGAACGCGACGATCATTTGGGCGCACGCGGGGCTCGGGCGGGTAATTCATCCGGTACAGACCTCGGCCAGCGCGGAAACGACGGAGCGCAGCCCGGAGCACGTAGGCATCGTGGCCGAAATGCTGGCCGACCCGAAGCTCGCACACGTGAGCTTCGACATCTCTTGGGACGAGGTCGCGAAGTACATCGTGGCGACGCCCGAGTCGGTGCAGAAGGCGGCGCGCGTGATCAACCAATATCCGAACCGGTTCTTGTTCGGCACGGACGAGGTGGCGCCGACCGACCAGCAGGGCTATCTCAAGGTCTATCGCCAATACGACCCGCTCTGGAAGGCGCTGACCCCGGAGGCGCGGGACAAGGTGAAGCGGCTGAACTACGAGCGGCTGTTCGACGCCGCGCGTATGCGCGTGCGCGCCTGGGAGCGCGCTAACGTCCATTGACGCGGCAGGCGCCGTCGGAGGTAGGTATGCAAACCGGCAACGTGTCGTTGGGTAACGCGGAGCTCGCGGTGGCCGAGGTATCGGCGGCCGCGCTCGCGCCGAATCGAGCGACGAAACGCGTGATCGAGCCCGCGGAGCGCATCGCCGAGGTGCTGTTCGGCCTGATCATGGTGCTGACGTTCACCGGCTCGCTCAGCGTCGCCGAGGCCGGCCGCGAGGACGTGAAGGCGATGCTGGTCGGCGCGCTCGGCTGCAATCTTGCGTGGGCCGTGATCGACGGCCTCTTCTATCTGATGGGCTGCCTCGCCGAGCTCGGCCGCAACCTCGCGACCTACAAAGCGGTTCTCGCCGCCGAAACGCCGGACCACGCGCGGCGCCTGATCGCCGACGCGCTGCCGCCACTCGTCGTGTCGCTGCTGACTCCGGAGGAGCTGGACCGTTTGCGCGAGCGCGCCCTCACGCTGCCGGCGCCGCCGAAAGCCGTGCGGCTCGACCGGCGCAGCTGGCTCGGGGCCTGGGCCGTGTTCCTGATCGTGTTCCTGTCCACGTTTCCGGTGGCGCTGCCGTTCATGGTGATTCAGCGCGCGGCGCTCGCGATGCGCCTGTCGAACGCCGTCGCGCTCGTGATGCTGTTCCTCGCCGGCTACGCGTACGGGCGCGTGATTCATCGCTCGCCGGTGGCGATAGGCGTGGTCGCCGTGTTCATCGGCGTGGTGATCGTAACCTTCACCATCGCCCTCGGCGGCTGACTCTCGCAAGCAGCGCCGCGCGCTCGGCGGCTAGGAGTCGGATCATGATCTATCGAACCGCTTGCAGGCACGGGCTCGCGCTCGGCGCGGCGCTCGTGCTTTGCAGCTGCGTTGGCCTCGCCGTGGAAGACGTGCAGAGTCTGCTCGTGCCGGGATTCTCCCGCTCCGAAGTGCTCGGATTCCTCGCGGGCTTCGGCACGACCTTCGCTGCGGTGCCGGACTTGATCGCGATGTTCCGGCGCCGCTCGAGCGCCGGCATGAATCCGCGGATGGCCGCAATCATGGGAGTGTTTCAGATCCTCTGGGTGTACTACGGCCTGCTGATCCACTCACGGCCCGTGGTCGCCTGGAACGTGGTCGCCGTGCTGATCAATCTTTCGAGCGTCGGCGCCTACTTCTACTTTCTCAACCGGGACCGCAAGGCGGCATTGACACGAGGGACCACGGCATGACGGCGGAAAATATACGTCTCGAAGAGACCCGGTCGAAGAAGCGAGCCTGGAAGAAGTGGGGTCCCTACTTGAGCGAGCGGCAGTGGGGCACCGTGCGCGAGGACTACAGCGATTCGGGCGACGCGTGGAACTACTTCAGCCACGATCAGGCCCGGTCGCGCGCGTACCACTGGGGCGAGGACGGTCTCGCCGGCGTCTCCGACGATCGGCAGCTGCTGTGCTTCGCCGTCACCCTTTGGAACGGCAAGGACCCGATCGTCAAGGAGCGGCTGTTCGGCCTCACGAACGGCGAAGGCAATCACGGCGAGGACGTCAAGGAATACTACTTCTATCTCGACTCGACGCCCACGCACTCGTACATGAAGTATCTCTACAAGTATCCGCAGCGCGCGTTTCCCTATGACGACCTCGTGCGCGCCAACAAGGAACGCAGCCGCGGCGAGGCGGAGCACGAACTGCTCGACACCGGCGTGTTCGACGACGATCGCTATTTCGACGTGATCGTGGAATACGCGAAGGCGTCGCCCGAGGACCTCCTCGTCGCGATCACGGTGGCGAACCGCGGCCCCGAGCCCGCCACGCTGCACGTGCTTCCTACGGTCTGGTTCCGCAACACCTGGTCGTGGTCGGGTGCTTCCGCTGACCGCCCGGCGCTGCGGCAAGTCGCCGCGGGTCCGGACGGGGCGGTCGTGCTCGCGCGCCATCCCGACCTCGGCGAGCGGCATCTCGCGAGCGACGGCGAGGTCGAGTGGCTGTTCACGGACAACGAGACGAATACCGAGCGCCTGGGCCAGGGTCCTAACGGCTCGCAGTACGTGAAAGACGGCATCAACGACTACCTCGTGCAAGGCGCCACGGCCGCGGTCAATCCGCAGAAGATCGGCACGAAGGCCGCGGGGAACTACGAGCTCGCCGTGGACGCCGGCGCGTCGCGGACCGTGCGCCTGCGCTTGAGCGACTGGGGCCACGCGCAAACGCCGCTGGCCGACCGGCACCGCGCCGCGTTCGCGGACTTCGGGTCGGTGCTCGACGCGCGCCGCAAGGAGGCGGACGAGTTCTACGCCGACGTGATACCGGCGTCGCTCACGGAGGATCAGCGGCGCGTCATGCGCCAAGCCTTGGCCGGCATGCTCTGGTCGAAGCAATTCTATTTCTACGACGTCGACAAATGGCTCAAGGAGCGCGGCGTCGCGCCCCTCAATGCGGACCGCCGCGCGCCGCGCAACGAGCACTGGCATCACATGCACAACGCCGACATCATCTCGATGCCGGACAAGTGGGAATACCCCTGGTACGCCGCCTGGGACCTCGCGTTCCACATCCTCGCGCTGACCCTCGTGGACGAGGATTTCGGCAAGCAGCAGCTCGACCTCATGCTGCACGGCAACTACCTCCATCCGAGCGGCCAGCTGCCGGCCTACGAGTGGAATTTCGGCGACGTGAATCCGCCCGTCCACGCCTGGGCCACGATCTTCACGTACCGCCTGGAGCGCCTGCGCCATGGCCGCGCGGATCTCGATTGGCTCGAGCGCTCGTTCCACAAGCTGCTGCTGAACTTCACGTGGTGGGTGAACCGCAAAGACCGTACCGGCAACAACGTGTTCGAGGGCGGCTTCTTGGGACTCGACAACATCGGCGTCTTCGACCGCAGCTCGCCGCTGCCGACCGGCGGCTATCTCGAGCAGGCCGATGGCACGGCGTGGATGGCCCTGTTCTGCCAGAACATGCTCGAGATCTCGATCGAGCTCGCGCTCGAGCGGCCGACGTACATCCCGATGGCGCACAAATTCATGGAGCACTTCCTCTGGATCGCGTCGTCGATGATCCACGCGGGCGACGACGTCGGCATGTGGGACGAGGAAGACGGCTTCTTCTACGACGTGCTGCGCCTGCCCAACGGCAACGCGCAGCGTTTGAAGGTGCGGTCGATGGTCGGGCTACTGCCGCTCTGCGCCGTGACGGTGTTCGAGGGCGAGCTCCAGGACAAGCACCCCGAGATCATGGAGCGCTGCAGGCAGTTTCTCGCGGAGCGGCCGGAGCTCACGGCGATGATTCACGATCCGGCGAAGCCCGGCCACTCCGGCCGGAGGCTCGCGGCCGTGCTCGACGAGCGGCGCCTGCGGCGCGTGCTCGCGCGCATGCTCGACGAGAACGAGTTTCTGAGCCAATACGGCATCCGCTCGTTGTCGCGCGTGCACGCCGAGCGGCCGTTCGAGTTCCGCGTCGGCGAGCACCTCTACACGGTGCCGTATCTGCCCGGCGAGTCCGACACCGGCATGTTCGGCGGCAACTCGAACTGGCGCGGGCCGATCTGGATGCCGGTGAACGGCCTGATCATCCGCGCGCTGCTCCAGTACTACGCGTACTACGGCGACGAGCTCAAGGTGGAGTGCCCCACGGGCTCGGGACGGGAGATGACGTTGTACGAGGTGGCCGAGGAGCTCGGCCGGCGCTTGGGCTGCATCTTCCTACGGAACGAACGCGGCGAGCGCCCGGTGTACGGCGGGGCGCGCAAACACCAAGACGACCCGCATTGGCGCGACCTCGTGCTGTTCTACGAGTACTTTCACGGCGACAACGGAGCAGGGCTCGGCGCCAGCCATCAGACCGGCTGGACCGGCATCATCGCGCGGATCTGGCACCTGTTCGCGACGGCACCTGCCGAGCGCGTGCTCGAGCTCGGCAAGGCGGCCCTCGGCCCGGCCCCGGGGGCACCGCGCCGGCCGGACGAACGCCGGCGCACCGCCTGACCGCGTGCGGCGGCCGCCGCGCTTCGTCAGAGGTACTTCAGAAACGATTTGGGGTGCGCGCTCTTGAACGCGCGATACCAGAGGCACGCGGGATAGAGCAGCACGAGCAACACGGCCGCCACGATGTAGGTCGTCGATAGGTCGCCGGCGCCGCGCAATCCGAAGTAAGTCGCCGGAATCTCCATCACGAGCCGGTGCGCGAGGTAGAAGAACATCGCCGTCTGCCCGAATACGAGGAACGGACCGTTCTTGCGCACGCCGATCTTGGGCTCGAGCGTCATCATTACCGGGAGCAGCACGAACAGCAGGCCGAGCTCGAGCGTGGCGTAGGTCAGCGACGGCGGATATTTGCTGACGTGCAGCCACTGCTGCCACGACCCGTCCGAGCGATGCAGGAACATGTCGCCGTAGCCCGCGTGGCCTCGCGCGACGAAAAACACCGCGAGCGCGGCGGCGCCGGCGATCAGGAGCACGGTCCGCGGCGACACGGCCCGTTTGCCGGCGGCGTGCTCGGTCATGTAGCGCCCGAACACCCAGCCGAGCACCATCATCGCGAGCCACGGCAGCACGGGATACTTGATCGCCAGAGTGTCCGTGCCGTAAGTGGCCATCGACAGCGCGGCGGGCACGGACGCAGACCCCGGCGGGTCCCAGCTCCAGTCGGTGGGGAGCTCGCCTAGCGCGAACCAGCCGACCCCGATCGCGAGCAGCGACCAGGTCGGCAGCCGGCGCAGCCCTGCCATCGCCATCATCGACACGCCGATCGCGAACAGCACGCCAAAGTTCAATTTGCCGGAGCCGAACGAGATCACCGTGAGGTCGAGCAGCGCGATGATCGCGCCGCGCGCGAGGATGTTCTTGTCGAGATCCCACGCGGGCACACCCTTGGCGACCTTGCGCTCGATGCTGAGCGCGAGCGCCACGCCGGCCAGGAACACGAACGTCGGCGCGCAGATGTGCGTCATCCAGCGCGTGAAGAACTCACCGCCCGGCAGCGCCATCGTCGCGGCGTTCGCATACATCGCGGAGTCGTCGTCGAGGTGGCGGCCGTCGAACGCCATCGAGGCGTGGTCGACGATCATGAGCACCATGACGAAGCCGCGCATCCAGTCGATGGCCGCGATCCGAGTGGAGGCTCCGGCGACGACCCGGGGCGCCGCGCGCTCGTCCGCGCGCGGCGCTTCGACGGCGAGAGGTGCAAGAGGCGATTGCGTGCTCATCGAGAAAGCTCCCGCGGCGCAAAGCCGCATTTGGTCAACCGGGGCGGTCAGTAGGCTTCGAGGCCCGCGGCGCGGAACACGCGAAGCGCGCTATCCACGACCTCGAGCGTCGGCGGCTCGGTATTCTCGAGGTGGTATTTGATGCCGAGCTGCTTCCACTTGAACCGGCCCAGCTGATGGAACGGCAGCACCTCGACGCGCTCCACGCTGCCCAAGCTCGCGGCGAGCTCGGCGATCTTGGCGATGTCGTCGAGGTCGTCGGTGAGACCCGGAACGAGCACGAAACGCACCCACATCGGCCGCTTCGCGGCGCCGAGCCGGCGCGCAAGCTCGAGCGTGGGGCCGAGCTCGCGGCCCGTGAGCTCGCGATGGCGTTCGGGGTCCCAGGTCTTGACGCCGAGCATCACGAGGTCGATCGCCTCGAAGTCGGCGTCGCTCAACCGCTCGCCGTAGAAGCCGTTCGTCTCGATCGTCGTGTGGATGCCCATCGCCTTCGCGCCGCGCAGCACCTTGAGCACGAAGCGGTGCTGCATCAGCGGCTCCCCGCCGCTGATCGTGACTCCGCCGGCCATCACCTTGAGGCCCTGTCGATATTTGCGGAGCTCGTCCAGTGCTTGCCCGGCGCCCACCGGAATGCCGTTGCGCATCGGCCAGGTGTCGGGGTTGTGGCAAAAACGGCAGCGCCACATGCAGCCTGTCGTCCAGATCACGACGCGCACGCCGGGCCCGTCGACCGTCGAGCCCGTGGTGAACGAGTGCAGGAATCCCATGTCGCCGCTATCGAGCGCGCTCTGGACGTCGGTTTCGGCCAGTCCCTTGCCCAAGTCGACGCGCAGCTCGAATGGGCTCTTGGCCTCGAGCCGCGCCGACTTCGTCGCGACCTGTGCTTCAGCCATGACCTTCTCCGTGGAACGTGCGATTGATCACGTCCATCTGTTGCTCGCGCGTGAGCCGCACGAAATTCACTGCGTAGCCCGACACGCGGATCGTCAAGCTCGGGTACTTCTCGGGATGCTCCATCGCGTCGAGCAGCGTCTCGCGATTGAGCACGTTGACGTTCATGTGGAAGCCCGTGGCGCCGAAGAACGCGTCGAGCATCGCGGTGAGGTTCGTCACGCGGTCGTCCGGCGTGCGGCCGAGACCGCTCGGCACGAGCGTGGTGGTGAGCGAGATGCCGTCCTGCGCGTCGCGATAGGGGATCTTCGCCACCGACGCCGCCGACGCGTGGATGCCGTGGCTGTCGCGGCCGTGCATCGGGTTCGCGCCCGGCGCGAACGGCTCGCCTTGCTTGCGGCCGTCGGGCGTGTTGCCCGTGGCCTTGCCGTACACCACGTTCGACGTGATCGTGAGCACCGACTGTGTATGCAGCGCGTGCCGGTAGGTCGGATGCTGGCGAAGCTTGGCCATGAACGTGCTGACGACCCAGGTCGCGAGCTGGTCCACGCGATTGTCGTTGTTACCGAACATCGGGAACTCGCCCTCGATTCGATAGTCGGTGACGAGCCCCGTCTTGTCGCGGACCGGTCGGACCTTGGCGTATTTGATCGCCGACAGGCTGTCGGCGACCACCGAGAGGCCCGCCATGCCGAACGCCATCGTGCGCAGCGGCGCGTAGTCGTGCAGCGCCATCTCGATGCGCTCGTAGGCGTATTTGTCGTGCATGTAGTGAATGATGTTCATCGCGTTCACGTACACGCGCGCGAGCCAGTCCATCGCGTGCTCGAACCGCTTGAGCACGTCGTCGAACTCGAGCACGTCGCCCTTCACGGGCTCGGACGCGGGCGCCACCTGCTCGCCGCTGACCTCGTCGCGGCCGCCGTTGATCGCGTAGAGCAGGCACTTGGCCAAGTTCGCGCGCGCGCCGAAGAATTGCATCTGCTTGCCGATCATCATCGGCGACACGCAGCAGGCGATCGCGCCGTCGTCGCCCCACTCGCGGCGCATGATTTCGTCGTTTTCGAACTGAATGGAGCTCGTGTCGATCGCGACCTTCGCGGCGAAGCGCCGGAAGCCGTCGGGCAGCCGAGGCGAGTACCAGATCGTGAGGTTCGGCTCAGGCGCGGGTCCCAAGTTGTACAGCGTTTGGAGAAACCTGAAGCTCGTCTTCGTGACGAGCGGCCGGCCGTCGTCGCCCATCCCTGCGATCGACTCCGTTACCCAGGTGGGGTCGCCGGCGAACAGGTCGTCGTACTCCGGCGTCCGCAAGAACCGCACGATCCTGAGCTTGATCACGAAGTCGTCCACGAGCTCCTGAGCCTGCGACTCCGTGATCACACCGGCCGCAACGTCGCGCTCGAAGTAGACGTCGAGGAAGGTCGACACGCGGCCGAGCGACATCGCGGCGCCGTTCTGCTCCTTCACGCCCGCGAGATACCCGAGATAGAGCCACTGCACCGCCTCGCGCGCGTTCTCCGCGGGACGCGTGACGTCGAAGCCATAGGCCTTCGCCATCTGCACGAGCTCCTCGAGCGCGCGGATCTGCTCGGCCAGCTCCTCGCGGTCGCGAATCACGTCGTCGGTGGACATCGGCGCGTCGAGCGCGCTCTTTTCCTCCTTCTTGCGCTTCACGAGGCGGTTTACGCCGTAGAGCGCCACGCGGCGGTAGTCGCCGATGATCCGGCCGCGGCCGTACGCGTCGGGTAGACCGGTGAGCACGTGCGAGCTGCGGCAGCGGCGGACCTCGGCCGTATACGCGTCGAACACCGCGTCGTTGTGCGTCTTGCGATACTTCGTGAAGGTCTCGACGACCGCCGGGTCGGGCTCGTAGCCGTAGGTCTTGAGCGCGCTCGCGACGAGCCTGAAGCCGCCGTTCGGCATGATCGCCCGCTTGAGCGGTGCGTCGGTCTGCAGACCGACGATCAGCTCGTTGTCCTTGTCGATGTAACCGGGCGGATGGGCCGTGATCGAGGCCGGGATCGGCGACACGTCGAGCACGCTCTTCTTGCGCTCCTCCACGAACAGCGCCGCGAGCTTCGCCCAGAGGTTGTTCGTGCGCTCGGTAGCCGGCGCCAAGAACGACGCGTCGCCGTCGTACGGCTCGTAGTTCTGTTGGATGAAGTCGCGGACGTTGATCTCGGTTTGCCAGAGCCCCGACCGGAATCCCGTCCAGCCTTTTTCCGCTTCGCGCT
>DASQOL010000148.1:0-22727 GCA_035644475.1 Gammaproteobacteria bacterium | reverse complement strand
CAGCACGACGTCGAGGATCACCCCTAGCCCCGCGCGGAGGGCGGGGCTAGGGGTGATCCTCGACGTCGTGCTGAATCACACCGCGGAGGGCGGCAACGACGGTGTCACGATCGGGCTTCGCGGCCTCGCGAACGAGGTGTTCTATTTGCTCGATCCCGAGGATCGCTCGAAGTACTCGAACTTCACGGGCGTGGGCAACACGATCAACAGCAACCATCCGCTCGTCGCGTGGTACCTCCGCGATTGCCTGGCGTACTGGGCGCGCGAGATGCACGTCGACGGCTTCCGCTTGGACCTCGCGAGCATTCACGCGCGCGGCGAGGACGGCGAGCCGCTCGAGCATCCGCCCGCGCTCTGGAGCATCGAGCTCGCGCCCGAGCTCGAAGACGTGCACTTGATCGCCGAGCCGTGGGACGCCGCGGGCCTCTACCAGCTCGGCTCGTTCCCGGGCTTCCGCTGGGCCGAGTGGAACGGCCGCTACCGCGATTCGGTGCGGCGCTTCCTCTGCGGCGAAGGAGGTCAGATCGGCGAGGTGGCGACGCGGATTGCGGGCAGCAGCGACCAATACGCCTTGGCCGGCAAGGCGCCGCAGAACGGCATCAACTTCGTCACCTGTCACGACGGCTTCACGCTCTACGACCTCGTGGCCTACGACCGCAAGCACAACGAGGCGAACGCCGAGCACAATCGCGACGGCCGCGACGACAACTACAGTTGGAACTCCGGCTTCGAGGGTCCCACCGAGGACGCGACGATCGTTCGGCTGCGCGAGCAGCGCGTGCGCAACCACGTCGCGATCCTGCTGCTCTCCCAGGGCGTGCCGATGCTGCTCGGCGGCGACGAGGCGCTGCGCTCGCAGCTCGGCAACAACAACGCGTATTGCCAGGACAATCCGCTCTCCTGGGTCGACTGGTCGTTCTCGCCCGCCGCGCGGCAGATGCTGCGCTTCACGCGCGAGCTCGTCGCGCTTCGCAAGCGCCATCCGAGCCTGCAGCGCACGCAGTTTCTCGATCCCGCCACGGACGAGATCCGCTGGTACGGGGAGAACGGCGAGGCGCCGGAGTGGGGTGACGCCGAGGCGCGCGTGCTGTGCTTCACGCTCGCGGGGCTCACGCGCGACGAGCCTGCGCTGCACGTGCTGATGAACATGTCGAAGACGCCGAAGCTGCTGCCGCTGCCGCGGGTCGCGCCGAGGCAGTGGCGGCGAGTGGCCGACACGACGCTCGTGCCCCCGGAGGACGTGACTCCGGCGGGCCTGCCGGTGCCCGGGGCGCAATATCGGCTGCCGGCGCACGGCGTCGCGATCTTCGAGGCGGGTTAGGAAGAACCCGGCCGCCGCCACCAACGCCAAACGGCCAAAGTGAGCCACGACGGTCGGTGGCGCCGCTTTATGCCATGATCCCGTGCCAAATCTCGGCGGAGGCACCCCGTGACCCTCAAACCCGTAGGCCCGCTGTGCCAAACGAAGGATTGGTACGACTACGCGCCCGACGGGCTGCTGCGTCGGCGGCAGGCGATCAGGCCGGGCACCCTCGGCATGGCGTCCGCGCCAAGCGCACAGGGCGGCAAGAAGGCAGTCGCGCTCGGCAAGTGCTCGTTCTTGAATCGGGCGAAGACCGAAACCGTTGCCGCGCCGAAGGCGGTTTTCGACCGATTGCGCGGTTTGAGCGGCGGAGCGAAAGTCTCGGCGCCACGGCCCAAGACGTCGCACACGTGGCCCGACGGCTCGCGCTCGGCCGCGGTCGAGCAAGAGATTGCGATCGACGGGCAGACGATACAGGTGACGCGTCCGACCGACACGGATGCCAAGGGCAAGAACCTCCCTACGACACAGCAGCTCGCGGAAGCTCTGCGCGCCGTTCCCGCGGATCAGCGGTTGTTCACCAAGACGGTCGTTCTTTCCCCGACCCCCGCCAAGGGCAGCACGCCCAAAGCGACGGTCGCCGGCGAAGGCGGTTCAGGGGAAGTCTTCTTGTATCCGCTCCTCAAGAAGCAAGACCAGCAGGACTTCGACAATCGCGTCATGCACGAGGCAGGGCACAACCTTCAGGGAGATCTCTGGAACAGCGGCGGTGGGCAGGCGGTCGTGGCCTGGGGGGTGGCCGCGAAGGCCGACGACACTTCGCCGTCGCCCTACTCGGATGGGGTTGGGCAGACGGGCGATGACTTCTGCGAGTTCAACATCCTCTACAACGCGGCCAAGGGCACGCCTTGCGAAGAGGTCGCGAAGCAGATCTACCCGCAGCGCTGGGCGAAGCGTGAGAGCTACTAGGTCGTAGCCGTAGCCCTCGGTCGTCGTGGGCTCGGAGCGTCTTCCGGGATCGCGACGACGTTCGCCGTCCCCTGTTCAAGGCCAGGACGCCGGCGTTACGATCGCGCGGCATGTCGAGCTCGATTTCGGAAGCGCTGGTGCGAGCGCCGCTCACGGCGCGCGCGGGGGATCGCCGGTTCTACACCGGCATGGCCCTCGCCGCCGCGGCCACGGTGTTCCTCGGCTTCTCGCGCACATTTTTCCTGCGCTCGTACTTCGAGCCCATGCCGCTCGCGTGGCCCTTTATCGTCCACGGCGTGGTGTTCACCGCCTGGATCGCGCTGTTCGTCGCGCAGACGTCGCTAGTCGCGGCGCGGCGCTTCGAGGCCCACCGGCAGCTCGGGTGGGCGGGCACCGGGCTCGCGGTGGTGATGGTGGGCGTCGCGCTCGTGGCGGCGGTCACGGGCGGCCGGCGCGACATCGCGGCGGGCCACGTCGAGGAGTCGCTCACGTTCTTCGCGACGCCCGTGTTCTCGATGATCATGTTCGCGTCGCTGCTCGGCGCGGCGATCGCGCTCCGCGGCCGCCCCGAGACGCACAAACGGCTCATGCTGCTCGCGACGCTGAGCTTGCTCGACGCGGCCGTCGCGCGCTGGCCGTTCCCATCGCTCGTCGGCACGCCGCTCGGCTACTACGGCATCACCGACGCATTCATCCTCGCGGCCATGCTCTACGACTTCGTGTCGCGCCGCAGCGTGTCGCCCGTGTACGTCTGGGGCGGGCTCGCGATCGTCGCGGGACAGTGGCTGCGCGACGTGCTCGGCGCGACGGCGCCATGGCATGCGTTTGCGAGCGTGGTGCTCCAGTAGGCCCGAAGATGCGCGCGACGCGCCTGCTCTTGATCCTGGTTGCGCTGTCTCGTCCTGCGTTCGCGCAGATTGCACCGCAGCGCGTGCAGGTGCCTTACGCCGGCACGAGCAAGATGCCCCCGAGCGGCGGCAACGTGATCACGATCGAGTGCGGCTGGCCCATGGACGGCACGGGCTCGGTCGTCACCACGACGTTGCCGACGTTCGAGCCGCCGTAGTAGCTCGAGTCGGAGTTGAAGATCTCGCGGTAGCGGCCCGCGGCCGGCACGCCGACGCGATAGCCGTGGCGCGGCACCGGCGTGAAGTTCAGGATCACCGCGACGTGCTCGTCGCCGGCCTTGCGGAGATAGCTCAAGACCGAGTGCGGGTCGTCCTGCCACGAGAGCCAGCTGAAGCCTTCGCCCTCGTGGTCGAAGCGGTGCAGGGCGGAGACGCCGCGGTAGGTGCGGTTCAGGTCCCTGATCAGCGCGCGTATCCCCGCGTGCCGCGGCTCGTCCGCGAGATGCCACGGCAGCGATTCGTAATGCGTCCACTCGCGCGGCTGGCCGAACTCCCCGCCCATGAACAGCAGCTTCTTGCCCGGATACGTCCACTGGAACGTGTAGAGGAGCCTCAAGTTCGCGAACCGCTGCCAGTTGTCGCCCGGCATCTTGTCGAGCAGCGAGCGCTTGCCGTGCACGACCTCGTCGTGCGAGAGCGGCAGCACGAAGTTCTCGGTGAACGCGTAGATCGGGCCGAACGTCAGCAGGTTGTGATGGAACCCCCGGTGGACGGGGTCCTTCGACATGTACAGCAGCGTGTCGTGCATCCAGCCCATGTTCCACTTGAACGTGAAGCCTAAGCCGCCGCTGTAGGTCGGCCTCGATACCTGCGGCCACGCCGTCGACTCCTCGGCGACCGTGATCGTGCCCGGGGCCTCGCCGTGCGTGACCTCGTTCAGGCGCTTCAAGAATGCGACCGCTTCGAGGTTCTCGTTGCCGCCGAATTGGTTCGGCGTCCACTGGTGCGGCTTGCGCGAGTAGTCGAGATAGAGCATCGACGCGACCGCGTCGACGCGCAGGCCGTCGAAATGAAAGTCGTCGAGCCAGCAGATTGCGCTCGACAACAAGAAGCTCTGCACCTCGTTGCGCGAGTAGTTGAACACGAGCGTGTCCCAGTCCGGGTGCTCGCCCTTGCGAGTGTCGGCGTATTCGTAGAGCGCGGTGCCGTCGAAGCGTCTGAGCGCGTGGTCGTCCTTCGGAAAATGTCCGGGCACCCAGTCGAGCAGCACGGCAATGCCGGCCTTGTGGAACTCCGCGATGAACGCCCGCAGGTCGTCGGGCGAGCCGTGCCGGCGCGTGGGCGCAAAGTATCCCGTGCACTGATAGCCCCACGACTCGTCGAGCGGATGCTCGGTCACCGGCAGCAGCTCGACGTGCGTGAAGCCCAAGTCCTTCACGTAGGGAGCGAGCTGGCGCGCGAGCTCGCGGTAGTTCAAGAAGTTTCCGGTCGGGCCGCGCCGCCACGATCCCAAATGCACCTCGTAGATCGAGATCGGCTCGCGGTGCCAATCGCGCTGCGTGCGCGCGCGCATCCACTCGCCGTCGTCCCACTCGAACTTGCTCGGCGCCGTGGTGACGGCGGCGGTTGCGGGGCGGTACTCGAATTGCGCACCGAACGGGTCGGTCTTCAGCCTCAGCTCGTGCGTCTCGCGTCCCAGAACCTCGTACTTGTACAGCTCGCCGGCGCGAAGCTCGGGGATGAAGAGCTCCCAGATTCCGGAGTCGCCGCGCACCGTCATCGGGTGATGGCGGCCATCCCAATGGTTGAACGTGCCCACCACGCTCACGCGCTCGGCATTCGGCGCCCACACGGCGAACCGGACGCCGGGCACACCGCTCACGACCAGCGCTTGCGCCCCGAGAAAGCGGTGCGCATGGATGTGGTCGCCGCCCGCGAAGCGCCCGAGGTCGCTCGCGTCGATGTGCAGCGGGAAGCAGTAGGGATCGTACTCCTCGTGCCAGGAGTCGTCGGGGCCTTGCCAGCGGACTCGATACGGCACCGCGAGCGCGCGCCCAGGCCCGCTCCACTCGAACAACGGCGTGCCGGGCACCCGCTCGAGCTCGCCCTCGTGCCCAACGAGCATGACGCGCTTCGCGTTCGGCTTGAGCACGCGAACGACGACGTCGCTTGCTCCCTTCGCATGCACGCCGAGCACTCGCCGCGGATCATGCAGCCGCCCTTCGAGGAGCCGCACGACGTCCTGACTCTTGGGGTCGGTACGGGCGGCGTCGTTTTTCGAGGTCGAAATCATGCGTTCAAATTCCGGCGCGCGTCGTTAGACACGCGGCGTCCAGTAGTAGTAGCTTGTCCCGGATGAGGCAGATGTCACGCCGACGCTTGGTCAGTCAGCTCACGCGCAGCACCGTTGCTGTGGTGATGGCCGGGGGACGCGGACAGCGGCTCATGCAGTTGACCGACAACCGTGCGAAGCCCGCGACGCCGTTCGGCGGAAAGTACCGAATCATCGACTTTTCGCTCTCCAACTGCGTGAACTCCGGTATCCGCCAGATCTTCATCCTCACCCAGTATAAGGCCCACTCGCTGATTCAGCATGTGCAGCGCGGCTGGGGATACCTCCACGGCGAGCTCGGCGAGTTCATCGACATCGTGCCGGCGCAGCAGCAGGTCGGCGAGCACTGGTATCGCGGCACCGCGGATGCCGTTCACCAAAACCTCGAGATCATCGACCAGCGTCGCCCCGAAATGGTGCTCATTCTGGCGGGCGACCACGTCTACAAGATGGACTACGGCCCGCTGCTCGCGTTCCACAAGGAGAGCGGCGCGGACATCACGATCGGCGGCGTCCAAGTGCCGCTGTCGCAGGCGCACGAGTTCGGTGTGATGACGCTCGGGCCCGATCACCGCGTGGTGGGCTTCGACGAGAAGCCCAAGGACCCGCAGCCGATGCCGGGCCGCGAAGGTGTCGCGCTCGCGTCGATGGGCATCTACGTGATCGACCCCGAGTTCCTGCGCGCCACCCTCGAGCGCGACGCGGCCACGTCGGACAGCCAGCACGACTTCGGCCGCAACATCATCCCCGAGGCGGTGGTCTCACGGCGTGTGTTCGCGTATCCGTTCGAGGACGTCGAGACCAAGGCGCAGCGCTACTGGCGCGACGTCGGAACCGTCGACGGTTACTACAACGCGAACATGGAGCTCATCTTCGTGAGCCCGGAGCTCAACCTCTACGACGAGGAGTGGCCGATCTGGACCTATCAGGAGCAGGTGCCGGGCGCGAAGTTCATCTTGGACGACGAGCGCCGGCGCGGCCTCGCGATCAACTCGATGGTTGCCGGCGGCTGCATCGTGTCGGGCGCGGTGGTGCGCGAGTCGCTGCTGTTCTCGGGCGTGGTGGTGGACGAGGGGACCGAGATACGCCGCTCGGTCGTGCTGCCGCGCGTCGAGATCGGCCGCAGCTGCTACATCTCGACCGCGATCATCGACGAAGGCTGCGTGATCCCGCACGGCACGGTGATCGGCCGCGACCGCGCCGCCGATAGAGAGCGTTTCCACGTCACCGACAACGGCGTCGTGCTCGTCAGTCGCGACATGCTCGCCGCGCTCAGGCGCCATCACGGGAACTGATGAATCCCGTTCTCGCCGAGCGCCGCGCCGGCGTCCTGCTCCATCCGACTTCGTTGCCCGGCCCCAAGGCAAACGGCACGCTCGGCGTCGAAGCTTGGCGCTTCGTCGACTGGCTCGCGGCCGGCGGCTTCAGCGTCTGGCAGACGTTGCCGCTGGGGCCGGCCGACGCGTACGGCTCGCCCTATACCCTGCGCTCGGCCTATGCCGGCGACCCGCGGCTGCTCGACGCAGAGCATCTCGCGACGCTGCGCGCGCTGCCGCGCGGGCTCGACGTCGGCGCCGTGGGCGGCGCGCGCGACGCGGTGTTCGCGTCGTTCGCGGCCGGCGCGTCGCGCGAGCAATGGGGCGAGTTCGCGCGGTTCGTGCGTGCGCATCGCCGCTGGTTGCTGCCGTACGGGTTGTTCGAGCTCTGCAGGCTGCGCTTCGACCAGGCGCCGTGGTGGGGGTGGCCCGAGCCGTTTCGCGGCAGACAGTCGCCGGCGCTGTTCGAATTCATGGCGGAAGAGCACGAGCAGTTTCGCGCGATTCTGTTCGAGCAATACCTGTTCGACCTCCAGTGGACCGCGCTGAAGCGCTACGCGAACGACCGCGGCGTGCATGTGTTCGGCGATCTGCCGTTCTACGTGGACCTGAACAGCGTCGAGGTCTGGTGGGAACGCGACCTGTTCGCGCTCGACGAGAGCGGCAAGCCGCGCGCGGTTGCCGGGGTGCCGCCCGACTACTTCAACGCCGACGGCCAGCTGTGGGGCAATCCGCTCTACGACTGGGACGCGATGCAGCGCCGCGGCTTCGATTGGTGGCTCGCGCGCTTCGAAGCGCAGCTGCACCGTTTCGACCTGATCCGAATCGACCACTTCCGCGCGCTCGAGTCCTACTGGGCGGTGCCCGCCGGCGCGCGCACGGCGCGCGAGGGCGAGTGGCGGGCCGGCCGCGGCATGGAGCTCCTCACCGCGCTGCGCGAGCGTTTCCACGATATCCCGCTCGTCGCCGAGGATCTCGGCATCATCACCGACGACGTCCGCGCGCTGCGCGACCTGTTCGAGCTGCCCGGCATGGCGGTGCTCCACTTCGCGTTCGACGGCGACCCCAAGAACCCGCACCTGCCGCAGAACCAGTTGAAGAACTCGGTCGTCTACACCGGCACGCACGACAACGACACGACCGTCGGCTGGTGGGCGGGCCTGGATGCGCATGCGCGCGGCACGGCGCAACGGATGCTCGGCTTGCAAGGCGAGCCGAAGGTGCCCGACTTCCTGATCGACGCCGCGTATGACGCGCCGGCGCAGCTCGCCGTGATCCCGCTCCAGGACCTGCTCGCCCTCGGCCCCGAGAGCCGCATGAACGCGCCGGGTACGACCATCGGCAATTGGCGCTGGCGCTTCACGTGGGACCAGTTCGACCCGACCGTCCCGGCGGTATCGCGCGCCCGCGCAACCCGAAGCTCGCGCCTCGCCGGCGGCGCGTCCGTGCACGCAACTCCGGGAAACTCCAGCCGCGGACGTTGACCTGGTTGTAACCTCCGGATACGGTCTTCTGGGCGTTTCCTGGGGGGAGGGATGGCCGGAACAGGGCGAGAAGCGCGACTGACGACGCGGCGGCGGCACACGGCGGCCGTCGGGCCGGGCGTCGTGCTCGCGCTGGCGACCGTCGCCCTCGCGGGTTGCGGGCCGTCGCCGCAGCAAATGGCCGCGCAGCAACGAGCGACGGTCTCGCGGTATTGCTTCGACTGCCACGACAGCGCACAGCGCGAAGCCGACCTGTCGCTGCAGTCGCTCGACTTCAACGACGTCGGCACTCGCCCGGAGATCTGGGAGCACGTCGTGCGCAAGCTGCGCGCCGGTATGATGCCGCCGCACGATGGCGGCCCGCGGCCCACGGCGGCCGAGACAGGAGCGCTGGTCTCGTGGCTCGAGGGCGAGCTCGATCGTGCGGCCGCCGCGTCGCCCGATCCCGGCCGCACTGTGCCGTTTCACCGTCTGAACCGCAGCGAGTATCACAACGCGGTGCGCGATCTCGTCGCGGTGGACGTCGACATCGCGAACTTACTGCCCGGGGATGATGCGAGCTACGGCTTCGACAACATCGGCGGCGTATTGAAGCTGTCGCCGACGCTGCTCGAGCGCTATCTCGCCACCGCCGAAAAGATCAGCCGGCTTGCCGTCGGCACGGCGTCGCCGTTCGTCACCGTCGACTCGTTTCATATTCCGGACGACCGCTCCCAGGAACAGCGGCTTGCCGACATGCCGTTCGGCACGCGCGGCGGCATCCGCATCGACTACACGTTCCCGCAGGACGGCGAGTACTCGTTCTCGGCGGCGCTCGCGCGCGACTTGAACGAAGGCATGCCGATCTACGTCGAGCCGCAGGTGCTCGAGGTCAGCATCGACCGCAAGCGCGTCGCTATGTTCACGCTCGACGCGGCCAAGGTGCTGCCGCCGGGCTCCGCCCAAGAGCCCGACGACTTCGGCGGGCGGCAGAACAGGAGAGTCGCCCGCGAGGAGCAGCAGGCGCGCAATCGCGGCGACGAGGGCTGGACCGTGCGCGTGCCGGTCGAAGCGGGCCGCCGCGAGGTGACGTTCGCGTTCCTCGACAAGGCCGCCTCGATTCCCACGGGCAGGCGGCAGCCGTTTCTGCACCCGTTCCCGCGCGGCCTCAACATCCCCGAGGGCCGTTACGGCTCGTATCTGCGGAACGTGGAGATCAGCGGCCCGTACGACGCCAAAGGACCGGGGCAGACCGCGAGCCGCGACCGGATTTTCACCTGTCGTCCTACGGGTGACGTCGCGGCGCGAGAGGCCGAGGCGTGCGCGAGCGAGATCCTGGCGAGCCTTGCGCGCCGCGCCTACCGGCGGCCGGTGCGCGACGACGACCTGGCTCCGCTGCTTGCTTTCTATCGCGCCGGCGCCGGCGATGGTACGCAGGGCGGATTCGACGGCGGCATCCAAGTCGCGCTCAAGGCGCTGCTCGTGAGCCCCGAGTTCCTGTTCCGCGTGGATCGCGATCCGCCCGGCGTGGCGCCCGGCTCGCTGTACAGGGTCGGCGACGTGGAGCTCGCGTCGCGCCTGTCCTTCTTCTTGTGGAGCAGCATTCCGGACGACGAGCTGCTCGCCGCCGCCGAGCGCGGCGAGCTCGGCAAGCCCACCGAGCTCGAGCGCCAGCTGCGGCGCATGATCGCCGATTCGCGCGCCGACGCTTTCGTCGCAAACTTCGCCGGCCAGTGGCTGTACCTGCGGAACCTGGAGGCGGTGGTCCCGGTTCAGAGCATCTTCCCGAACTTCGACGACACGCTCCGCGAAGGCCTGCGGCACGAGACGGAGCTGTTCTTCGCGAGCGTGCTGCGCGAGGACCGCAGCGTGCTCGATTTGCTCAACGCCGACTACACGTTCGTCAACGAACGCGTCGCGCAGCACTACGCGCTGCCGAACGTGAAGGGTAGTCACTTCCGGCGCGTCCAGTTGCCGGCCGACAGCCCGCGGCGCGGGATCCTCGGCCAAGGCAGCATCCTCGCGGTCACGTCGCGCGCCGATCGCACGTCGCCCGTGGTTCGGGGCAAATGGGTGCTCGAGAACCTGCTCGGCGCGCCGCCGCCGCCGCCGCCCGCGGCGGTGCCGCCGCTCGAAAGCACGAGCGTGACGAACGGGCAGGGCACGATGCTGTCGCTGCGCGACCGGCTGGCCGAGCACCGCAAGAATCCGAGCTGCGCGTCGTGCCATCAGCTCATGGACTCGCTCGGCTTCGCGCTCGAGGGCTTCGACGCCGTCGGGAGGTACCGCACGATCGACGAGCTCGGCGACCCGATCGACGCGTCGGGCGTGTTGCCCGACGGGCGCCGGTTCGAGGGTATCGACGAGTTTCGCGCGGCGCTCGCGTCGTCGGAGCTGTTCCGCACCGTGCTCACGGAGAAGCTCATGGTGTATGCGCTCGGGCGCGGTCTCGAGCCCCATGACATGCCGGCGGTGCGCGCGATCGTGCGCGGCGCCGCGGCCGACGACAATCGTTTCTCGCAGTTCATTCTGGGCGTCGTGAACAGCACGCCGTTCCGGATGAGGAGGGCGGCCGAGTGAGCAGACCCAAGGTATTACCGCGGCGCACGTTCCTGAAAGGCGCGGGCGCGGCCATCGGCCTGCCGCTGCTCGATGCGATGGTGCCCGCGTTCGCGTCGGACGCGCCGAAGGCGAAGCGCCTCGGCTTCGTGTACCTGCCGAACGGCGTCGCCAAGAATTTCACGGGCATCGACTATTGGACGCCGAAGGCTGTCGGCAAGCTCACCGAGCTGACGCCGATCTTGAAGCCGCTCGAGCCGTATCGCGACCGGATCACCGTGATCAGCGGCCTCGCGGCGCGAGTGGCGGAGGCGAACGCCCAAGACGGCGCCACGGGCGACCACACCAAGGCAACCGCGGCGTGGCTCACGGGCGTGCGCTGCAAGCGTACCGAGGGCGCCGACATCGAGGCGGGAGTGTCGATCGATCAGATGGCCGCGGCCGTGCTCGGCAAGGACACGGCGCTGCCGTCGCTCGAGCTGTCGATCGATTTGAGCGTGCTCGCGGGCATGTGCGATAGCGCCTACAGCTGCGTATATCTCAACACCTTGTCGTGGAGCACGCCGACGGCGCCGCTGCCGAGCGAGAACAATCCCCGTGTGGTGTTCGAGAGGCTGTTCGGCGACGGCGGCACCAACGCGCAGCGAGCGGCGCGCGCGCGCCAGGATCGCAGCATCCTCGACTTCGTCAACGCCGACTTCGGGCGCCTCACGCGCGAGCTCGGGCCCAAAGATCGCGTGCAGGTGGACGAGTACCTCGGGGCCGTGCGCGAGGTGGAGCGGCGCATCGAGGCCGTGGAGCGGCTCGGCGACGACGCGGGCTTGCCGGCGCTCGATCGCCCGATCGGGATACCCGAGATCTTCGGCGACCACGTGAAGCTCATGTACGAGCTCCAGTGGCTCGCCTTCCAGGCGGACCTCACCCGCGTCGTCACGTTCATGCTCGGACGCGAGCTCAACTTCCGCACCTACCCCGAGATCGGGCTCACGCAGGGCCATCACACGATGTCGCACCATGGCGAGAAGCCCGAGAACATCGAGCGCTACGCGAAGCTCAACACGTATCAGACGGACCTGTTCGCCGGGTTCCTGAGCAAGCTCGCGTCGACCCCGGAAGGCAACGGCACGCTGCTCGACCAGTCGCTGTTCCTGTACGGCGCGTCGCTGGGCAACCCCAATCTGCACGCGCACATGGACTTGCCGCTCTCGGTAGTGGGCGGCCCGGCGGGACGCGCGGGCGGCGGGCGGCACATCGTCGAGCCGAGCAATACGCCGATGAGCAACCTGCTCGTGACGCTGCTCGATCGCGTCGGCGTGCCCGTCGAAAAGGTCGGCGACAGCACCGGCAGGGTCGAGCTTGCGAATGGCTAGCTACCGGACCGCGCTTTGCTTGCTGGCGTCGTGGGCGCTCGTCTCAGAAGCGCTAGCGGACGATTCCGGCGCATTGCTCGCGGCGAGCAAGCAAGGCAGCGCGGTTGAAGTGCGGAAATTGTTGGCCGCCAAAGTCGACGCGAACGCGGCCGACGCCGACGGCACGACCGCGCTGCACTGGGCCGCGCACCGCGGCGATCTCGACAGCGTCACGGCGCTGCTCGCCGCGGGGGCGGCGGGGGACGCCGCGAACCGCTACGGCGTGCGGCCTTCGTACCTTGCCGCGGAGAACGGGGACGCTCGGGTGTTGCGCGAGCTTCTGAAGGCGCACGCGGATCCTCGCGCGACGTTCGCCGAGGGCGAAACGCTCCTGATGACGGCCGCGCGCACGGGCGACGTCGCGACGATCGAGGCGCTGGTCGCGGCCGGCGCCGACCTCGACGCGAAGGAAGCCCGTGACGGGCAGACCGCGCTCATGCTCGCGGCGGGCGAGAACAACGGCCCCGCGGTCGCGGCGCTGCTGAAGGCGGGCGCCGCCCGTGACGTGCGCGAGGCCACCGGCGAGTTCACCGCGCTAGCGTTCGCCGTGCGCGCCGACGCCGTCGCCGCGATCGAGGCCCTGCTGAACGCGGGCGCCGATCCCAGCGCCACGCTGCCCGACGGCATGAGCATGCTCGTGCTCGCCGCGCTCAACCAGAACTACGAGGCCGCGAGTGCGTTGCTCGATCACGGCGCGGATCCGAACGCTGCGGTCCAGGGCTTCACGGCGTTCCACCAGATTGCGCGCGTGCGCCGCTGGACCCGCGGCTTCAACCTGCCCGGTCCCGAGCATCACGACCAGCTGTCGAGTCTCGATCTCGTTCGCAAGCTCGCAGCGCACGGCGGCGACGTGAACGCGCGGCAGACTAGCGAGCGCGACGCGGGCACCACGCCGTTCCTGCTGGCGACCAAGTCGCTCGACCTGCCGTACATGCGCACGCTGCTCGAGCTCGGCGCCGATCCGAAGCTCAAGGCGGACGACGGCACCACGGCCGTGATGGTCGCCGCCGGAGTCGGCCAGGGCCAAGGCTCGGCGGGTGCGGCCCCGGGCTCGGTGGAAGAGGCGCTCGCGGCGCTCGAGCTCACCCTCGGGCGCGACGCGGGCACCGTGAACGACGTGAACAAGCGCAACGAGACGCCGCTGCACGGCGTGATGTATCGCGGCGGGTCGTTCGCGCTCATCGACTTCCTGGTCGAGCGGGGCGCGACGCTCGAGAGCGTGGTCAACAGCCGCGGCTGGACCGCGCTCCGGATCGCCGACGGCGTCGCGCTCGACGGCGTGGCGTTCATCCGCTATCCCGAGTCCGCCGCGCACCTGCGCGAGCTCATGCAAGCCCGCGGCCTGCCGGTGCCCCCGATCCAATCGGACGACCCGACCGCGGGCGCGACCGCCGGAAAATAGGGACATGTTGGATTTTTCGCGCTGACGCAGCCGCGGGATTGGCTGGCGCGCTAGCGCGAAAAATCCAACATGTCCCTATTTTCCGGCTGCCAGCAGCGCGTCGGCGGCGGCGCGGACTTTGCGTTTGGCTTCGAGCAACCAGTGCGGGCAGCGCTTCTTGTCGGCGTAGAGGATCTCGCAGTCGTCGCAGCGTACGCATTCCGCTAGCACGATCTTGCGCTTGCGGATCGCTCCCCATTCGCACGTCTTCTCGCAGAGCTGGCACTGGCCGCACTCCGACCAGCGCTTGATCTTGAACACGGTGAGCAGCGACGCGAGCCCGAGCGCGGCGCCGAGCGGGCACATGAACCGGCAGTAGAGGTTGCGCACGAAGACGCTCGCGACGAGTAGCACGCCCACGCCGATCCAGAGCGCGGTCGTCCCCTCGCGGCTGAAGAGCCAGAACGGCTCGATGTAGCGGTAGAACAGGTTGTCGTCCGTCGCGAGGAAGTAACCCACGGCCGCGACCAGCACGACGTACTTGACGAAGCTCAAACGCCGCTCCAGCGCCGGCGGAACCGTGACGCGGAAGCGCGCGGGAACCACGGCGTCGATGAGCTGCGTGAGCGCGCCGAACGCGCAGATCCGCCCGCAATAGACGCGGCCCCAGAGCACGGTCGTCACCACGCCGAACACGACGAACGCCGACCAGCCGAGGTTCGACAGGAACAGCGGCGGGTTGCCCTTGAGCGTGCTGAAGATGTTGACGATCGACAGCAGCTGACTCTTGTAGAAACCCAGGTAGAGCACGGACACGACGAGCGTGACGTATTTCAGCCGCGTGCTCTTGCGCAGGAAGCTCGTCATCGCGAGCGTTGCGAACGCCGCGAACAGCGCGACGTCGAGCGCCTGGCTGCGCACGACGTCGGCGAGCGACGGCGCGGCGTCGTCGACTTCCTCGAAGCCAAAGCCGGCGTCGTCGGGCGGCTGCGGTTGCGCCCCGGCCGTGCCCGCGAGCAGGGCGCAGACGGCGAGCGTCCGCAATAGCGCGCCGCAGAAGCGCTGCCAACGCGCCATCGCGCTCACTGGCTCGGCGTCGCGGGCTGCGGGTCTGGCTTCGCGGGCGCGAGGTAGGTGCGGGCGACGCGCCGCGAGCTGTTGCGGATCGCGCGGCTCGAGCTCGTAACGCTGATCGTGGCGCGCGAGATCGCGTCGACGTCGCCACCGACTTGGAACTTGTCGCGGATGTTCTTCCCCTTGAACTGCGCCGCGAACTCCGGCGTGTCGACCGAGAAGTAGCCGTACGGCTCGTGGTGCTCGGTGACGATGATGCCCTTGAGCACGCCCGCGGTGTCCATGCCGACCAGCATCTTGATCGGGCCGTCGAAGCCCCGCTCGAGCGGCTCGAGCTCCGTGGTCCAAAACGCGTATCCCAGGAGCGCGGGCTCCTGACCCGACGCAGCCGCTCCGAACGCCTTGAAGGCCGGCGGATTGCCACTCTTGGCCGCGAAGCTCCCGGCGTCGGGGAACAGCTGCCTGAGCTGCTCGAGCAACTGCGGATCATCGACGACCTGCCCGTCCGCCATCGGCAGAACGAACAGCGCGGCTGCGATAACGAGCGCGGCAGCGCGCGCTAAGAATTGCCTACTCACGCGTCAGATTATCGAGGCCGCCGTCGCCGCGGGTCAATTCGCACAACCGCTCGCGTCGTGTCTCACTTTGGCGCTTAGCCTCATCGTGGCGGCGGCCGCACCTCGAAGGGCCTCCCCGAGACACGCCGGAAGACCATCCCTGGGGCTCCGCGCCGCACATCCGACCGCCATGGATGGCGGGAGTGCCGCAATTGCAGGATGCAAATTGCGGCCCTGTGCGGCGAGGGTCTCGGGGAGACCCTTCGAGGTACGTCCGCCGCCGTCACGCGCATCGCATCGCCAAAGTGAGACACGACGCGAACGTCGGCGCATGGCGCCGGACCTCGCGGTCGTGCTAAAAACTGGGCGTGCTGCACCGCCTCGTCGCCACGCTCGCAATCGTCGCCGCCGCGCTCGCGTTAGGTCAAACGCGCGACGCCGCCGGTCAGGCCCAGGCCAACGAGCGCGAGCTCGGCCGCAAGCTCGCCGCCGCCAAGCGGCTCGAGTGCAAGTTCACGACGCTTGCCACCGGGACCTGGGATGGGGCCAAGACCAGCGCGGCCGTGACCAAGGCCGACATCTCCGTGACCTTCACCGACATCGACGTCGACGGCGGCACCGCCGAGGCCGATAGCGGGTTCGGCAACACGTTCATCTCGGTGCGCTACTCACAGGGCTATCTGCACTTCATGCAGATCAGCGACACCGGGCCGCTCTACGTGACCACCGTGCTCGCGACCGAGACCGCGCCCGGCCGCCTCAAGGCCATGCAGAGCCGGCACGAGTACTCGCCCACGGTGCTGCCGGGGTTCACCTCGCGGCCGGAGCTCTACGTCGGGGAGTGCGTGCTCAAGTGACGCCGCGCCGCGCGGTGGGGCGACCTCGAGCCGACACGAGCTCGCGGTAGAGCTCCTCGTACGGCCGCACCTGCTCGCGCCACGAGAAGTCCGCGGCCATCGCGTTGCGCATGAGCCGTGACCAGACGTCGGCCTCCTCGAACCAGCCGAACGCGCTGCGCACGCCCCAGAGGAGCCCCCCTAGGTCGGCGTCGCGAAACACGCTGCCGTTGCCGGTGCCTGCCCGCGGGTCGAAGTGCGTGATCGTGTCGGCGAGGCCGCCGGTGGCGCGCACGACCGGGATGGTGCCGTAACGCAGCGCGTACATCTGGGTGAGCCCGCAGGGCTCATAACGCGACGGCACGAGGAACACGTCGCTGCCGCCGAAGATCTGGTGCGCGAGGGGCTCGTCGTACGCGTCGGTGAACGACACCCGCTGCGGCTGCTCCGCGGCGATCCTGCGGAGCTCCGCGACCGTGCTCGCGTCGCCGTTGCCCAGGAACACGAAATTCGCCCGCGTCTCGAGCAGCAAGGTCGGCAGCGCCGCGGCGACCAGATCGATGCCCTTCTGCGGGACGATCCGGCTCACGACGCCCACGAGCGGTGCGTTCTGACCGGGCACGAGGCCGAGTCGCAGCGACAGCGCTTCCTTCAGCCGGTACTTCGGCGCGAGGCGATCGACGTCGTAGTGGGCGTCGATGAACGGGTCGACGCGTGGCCCCCACGTGTCGTAGTCGACGCCGTTCAAGATTCCGACGACGTCGTCGTCGCGCTCGCTGAGGAGACCCTCGAGCCCCATGCCGTAGGCGGGGGTGAGGATTTCCTTTGCGTAGGTGGGGCTCACGGTGGTGACGACGTCGGCGGCCCGGAGGCCGGCCCTCAAGAAATTCACCGCGTCGCCGGCGAGCGCGTCCGGCGCGAGGGCCGGGCGCAGCGCCGCCGCGCCGTACAGCTCGAGGACGTCGGCGTCGAAGATCCCCTGGTAGCCGATGTTGTGGAGCGTGAGCACCGTCGGCGGCGGCTTGACGCGCGTTTTGAGCGCCACCGGCACGAGCGCCGCGTGCCAGTCGTGGCAGTGGACTACGTCCGGCTTCCAACCGAGGGCCGCGCACAACGGCTCGACGGCGAGCGACAGCTTGAGGAAGCGGCCGGCGTCGCTTTGGTCACCGCTGTAGATGCCTTCCGAGCCGAGATCGCCCAAGTCCACGGCGTAGACGCGTGGGGCGGAGCTCGCGCGCCGGCGCGGCCGAGTCGCCGCGGCCGCGACGCCGGCCTCGACGGACCCGGCTTCGACGGACCCGGCTTCGACGGACCCGGCTTCGATGAACGAATAGTCGCCGCCCGGCGCCCGCAGCGGCCGCCCCGACGGCGCCGGCAACCGCGAGTAGCGCGGCAACAGCACCCGGACGTCGTGGCCGCGCTCGGCGAGCGCGCGGGAGAGGCCGGTGACGGCGTCCGCGAGTCCACCCGTTTTCGCCAACGGGGCGAACTCCGAGCAGACCATCAGGACTTTCATCGCGCTACTTGCGCTGCTCCACGGGCACGAACGAACGCTTGGTCGAGCCCGTGTAGATCTGCCGCGGCCGGTCGATTCGCGGCCCGCTCGCGACGCGGACCTCGCGCCAGTGCGCGATCCAGCCCGGCAGCCGGCCGATGGCGAACAGCACCGTGAACATGTCGGTGGGGATGCCGACGGCGCGCATGATGATGCCGCTGTAGTAATCGACGTTCGGGTAGAGCTTGCGCGCCACGAAGTATTCGTCCTTGAGCGCCACCTCTTCCAGCCGCATGGCGAGCTCGAGCAGCGGGTCGTTGACGCCGAGCTTCTTGAGCAACGCGTGGCAGGCGTCCTTGATGATCCGCGCGCGCGGGTCGAAGTTCTTGTAGACGCGGTGGCCGAAGCCCATGAGCCGGCTGTGGGCGTCCTTGTCCTTGACCTTCGCGATGAACGTCTCGAGCTTCTCGCCGCTGTCCTTGAGCCGGGTCAGCATGTCCATGACGGCGACGTTGGCGCCGCCGTGCAGGGGGCCCCAGAGGGCGCAGACGCCGGCCGCGACCGAGGCGTGCAGGTTCGCCTGCGACGAGCCGACCATGCGGACCGTCGAGGTGGAGCAGTTCTGCTCGTGGTCGGCGTGGAGCAGCAGCAGCTGGTCGAGCGCCCGGACCACGACCTCGTCCGGCTGATAGAGCCGGTGCGGGTTCGAGAACATCATGTGGAGCAGGTTGGCCGTGTAGCGCAGGTCGGTGCGCGGGTAGTTGATCGGCTTGCCGATCGACTTGCGGTAGCTGGCCGCCGCGATCGTCCGGACCTTGCTCATGAGCCGCGCGGCGGGCTCACGGAAGTTGCCGCTGTCCTGGGGTTGCATGAACACCGGCTCGAAGCAGCCCACGGCGTTGATCATGGCCGACAGGATGGCCATCGGCGGCGCGTCCGAAGGGAAGCCGTCGAAGTGGTGCAGCATGTCCTCGTGGATGAACTCGTGCTCGCCGAGCAGGCGGCGGAAGTCCGCGAGCTGAGGCGCGGTCGGTAGCTCGCCGAAGATCAGGAGATACGCGGTTTCGACGAAGGTCGACTTCTCGGCCAGCTCCTCGACCGGGTAGCCGCGGTAGTGGAGGATGCCCTTCTCGCCGTCGATGAAGGTGATGTCGCTGGTGCACGCGCCGGTATTCGCATAGCCGCTGTCGAGCGTGATCAGCCCCGCTTTCGCGCGCAGCGTCGAGATATCGACGGCCTGCTCGGCCTCGGTGCCGACGACGACCGGTAGGTCGTAGCTCTTGCCGTCGAAGCTCAAAGTTGCGTTCTTCGTCATGGGGGAGTCTCCGAAACTCGCGGCGTATTCTACGCTCGACGTTGCGCCGAAGTGTGTTCCCTAAGTCACGGTTGCGACGCTTCGCTCGCGCGTTCGACTCGATCGGGGTGGCCGAAAAAAATACTTGCAATCTCACGAGGGCGTTCTATATTTACGCCGTTTTCGTTGAGCGGCAGATGGTCTGCCCAGTCGGGTAACGACGGAATTGCCCGGTTAACGAATAAATAATGGGCCCCGTGCCCGTGGACGTCTGCTTCAGGTGAACAAGCTGCAGCCTCTGGAGGAAGAACCTCCGAGTTCGGCGCGAGCCGAGCAAGCGTCTGTCCTGACACCCCCCCCTCTTCGAGAAAACAACGGTCGAGAAACCGCTCGAGCGCTCAACGGCCTTCGCCCGCCGGTGCAGCTCGCCGGCGGCTCGCGTCCCCGCTTCGTCGTCAGCGCGGCGAGCAACGAGTTCCGCCGTCGCCATTTCCCCGGCGTGAAGACGGCCGAGTGGAACGACTGGCGCTGGCAGAACAGGAGCCGCGTCAGAAGCCTCGAGCAGCTCGAGCGAGTCATCCAAGTCACCGACGACGAGCGCGCGGCGATCACCCGTCACTCGGGCCCCCTGCCGATCGGCGTCACGCCGTACTACATGAGCCTGATCGACCCGGCCGACCCGATGCAGGGACTGCGCCGGACCACGATCCCGACGCTCGCCGAATTCGACCGCGGTGCGGGCGAGGAAGAGGATCCGCTCGGCGAGGACGGCCACAGCCCCGTGCCCGGGCTCGTGCACCGCTACCCCGACCGGGTGCTGCTGCTCGTCACCAATTTCTGCTCGGTCTATTGCCGCTACTGCACCCGGGCCCGGCTCGTCGGCGCGAGCGGCGAGCGCGCGCTGCGCAAGGCCGACATCGACCGCGCGATCGAGTACATCGAGAACACCCCGGCGGTCCGCGACTGCCTGATCTCCGGCGGCGACCCGCTGTCGCTCGACGAGGACCGGCTCGAGTACGTGCTGTCGCGCCTGCGCGCGATCAAGCACCTCGAGTTCATCCGGATCGGCTCGAAGCAGCCCGTCGTTCAGCCGATGCGCGTGACGCCCGGTTTGGTGAAGATGCTGCGGCGTTACCACCCGCTGTGGATGAGCCTGCACTTCACGCATCCCGACGAGATCACGCCCGAGGTCGCCGAAGGCTGCGGCCGGCTCGCCGACGCCGGCATTCCGCTTGGTAGCCAGACGGTGCTCTTGAAGGGCGTCAACGACGATGTCGCGACGCTCAAGAAGCTGTTCCACGAGCTCTTGAAGATTCGCGTGCGGCCGTACTACCTCTACCAGTGCGATCCGATCAAGGGCTCGGCGCATTTCCGGACGACGGTCGACAAGGGCCTCGAGCTGATTTCCCAGCTCCGCGGCTACACCACCGGTTACGCGGTGCCGAGCTTCGTGGTCGACGCGCCGGGCGGCGGAGGTAAGATCGCGATGCTGCCGTCCGCCGTGCTCGGCCGCGACGGCGACGACCTGCTGCTCCGGAACTTCCGCGGCGCCGAAGTGCGCTACCCGGACCCGGGCGGCACCCTCGGCAAGCAGCCGTAGCCGTTAGGGACAGACTCCCACAAGTGCGGATCGGCCTCACGTACGATCTGAAGAGCGACTATTTGGCGCTCGGCTTCTCCGAGCACGCCGTCGCCGAGTTCGACTCCCCCGCCACGATCGACTCCGTGGCGGGCGCGCTCGAGTCGCTCGGCCACGGGATCGTCAGGATCGGGCACGTGCGTGCGCTCGCGGCGCGGCTCGTTGCCGGCGAGCGCTGGGACCTCGTCTTCAACATCGCCGAGGGTGTGGCGGGCTTCGGCCGCGAGTCGCAGGTGCCGGCGCTGCTCGAGGCCTACGACCAGCCGTACACGTTCTCGGACCCCCTCGTCTGCGCGCTGACGCTGCACAAGGGCATGGCGAAGCACGTCGCGCGCGGCTGCGGCGTGCCCACGCCGGACTTCGCGCTCGTGACGACCGCGGCCGAGGCGGCCGCCGTGACTCTGCCGCCGCCGCTGTTCGCGAAGCCGGTGGCCGAAGGCACGAGCAAGGGCGTGACCGCGAAGTCGCTCGTGACCTCGCGCGAGGCTTTGGTCGAGACTTGCGAGGAGCTGCTCGCCGAATATCGCCAACCCGTGCTGGTCGAGACGTACTTGTCGGGGCGCGAGTTCACGGTCGGCGTGCTCGGCACCGGTTCGGGCGCGCGCGCGATTGCGGCGCTCGAGGTCGTGCTGCGCGACGGGGCCGACGAGGGCGTCTATTCGTATCGCAACAAGGCGCAATGGCGGGAGCTCGTCGACTACCGGCTGCTCGAGCCCGGGAGACTGTGCGCGGAGGTCGAGGACGTGGCGCTCGCGGCCTGGCGCTGCCTCGGCTGCCGTGACGCAGGCCGCGTCGACGTGCGCCTCGACGGCCGCGGCCGGCCGCAGCTGCTCGAGGTGAACCCGCTGGCGGGCCTCTCGCCCGAGCATTCCGACTTGCCGATCATGGCGGCGCTCGCCGGCATGGACTACCGCACGCTGATCTCTGAGATCGTGCGCCACGCCTCCGCGCGCTTCGCGTGAACGCTTCCCGCACCGTCGCGCTGCTCCACGACGCCGCCGCGGCCGACGGCCGGCCCGACGCGAGCGACACGCTGCACGAGGCCGCGGCGATCGCAACCGCGCTCGGCGAGCTCGGGTTCGAGCCGGTCACGGTGCCGGTCGGGCTCGACCTCGCGGCGCTGCAACGCCGGCTCCGCGAGCTCGCGCCGCGCGTCGTGTTCAATCTCGTCGAGTCGCTCGACGGGAACGGGCGGTTGCTGCAGGTGGTGCCCGCGCTGCTCGCGGCGCTCGAGGTGCCCTTCACGGGCTGCTCCGCGACCGCGCTCGCGCTCACCTCGGACAAAGTGCTGGCCAAGCGCGCGCTGCGCCGCGCCGGCCTGCCGACGCCGCCGCTCTTCGGCGAGGGCGCGGCCGACCGCGCGCCCGACCAATGGATCGTGAAGTCGCTGCACGAGCACTCGTCGCTCGGCCTCGACGACAGCTCGATCGTCAGCGGGCCGGCCGTGGAGGCGGCGCTGCAAGCGCGGCGGAAAGAGCTCGGCGGCGAGTGGTTCGCGGAGGCGTTCGTGCCGGGGCGCGAGCTCAACGTCGCGCTGCTCGCGGCCGGCGACGCGCCGCGCGTGCTGCCGATCGCCGAGATCCGCTTCCGGGACTTCCCGGCGGGGAAGCCGCGCATCGTCGGCTACGCCGCCAAATGGGACACGTCGAGCTTCGAATACCGCAATACGGTGCGCAGCTTCGCGATCGAAACGGGTTTGAGCGAGCGGGCGAGGGATCTCGCGCTCGAGTGTTGGGACGTGTTCGCGCTCGCCGGCTACGCGCGCGTCGACTTCCGCGTCGACGAGCGCGGCGAGCCGTGGGTTCTCGAGATCAACGCCAATCCCTGCCTGTCGCCGGATGCCGGATTCGCGGCCGCGGCGGCCGAGGCGGGCATCGACTTCGAGACGATGGTCGCCGCGCTGCTCGAGGACGCGCTACGCGGCGCGGGAGCGCGGCGATGACGCCGCCGCGCATCAAATTCCGGAGCCGGGCGCGCGCGGCCGATCTGTCCGCGCTGCGCAAGCTCGTGGCGGCGACCAAGGTGTTCCATCCCGAGGAACGCACGATCGCGCTCGAGCTTCTACAAGAACGCCTCCGGATCGGCACGAGGAGCGGCTACGAGTTCATCTTCGCGGACCTCGACGGCGAGCTCGTCGGCTACTGCGCCTGGGGCGCGGTGCCGCTCACCGAGCGCAGCTACGACCTTTATTGGATTGCGGTGGCGCCGCGCCGCCAAGGGCTCGGGATCGGGCGGCGGTTGCTCGAGCTCGC